>CAYNXM010000086.1:0-6415 GCA_964401105.1 uncultured Lyngbya sp. | reverse complement strand
ACGCTCGCGCCCCGTCGAAAGACTTTTTGCTACTCTAAATCAATTGATCAGCTTGATATGTCTATTCGGCTATTGACCTACTATCTTAAACATTGGACTATACCTACTTTTTGAGTTGTCATACATTTAATGTGCAACGCCCAAAATTTAAGCGCTTACCTTTAGAGATTAACAATCAAGGGTATCGTATTAGTCGTCAAGGGAATTTATTTACTGTTTCTTTCAGCCTGTATAGAGGTGCTAAGAAACGAATCCCTCTATCAGTCCATTCAGCATCACACCAAAATACTTTAGAGAAAATCATTAACAAAGAAGCTAAATTAGGTTCTCTAAAAATCTCAAAATCGAGATTTGGGGTGTGGTATGGGCTGATATCAGTATCGATGGATGTTCCCGATGCTGACTCGCCTGTCAACTGGATTGGAGTGGATAGAGGTCAAAATAATATAGCCGTTGCCGCACTGCCTAACAGTTTTGGTAAGTTTTGGAGTGGTAAACGGGTTAAAGCCCTAAGAAGGCATTATCAAAAACATAACCAATGTGTAACCTGGTAGTGAAATTCATGCACGGCAACGACTTAAGTGAGCATGACTTCAACTTCCCAACTCTGATGATGCGCTCAATGACTTTCTGAGTCAATGTGAGTAGTTGTAGCCAGATGCCTGTCACCTCAAAACCCTCTGCGGGATTATGCTTGGGATGATTCAAAGTCAAACTGTTCATCTCAATGGATTTGGGGTCTATGTCGTTAGTCGATCCACCGATTCTCAGTCTCATCAACAATATTTACCTCGCCTTAACCCAACCCAGATTTTATGGGTCAATTTGGATGAATAATCCTTTGATCTTCCAACACTTTTGCTACCCTCAAAATTGATGCCTCTTGATAGGGAGCAGCAATAATTTGAACTCCTAACGGCAGAGTCGCAGCAGTCCAAATTGGAACCGATAAAACGGGTAAACCAATAAATGATAACGGCTGAGTATACAACCCTAAATGAGGTCTGACTAATACTTCTTTCCCCCCAATAGCCATTGTTTTTTGTCCCAGTAGGGTTGCAATACAGGGGGTTGTGGGGGCGAGAATCACATCAACCTTTTGAAAAATCTTTTGAACTTGTTGCTGATACCAACGGCGAAATCGCTGGGCTTGAAGATACCAACTCCCCGGAATCAGTGCCCCTGCTAAAAAACGCGATCGCGTGGCGGGATCGAAATCAGCAGGACGCGATCGCAAATCTTCTAAATGTAGATTACTCCCCTCAGACGCTGTAATCAAATAAGCGGCTGCCCGGGCACGATGGGACTCAGGTATTGTTACTCGTTGTCTTACTCCTAATGCTTTTGCAACTGTTTCAACCGCTGCAAAGACTTCTGGATCTCCATTTTCAGCAAAATATCCATCTGCTACAGCAATACGCAACTGTGTAATATCATCATTGAGTTGAGGTAAACAGAATTGAGGTTGCCGCTTGGTACAAATGGGATCGCGGGGATCGGATCCTTGTAAAATATCGTAGGCGATCGCAATATCCCGCACAGACCGGGCAAATGGGCCAATATGATCGAAGCTGCTGGCAAACAAAGCTGTACCTGCCCGAGATAAGCGTCCATAAGTGGGTTTAAAGCCATATACCCCACATAGCGCCGCTGGAACCCGGATAGAACCGTTGGTGTCGCTCCCTAACGTCAGGGGGATCAAATTAGCTGCCACGGCCGCCGCAGACCCCCCTGAAGAGCCGCCAGCAATTCGTTTGGGATCGTGAGGGTTGGGAGTTGCGCCATAATGATGATTTTCTGTGACAAAACCGTAAGCGTATTCATCCATATTTAACGCCCCAACTAACACTGCCCCAGCTTGTTTAAGGCGAGTTACAGCAGTGGCATCTTGGGCAGCAGGAGGATGATCTTGATTAATTTTTGAACCGGCTAAGGTAATTGTCCCGGCAATATCAAATAAGTTTTTAACGGCAAACGGTACCCCTGCTAATACTCCTGAGTCGTTTCCTGCGGCAATATCACGATCAATAGCTTCAGCGGTGGCGATCGCACTATCTTTTAATATTATTGTGAAACAATTTAAGCTAGAATTGCGCTGTTGAATATCATCTAAGACATGACGGCAGATTTGTGTGGCTGAAATTTCACCAGATTTTACTGCCTCTGCGATCCAAGTTGCATCAGTTTGTTGTAAATTAAATGTCATCAATTTCTTCATCTGGTGACGGGTTAAACATAGCAGCAGATTTCACCGTTTCATCTAAGGGGAATTCTGTGACTAAACGAGCGATTTCGGCAATCGCTTCTAGATTTGCTATCACACCCGGACGATAATCTGGAGCAATGGGTAAATTGAGTAATTCAGCAGTCATCTCTACATAATCAGATATAGACTTCATATTTCTTCTAAAGCAATTCCTTGATATTGATTAACAAAATCTTGAACTAAATTCCGATATTCTCGTAGGGTTGTATCCACCCAATCTCGATTGTAGCTATTGGCATAGAGATGAACAACGGGTTCCCCTGCATCCGGTAAGATTAAAATCCAGTTATCATTTTGATAGTTTAAAAGTTTCACTCCATCAATCAATTCTAAATTATTGCTGGCGTGGGTTTCGACTAAATGCCGCATTAACGCCCCTTTGACTCCCCAAGGACAACGAACGGTATAACGACGGTGAATAACATGAGGTAAATCAGATCGTAATTGCCCGACAGTGCGTTCTTGCGTGGTTAACATCTCAATTAACTTCGCAATAGAAAACATCGCATCAAACCCCGGATGAAATTGAGGAAAAATAAAGCCGATTTCTCCACTTCCCCCCAACACTACGTTAGGATGAGTATGACAAGCTTCCATTAATGCGGTTGGATTGGCTTTGGTGCGAATCACAGTGGCATCATGACGATGAGCAATTTGTTCAATCGCAGAGGAAGCATGAACTGGAACCACAACAGAACTTCTCGGGTTAACGGTTAAGATCATACTCACCATTAATGCGGTTAAAGTTTCTCCTCGGATCGGGCTTCCGGTTTCATCGACTAAGATTAATTGTTCGCCATTGGCATAAACCTGTACCCCAAAACTGGCCCGCAAAGCTTCTACCACTCGCCCCAATTGATCCAATAAATTAATTCGTTCTTTACTCGAAACTGCCATTTGACTTAAGCTGGCATTCAGCACTACTGCATCACAGCCAAACTTGGCTAAAAGTTGGGGTAAAATCGCCCCAGAAACCGCATAAACATAATCAATCACCACGCGGGCGTTACTGTGGCGCAAGGCTTCAATATTCAGATGTTTTTCAAAGTTACTTCTGTAGGTATCGACGACTTTAGAAGGATAAGCCACACTGCCAATTTCTGGAATTTGCGCCCGTCGTAAATCTTCTTTAAAGTATGCCCCTTCAATTTTCTTTTCCTTGGCTTTGGAAATATTAATCCCGTTTTCGTCTAAAATTTCAATCAGGATTTGATCGGCGCGATCGGGTGATAAGCGCACATGAACTCCCCCAATCACATCGAGGCTAGAAACCACAGTCCGAGACACAGGAATAGCTGTATCTTCCAGGTTAAGGGTATTTACCCCCACTGACATTAACCCAGAAACCAGCGATCGCGTCACCATGCGGGAAACCCGGCGCTGATCTCGAGAAACTGCAACCGTTGCCCCATGTTTTAAGGTTGAGCCATAAGCGGCCCCTAATTTTACGGCAAATTCTGGAGTAATATCAATATTAGCAATACCTTGAACCCCCTGTTGTCCAAATAAGTTGCGGGCGGCGGTATTACCCCAAATCAGATTAATATTCAGGGTTGCCCCAGATTCAATCTTTTTACTCGGCCAAACCCGCACACCGGGGCTAATTTGGGCTTCTTCCCCCACCGTCGATAAAGACCCGACAACGGCCCCTTCCAACACATGAGCCCGGCGATCTACGCGGGTGCCTCGGGCAATCACACAGGCTCGTAGATGGGCATCATCCCCGACAATTGCCCCATTCCAGATAATCGGGCGTTTAACATTGGCATCGGCTCCAATCGTGATATTATCACCAATTACAGTCCCGGCATCAATTTCAACTCTTGGCCCGATCCGACAATTGCGACCAATTAATACAGGGGTTTCAATCTTAGCGGTTTCATCAATATAAGTATTTTCTCCCACCCAAAGCCCCGGCGATCGCTCTGGGTAAGACATATCCAGTTTGACTTTACCCCGTAATGCATCATATTGGGCTTCGCGGTAAGCATCGAGATGACCCACATCACACCAATATCCCTCGGCAATGTAACCATACATAGGAATATTTTTTTCGAGCAATAACGGAAACAAATCTTTTGAGAAATCACTCTCTTGATTGATGGGAAGATATTCTAAGACTTCCGGCTCCAAAATATAAGTACCTGTATTGACGGTATCAGAGAAAATTTCACTGGTGGAGGGTTTTTCTAAGAAGCGACGAATTCGTTGATTTTCATCGGTAATCACTACCCCAAATTCTAAGGGGTTAGCAACTCGGGTTAATACCAGTGTGGCTTTGGACTGTTTACGTTGATGAAATTCAATGGCGGCGCTTAAATCAAAGTCGGTGATACAATCTCCACTAATCACCAAAAATGTGCTATCGAGCAATTCTGCAATATTTTTAACACAACCAGCAGTCCCTAGGGGTTGATCTTCCTCCACCGCATAAGTCATTTGTACCCCCAAATCGTTCCCATCCTGGAAATATTCTCGCATCACATCGGGCAAATAATGGAGGGTTGCAATCACCTCAGAAATGCGATGTCGTTTAAGTAGATTAATAATATGTTCAGCAATGGGACGATTGAGAATCGGTACCATTGGTTTGGGGAGGTCACAGGTTAACGGTCTGAGTCGCGTCCCAGATCCGCCCGCCATCAGCACTGCTCGCATAGATTCTACTCCCTCAAATTAACATAACTTTATACAACACATCATCAATGATTCAGTTTATATTTTACTTTTTTTATTATGTTGCGACATCTCAGATAATACTATCTTAACTCAATAATACCTAATGTTAATTCTTTCGATCTCAATGCCGATCATTCGGCTATTTCTTGATTAAACTATCCATATTTTATTCAATCTCTCTGTAGATTAGTATACAGTTTTTACAGAGTTTATGAATAATTTGAGTAAAAATAGGATTTTGCGGCAGGTTTAAACTAAAACTGATGCAGGTTTTCTCCCCTTGAGTAAATAGGTTTTCATTTTACCTTTGCCTTTGATTCCAATCCATCCCCGATCTTCAAAAGTAAACTGATTTTTTAAAGTTTCATACACCTCTTCTGTGACCTGAATTTCTCCAGCAATACCATGAGATTCCATGCGGCTAGCCGTATTAACAGCATCTCCCCATAAATCATAAATAAATTTCTTTTTCCCAATCACACCTGCTACCACGGGGCCTGTATTGATCCCTATCCGGATATTAATTTGAGTGTGATTTCGGTCGTTAAACTGAGTCACTTCATTTTGCATTTCTAACGCCATCTCAGCAATTAAAGACACATGATGATCGCAGGGATAAGGGAGTCCACCCACTACCATATAAGCATCGCCAATGGTTTTAATTTTTTCTAAATTATAGCGATCGCAAAGGGAATCAAACGCTGAAAAAATTTCATTTAACATCTTAACTAATGCCTCTGGGGATACTTTTTCAGATAAGAAAGTAAACCCGACAATATCTGCAAATAAAATTGTAGCTTCCGTAAAGCCATCAGCAATCTGACGTTCTCCATCTTTTAATCGTTGAGCAATCGGTGGTGGTAAAATAGATAATAATAATTGCTCTGATTTTTCCTGTTCATCAGTTAGTTTTAAATTTGATTCTTGTAGTTCAGCAGTGCGTTCAAGTACTTTTTGTTCCAGTTCTTTAGAGGTTCGACGCAAACGACCAATGACTAATGTTAATCCAGATAAGGCTAAAACTGCTAATCCGATTAACAGTAATCCGGTTTCTCTGAGTCCATGTTGAAGATGTTTTGTAATTGCGTCTACAGGTTGAGTAATTTCTAGTATTCCTCGCACATCTCCCACCTTCCAATCTGTTTTAGGAGTGCCAGGATAAGTATTATGACAACTCACACAACTCGGTTGGAGAATATCAGCTTCAGCATAACGAAAAGAAGGACGATTATTGATAGACTCAAACCGATAAAACGGTTGACTCGGATTTTGTTTCAATTTTTGCAATGCTTTTTTTTCAAATTCATCTTTAGGTCCCCCGGTTTCCTCTCGCCAGGGAAAAGGATAATCACTATAAAGACGAACAGATAACCCAGGTTTAAGTTCACTAATACGCTGACTCATTTCGATTAAATAAGTCGCCGGCAAAGGAATTGCACCGTCAGTGTTCATATAATCATGGGTCACTTT
>CAYNXM010000085.1:0-3900 GCA_964401105.1 uncultured Lyngbya sp. | reverse complement strand
GAAATCGTCACTGAATTCCTCTTTACCACTAGGAGATATCAGTTGCCAATCTAAATTGCTTGATACTGTGAGACTATCAAAGTAAAGTTGCTGACCATACTCTACATCAAAGGTGTAGCGCTTTTGTTGTCCGGGTGTGGTTAACGACCCCTCAATTACATTATCTGAATCAATTGGAGTCGTTGTCGTCGTACTGGAAAAGACTTGGAAGGAAAAATCAGAACTGCTATTGTTTTGTGAATTTAATACAACCCGATACTCTCCGGTTACTGGCAGTTCAACTTCAAGATCATTGGAGAGATTATTATTGATAAGTTGTTCTCCATCTGGAGTGTAAACAGACCAAGTTCCAGACGACCATTGTTGGGAGTCAAAGTAGAGTCGTTCTCCTGCTTGTCCACTGACAGTGAAAGATTCTGCAATGCCTTTGGGGTCAAACTCAACCTCAATAACTTGTTGCGGTTGAATAGCTTCGGGGTTAGCTGCTAGATTTAAGACCCGCAATTCTATATCGGTTGCATTACTACTATTGCTCAGTGTCAGATAATATTCTCCAGCCTGCAATGAAAGGGGGCCATTATCATATCTTGAATCAGTACTCGTTAAGAGTTGTCGTCCAGCTCTATCAAATAACCTGGCGCTGACATATCCATTGCCCTCAATACTATCGATTAAAATCTGCTGACCTGCCTCTACACTAAACTTGTAAGCAATGGTTTTATCAGTTGGAACAGTTGCGGTGACTGTGGTATTTAGCTCTAGTAGAGTGGCTTCTCCTAAATCCAGTAATTTGAAAGAATAGAGATCCTGGGCATTGACAATCAGGCGGTATTCTCCAGTTTGATTTAAGAGCAATGCATCCCTGTCAGATTGAGGTTTGTCAGATTGAGGTCTCTGTCCACTGAAAATAGTTGTATTGTCAGGTGCCAAGAGACTAACACTGTTGTAGCGATAGTTACTCTCAATTCCGTCGAAGAAGACCAACGTTCCGGCATTAGCAGTGAGGGTATATTCTGCTGCTGTCTCTCCTTGATACTCAATATTAAACCCACTATTAACCACCGCGTTTTGTGATATATCGTTCAGTTGAATCTGATAATCGACAATTTCTTCTGACTCATTGCTCAAAGCCAGAATATACTCTCCATCTATCGGAAGGGTAGCAATTAAATCCTCAGAAAGGGAACCCGATTTTAGGACTGTTGCATCTCCTAAAGTTGAACTGGGAATGTAGAGTGTCCAATTCGCTCCAGGTGCATTAAGTAAACTGTCTAGCTGCAATTGCTGACCCCGCGTGCCTGAGATGGAATAAAGTACCGTTTCTTGAGCAGTGAGTTGACTCGATGCCGGAGTCCCATCTATCACGAGAGGAAGCGTGTCATCTACTAGGACAAAGCCATACTCTCCCAGGTTCTCTTTATCGCCATCTACCGTTAGAGTATAAGAACCTGATTGATTTAGGGTTATTGGTAATCCATCTTCGGCTAAGTCACCTTCAAAGACAACATTGCCGGAAGGATTTGTAATTGTCACCTCTAGTGATTCACTTCCTAGGCGGGCATCCAAATACACCATCTGACCCTGAGTGCCTTCAAAAATGAACTCATCTTGCTGACCCAGTTTACTGATATTTCCTGTAGTTACCTGATTCAAGGTGAGCGGCGTTTCTGTTGTAGTGCTTGCCACTACCTGAAGTTGATAGTCCACAGGGTCAGCACTTTCTCCTCGCAGCATCAGGTAGTATGTGCCATCTGACGGTAAGACGATTTCAAAGTCATTGGAGAGACCACTACCATTGTCTGTCAGCTCTTCTAGTCCTGGACTGTACAAATGCCAAAAGGTGGAACTAACCGACTGCTGAGAATCGAAATATAATCGTTGACCCGCTTGACCTGTAATTTGATAGAACTGGACTTCTGTGCCTGGGTTTAAAGTCATCCCCTCGACTAGACTTTCCATCGGCAATTGAGGAGCCAGATCTAAATCTAGCAGTTGGAAACTATACTCCTCAGTCGGTTCTCCTGCACCATCAATTACCAGTTGGTACTCGCCTCCGGAGGGTAAGAAAAAAGGCTCGCGATACCAGTAGTCATTACTATTTAGATAGCGATCTACCCCTGTTGTGACACCACTCGGAGCCAGTAACTCAGCCGTCGTACCGTTTATCCTAATCAAGTTATCAAAAAATAACCGCTGTCCCCGACTGCCTGTGAAGGTATAAATATCAATTTCTCCTTTTTCTCCAATCTCAGCCGTGACGGGTTGATTGAGAGTCAGAGGCGTTGTATTTGTTTCAGGCGAGATTAGTTCAAACCCATAGTTGACGGGTGTTTCTCCATTGTAGCCACGAATTGCTAGGGTATAGGTATCGTCTCTCTCGAAGACGTACTCAATATCCCGAGAGAGTGACTTTTCTTCGATATCGTCATTGCCAGAACTAAACAGCGTCCACACTCCACCTCGGATGTCATTGGAGGTATCAAAGTACAATCGGGCTCCCTCTTGTGCGGTAAATTCATACAGATGGAGTTCCTGACCGGGATTTAGAACACCGGATTGGGGTTGATCTGGAGCGATGGGTGTAGCTGAAGCTAGGTCTAAAAGACTGAAGCTGTACTCTCCTGTAGATTCACGACTCGCATCAACTCTAATTTCGTAAGTTCCAGCTTCAGTCAGGGTAATCGGGTCAGGATCAATACCAGACCACCCATAATTGCGAGAGAGAACTTGTTTTCCTGTTGGACTGGAGATGGTAATGGTATGGGAATAAGAGGAGTCACTATCTAGAAACAACTGATCTAAATAAATCCGCTGACCCACAACTCCTGTGAAGGTATAGAGATCTACTTCCCCTTTTTCAGCTAAATTGCCATAGACTGGCTGAGGGTTGGCATAACTGCTAACTTCAATTGCCTGGGTTACCGTGTCAGGAGTAATGATTTCAAAGGCATATTCAACAGTATCAGTAAATCCTTCCTCTCCTTTTAATGCCAGAATATAGTCACCATCATGGGGGATAGTCACCTCCAGATAGCCTGAACCATTGAATCTCTTGTTGGCTCCTGGAACCTCATTACCGTAAGGGTCATACAGTTGCCAATCTAAGCTGCCACTATTGCTGATGTCATCCAAGAACAAATGCTGGCCTTTTTGAGCGCTAAAGCGGTAGATATCATCTTCACTGCCTGGTGCTAGAGTTCCTTCTACCTCAGTATCCAATTCAACATAAGGAGCTAAATCTAGGTCTATCACGCTGAAGCCGTAGCTGCCCGTCTGCTCACCTTTGGCATCTAGAACTATACGATAGTTGCCATTCTCTGTTAGGGTAAGAATATTTTCGGTATTTAGATCGGTTTTTAATATTTCCCGACCACTGGGACTATAGATTCTGAAATCCCAATTTCGATAAGATCCAGTGTACTGCAACGGATCGAAGTATAATTGTTGCCCGACTTGACCGGGAATCTGAAATTCGTGCTGCTCTCCTGGGACTCGAATTTGACCAAGAACCGTATCTCCCAGCGTTAAAACAGGGGGTGGTGTCCATTCTACCTGACCGGAAAGTGGATCGACTGTCATCCCTTCAGGCCCAATAATTAAGCCATATACCAAGTCATCTGAATCGGGGTCAGTGGCATCTGCATCATAGCTATAAAGTTTATTAATCCAAGCATCGACCTCTGGAGTACTTGTGAAGATGGGAGGACGATTGGGTGTATCGGTTAAAGATAAGGAATACTGTTGTAGTGCTGTTTCTCCCCGGTTATCTGAAACTTCAACCACTACACTATAATTGCCTAATGGGATTGTTTCAGTTTCCCAATAGATCGCTCCAGTTTCTGAATCAATGGTCATGCCATCAGGCGCTGACAACAGTTGATAAGTTAAGGAATCACCATT
>CAYNXM010000084.1:0-5724 GCA_964401105.1 uncultured Lyngbya sp. | reverse complement strand
GAGGCAATTAGGACAACGCAGTTTGTCAGAAACAAAGCCCTTCGCTATTGGATGGATAACCGTGGTGTAGGTAAAAAAGAACTTTTTAGGTACAACACATTGCTCAGAAAAGAGTTTAAGTTTGTTGAGGATTTAAACTCTCATGCCTGCCAGGTTGGTATTGAGCGAATTCTTAGAGCGATTAATCGGTTCTTTGATAACTGTAAACAAAACCGACCTGGCAAGAAGGGGTATCCGCGTTATAAAAAGAATTCTCGCTCAGTTGAATATAAAATTTCAGGCTGGAAGTTATCTGAGAACCGTAAGCATATTACTTTTACCGACAAAAAGGGGATTGGTAATTTAAAGCTGATTGGTTCAAGGGACTTAAATTATTTCCAGCCCGAACAAATCAAACGAGTAAGAATTGTTAGACGAGCAGACGGTTACTATGTACAGTTTTGTATAAACTTAGATCCAAGAGATATTGTTCCAAAAATGGAGCCATCTCATAAATCTGTAGGACTCGATTTAGGGATTAAGTATTTCCTGGCTTTAAGCAGTGGAGACACAGAGCCTAACCCACAGTTTTACAGGAAGTCTGAGAGACGACTTAATCGCGCTAATCGTCAAAAGTCTAAGAAATTCTGTAAAGGAGAAAATCTTACCCAGAACTATATTAAGGCGCGTAGGCGATACGCCAGGAAGCATTTAAGAGTAAGTCGGCAGCGAGAAGAGTTTGTCAAGAGAGTGGCACTCCGTTTAATCCAGTCTAACGATTTGGTTGCCTATGAAGACTTAAATGTGAAAGGGTTAGTTAAGAATCGCCACCTGTCTAAAAGTATTAGTGATGCGGGATGGTCAACTTTCCGCCGATGGTTAGAATATTTTGGCTACAAATATGGCAAGGTTACTGTGGCAGTACCGCCTCACAATACTTCCCAAAACTGTTCTAACTGTGGTGAAAAAGTGCAGAAATCTCTATCGACAAGGACTCATATTTGTCCACATTGCAATTATATTGAGGATAGAGATATCAATGCAGCAAAAAACATCTTGCAACTGGGTTTAACTACGGTAGGGCATACCGGAAGTCATACGCGCAGGCGTGAGATTCCCTCTAGCTGAGTTGGAGCAATCCTGCTTAGTTACGGAGACTCGCTGAACCAAGAATCCCCGCCGTAGAACGGCGAGGGAGTGTCAAGCGATAGTACTTTCAGAAACGTCTTGAGTGACTTGTTGTAGTTGTTCAAAACTAGCAACATAAATGATCAGGGGTTGATCTGGCGATCGCGATTTGACCTCAAAAATCTTTTTAATACCGGATTCGGAGGCGATGCTAGCTCCTATACCATAAATAGTATCGGTTGGAAAAACAACGACATCACTGTTTTGCAGCAAATTGACAGCCTTGCTGATTGCCACTTGATGATCTGCTGATAAAATTTCTGTCACGATTATCCTTTTTATCCCTTTAAGATTGTATATCGAAATTATCCCATCTCCTCTGTTTATTAACAGGTGTAAGCCTTGCCCAAGATTCATCGTCACACTGAATCAAAAATTATAGTCGACGGGCTTCTGGCAAAATATTAAAACTGCCATAACATCAAGATCAAAATCACACCAACACTGAGGGTAATGGTGAAAACATAAAATTGAGATTGACCCGAAATACTATATTTCAGTCCTTCTCCACTAAACAGAGTCGCTAACCCAAATGCATTAACAACGCCATCAATAATATAGCGATCGATCCAAGCACTTAGACGAGAAATCCGGTTAACCAAAAACACGACCGTCACTTGATACAAGCGATCGATATAAAAGTCGTAAGCAAACAGATCTTGTAATCCTTTCCATGGCAATTTAACGGGTTTGGCAACCAGATCATAAAGGTAAATTGCTGCCCCAATTCCAACTCCAATCATTCCTGAAATCACCAATAATGGCATAGCCGACTCTTCTAAAATTTCCCTCCATCCAGTGGCGGGGGCCTCGACTAAAGGGGCACTCCAGGTTAATAACAGTTGCCATTGTTGCAACATCAGGGGCACCAACAGCGACACAATCGTGAGAGATACCATCGGTACCGCCATCGGCCACAACACTTCGGGGGCGCGACGGGTTTTGGGTTGCGGATCTCCGGCAAAAATTAAGCCAAATAACCGAGTTAAATTCAACGCCGTTAATCCATTCACCAATAACATAATCAACAGTAACCACCAAGGGACAGCCCAAAACCCTGTGACCCAACGTCGCATTGTCCAAAAAGTGCCTAAGGGCATTAAAGTCACCAGTCCGGCTGCACCGACCATAAAGGCAGTGGTTGTTGCCGGCATCCGTGACCACAGACCCCCCATTTCTGTCACATCTTGAGTGTTGGTGGTGATGATAATTGCACCGATACTCATAAACAGCAGGGCTTTAGCGATCGCATGAGTAAACAGCAGTAACAGAGCAATATCGGTCTGTTGCAGGCCAACAGCAATAAATACTAGTCCTAGATAAGCACTGGTGGAATGGGATAGGGCCCGTTTAATGTCAATTTGAGCGATCGCAACCATTGACTCACCAATGGCAGTAATGGTGCCAATAATAATTAAGGTATCACTGGCAATGGTAGAAAGGGCGAGAACCGGTTGCAGTTTGATGAGTACAAAAGCCCCAGCAGCAACAACAACGGAGTTTCGCAGAATTGAAGCCGGGTTAGGGCCTTCCATCGCTTCGTCTAGCCATAAATGTAACGGAAATTGAGCGCATTTCCCAATGGGGCCTGCAATTAAGGCTAATCCCAATGAATTGGCAACCAGCGGTGATAACTGAGCCGTTTCTGACCATAATTCAATATTGGTGAAGCTCATACTGCCAGCTAGGGCGGAAACCGCTACTACACCCATCAGGAGTAATACATCCCCTACCCGTTTCGTGAGAAAGGCATCGCGGGCGGCTGTCACGACTAAGGGTTGAGCATACCAAAAACCCACCAGTAAGTAAGTAGACAGGGTTAGCATTTCCAGTAACCCGTAGGTGAGGAAGAGGGAGTCACTCAGGGCAATAGCGCTAATTGCTGCTTCAAAAAAGCCTAAAAGGCCGTAAAAGCGGGCTAAAGACCAGTCTTTTTCCATATAGCCCAAAGCAAAAATTTGAGCCAGCAGACTAATACCGGTCACCAACTCAACCGCCCCGATACTGACATGAGACACTTCTAGGACTAAAGGAAGATCTAAATTAGCAGCTTGTAACCAAGGAATAATCAGCTTCTGAGGCGGGTGGTCCCACGTCAGCCGAAAAATGATGCTGCCATGAATAAATCCAACAATTGTCATCAATAAATTAAAGTACGCCGCAGGTCTCGGGCCTGTCCGACGAATTACCCCCGTAGACCAGGGGAGAGTTAAAACCGCCCCCACTATGCCATATAAGGGAACGATCCAACTTGTTTCTAAAAGCCAATGGGTCATTGATTCTAATGGATAAAGTCTGTTGCAGACGTATAAATAAGATTTTGTTAAGTAGCAGTCTTCATTAGTTTATCGCTAATTGACATCCTCCCGACACCAAAACTGCGCCATGCCTGCCCCCTTGAATACGGGGGGTGCGGGATTCCCAAACATCGCTCTTTGGGTTTCTGCTTCTTTCCCTTGCGGGGTTTCGCACCTGCCTTGACAGACTTACATCGCGAGGGTCTTCGTTCACGCTTGATGCAAGCTCCCTTGGCTGCGAAGACTTCGTCTTACGGTCGCTCCACAGACAAGCCAGCGCGGTATGGGCGGGTTTCCCCCATGAGCGACTGGCGCTGACACGGCGAGTCCTGCCGCCAAAATATTGATACTGGCGTTGATATCCCTATCGTGGTGAGTCTCACATTGAGGGCAATCCCACTCCCGGATATTCAACGGCATCTTCTCTACAATATGCCCACTATTCTGTGATTTTCTCGAATCAGTTGAGTTGTTAGCTTGTGTGTCGTCAGACGTATCGCGTTGGCATAATGCCAAGACAGAGGCATCTTAATCCCTCTTTAGATAGTAAACAAATGTATAGTTTCGTGTACAAATCCGGGTCTAACTGTGGCTTATACTTTACATAAGTTAAAACTATCAAGTTTAAAAAATTTATTGTTAAATCGTCTAAAATCCTTTATTTGTAAGAATTACAGAATTTTAAACCGATATTGGAATTTCAGAATAATTTTGATAAAATAATCCGTAAAAGCAATGACAGTAAAGGTTTGCAGGCTTTTTTTGTCTATTCTAGGGAAATGTTTACAATGGGGTTAACAAAACTTCACTTTTCTGAATATAATTGAAGTGTCAGCAATAGGTATTTATTCTCACTGGCGATGATGACTCACTTTCCTTGGCTCACTACCATTATTTTGCTCCCCCTAGTCGCTTCCTTAGCGATTCCCCTCCTACCCGATAAAGAAGGTAAAACCGTTCGCTGGTATGCCCTCGGGGTTGGGTTAATAGATTTAGTACTGACAATTATCTGTTTTTGGCAAAACTACGACCTCGATAGTTCTGCATTTCAACTGTCTGAAACCTATGCCTGGGTGCCTCAAATCGGATTCAATTGGTCTGTTGCTGTTGATGGCCTGTCGATGCCCTTAATCGCCCTAACTGGCCTGGTTAACACCATTGCGATTTTAGCATCCTGGCGCATGACCAAAAAGCCGAAGTTGTATTACTTCCTAATTCTGGTTCTCTACAGCGCCCAGATTGGTGTATTCGCCGCCCAAGACTTATTATTATTCTTCTTAATGTGGGAACTCGAATTAGTTCCTGTCTATTTATTAATCTCTATTTGGGGCGGACAGAAGCGTCTTTACTCTGCAACCAAGTTTATTCTCTACACTGCCTTAGGTTCCGTCTTTATCTTGGCTGCTGCCTTAGCCATGGCATTCTACAAAGGTGATGTTACCTTTGATATGGCAACCTTAGCCCACAAACATTATCCTATCGGCCTCGAACTGTTACTCTACGCTGGATTCTTAATTGCCTTCGCGGTTAAACTGCCAATTTTCCCTTTACACACTTGGTTACCCGATGCTCATAGCGAAGCGCCTACCCCAGTTTCTATGATTTTAGCGGGTGTATTACTGAAGATGGGAGGTTATGGACTGATTCGGATGAACATCGAAATGTTCCCTAACGCCCACCTCTACTTTGCCCCTGTTTTAGCAGTTCTCGGTGTTGTTAATATTGTCTACGGTGCTTTAAGTGCCTTTGGTCAAACCCACCTCAAACGTCGCCTCGCCTATTCTTCCATCTCTCACATGGGTTTTGTCCTGATTGGAATTGCCTCCTTAACAGAATTAGGACTCAACGGCGCAGTATTACAGATGATTTCCCACGGGTTAATTGCAGCGATGCTATTCTTCCTGACTGGAGTTACTTACGAACGCACCCATACTTTAGCCATGGACAAACTTGGCGGTATGGCAGAAAGTATGCCTAAAGTCTTTGCCCTGTTCACCGCTGGCGCGATGGCATCTTTAGCATTACCTGGAATGAGTGGGTTTGTCGGTGAGTTAACTGTATTCCTCGGGATTACCACCAGCGATGTTTATAGTTCTAGCTTCAAGATTGTGGTTGTTGCCCTCTCCGCAATTGGACTAATCTTAACACCGATTTATCTCCTCAGTTTGCTCCGTCAAGTCTTCTACGGTGAAAATAGCTACGGTTTAATCATTGATGAATATCTCGGAGATGCCAAGCCTCGGGAAGTGATGATTGCCAC
>CAYNXM010000083.1:0-4446 GCA_964401105.1 uncultured Lyngbya sp. | reverse complement strand
CTTGACTTCTTTGGAGCCTCTGCTCGGATGACACCGCAACAGTGTACTGAAGAGTTACAAAAAATGGACGACCAAAGCTATGATTGGATGACAGAAAATCTGTTTGCAAAATTAAGATCTTACGTCTAGTCATCTCTAAATTATATGTTTTTTTATCCTTAGTAATTGCTGAAAAAACTAATAGTAAATTTTAACATAAAAGAGATTAAAATTGTTAATTTTTTTGTTCTAATATTTTATCATATAGTAGCAAAAAGTCTAATTATAACTGAAAAAACAACCTGATTATCGATTATCTCATCTGAGTAGAATAACCTGTTGTTAAAAATATTGATATTTATCAATATCTCTCAATCAATCAACTAAAATGGGGAGTGATACGACGAGTTGAGTGATTCCGAGGGAACCTAGATGAGAATTCGGCGCAAACGTAATAGTAACAACAGCAATTTTTCCCCTAACCCCCCTCAATCCTCTTTGCCACCCTCACGAGGATGGGGAGAATTACAAGCTAAATCAGAATCTCCTGAAAACTCATCTGTGTCTTTCACACCCACACCAAAATCTGTTCAAGCCCAAGGGTACACTTTAGGAGAAGTGGGAGACGTTTACGAACGAGAAGCTGATGTTAATGCCCAGCGAGTCGTCGAACAGATTAACTCTCCTCAAACCTTGCAACGCAGTCAAGAGACAGAAGGGGAAGAAGAACTACAAATGAAGCCCGAAACCCTAGCGCGTAGCCAAGACCAAGGGGACAAGATCGACATGAAACCCCTACACGGCTATCTGCAACGGATGGCAAAGCAAGACCCCTACCTTAATCCTCAACAAGAGATTCAGCGCCACACCGAAGACGGAGAACAACAGGTACAAGCCAAACCCTTACACGGTTATCTGCAACGAATGGCACGGGGCGAGAATGAAAGCAACGAAGTACAAACCAAACCGTTGCAACAGAAGCCTTTTTGGGGACATATTCAACGCTCAGACGGTGGAGATAACAGTCTCAACTCTGAGTTTGAGTCTACCCTCAATCACGCTAAACGTACAGGCGGACAATCCCTACAGCCAGAAATCCAAGCCAAAATGGGGCAGGCAATGGGAGCAGATTTTAGCGGGGTAAAAGTCCATACTGATGCCACCTCAGATGGCTTAAGTCAGTCCATCCAAGCTAAAGCCTTCACCACCGGACAGGATGTATTTTTCAAGCGAGGGGAATACAATCCCAGCAGTCGAGGCGGACAAGAATTAATCGCCCATGAATTAACTCACGTTGTGCAGCAGAATGGCAGTAGCGTACAGCGTCAAGTACAAAGTGTTGCAACATCTTTGACACCATCACCTAATGATTCCGAGTTAGCAATTCAGGCTAAATTCATGTCCGTAAGCATTAATAAAAATACAACAGTTTATGGCGGAGATCAACAGCCAGATTCTACACAATCTCTTCAGAAACTGAAGACGAAGCTAATGGGAGCAAATCCTTCACTTGAAGTCGATCCGAATCAAACTTATATGGATAATGCAAACAAGCGCTGGGTACGCGCACGCTCTAATAACCAGTCTGGTTGGATCAAGTGGGAACACGTTCGGTGGCATCAGGATACGATTCCTGAACTTGAACACAAAACAGGTGATAAGTTCTTTGGATTAGCAGAGCCTTTTAATGGGAATAACGCTTTTCTGAACAATTATAAAGGTTATGGTACGAGGAAGGATGCAGCAGTCAATTTATACAAAAGGGTAGAAGTTAATAAAGACGCGAAAGTTTTGGAGAAGCTGGATCAATTACGTCGGAGTAAGGGTAAAACGCAAAAAGCTAAACTGAAAGTTGTATTAGAAGCAATAGAGATCGGGCGAAAGCTATATGAAAGTGGAAATTTTGATGAGAATATTCAAGCCAGTAATGAGCATTTAATTAACACATTGGACGATTATACAAATATACCAGTGAATATATTAGAACTAGAGCAGAAAGAACTTGACGCTGATCAAAATGACAGCGATACTGTGAAACAGCAAAAGGAAAACGTAAGGCTGTTGAACGAACAAGACAGACAACTCCTTTCAAGTATAAAAAATGATTCTCATTGGCAAAACAGAACGTGGTTTGCTGCATCGGGAAACGGTCGAGATACAGGTCATCGCTCGAAGATGGCTTTGCGGGCTACAATTAGAACGGGTAGTCACGTGCATTTTCTGTTAGACGGCGTTGTTATGGAAGCAGTAGTGAATCCTCAATCGAAATATTACGATAAATACACTTGTAAAGAACTTCGTCACCTCCATCGCTATTGGGATCAGTACAGAGATCACGTCACATTTTGGCTGAACGAAAGACCTTCTGCCCCACCTTGGGATCTTAAGCCAGATCTCTGGAATCATCAGGAGTATGCTGAGGCGATGCGGAGAGAATCACTGGTTGATGTGATTCAAGCTCCTGAAGATTCAAAGGAAAGTGATTAGGTTCTATCAGTCTAATTGCTCCTAAGTCAATCAAATTTGACTAAACTGAGTTCCTGTTGTTTTAAATTTTTGGATCAAAACTCTACTCTTGTCTAAAAACCTTTACCTATGGATATAGAGATTCCTACTGAAAACCTATCTCAGCAACTTATAGAAAAAAATCAACGCCTTTCTCAATCTCTGCTGTGGAAAATACAGCGGCAATTTTTCCAGCAACAAGGGGTACAAGCCTGGAATACCGGGAAAGTGCCTCATTATGTTAGTAGCAACCCCTTCATTGCCAACGCTTACGGTAAAGTTGTCTTTGGTTTTCTGCGAGACGGACATCGCCACAATACCCTTGATTCTACTCAACCCGTTTATCTACTTGAACTCGGTGCGGGTTCGGGTCGTTTTGCCTATCACTTCCTCAAACAATTCTGTGAGTCTTATTCTCAATCGATTTTGCGGGAAATTCCCATAAAGTATATTCTCACCGACTTTGCCGAACAAAACCTCAATTTTTGGCAGTCTCATCCGGCTTTACAACCTTTCATTGAACAAGGTGTTCTTGATTTTGCCCGCTTTGATGTCGAAACCGACACACAATTAAAACTGCTTCACTCTGGGGATATACTTTCTGCCGAAACACTAAATAATCCCCTAATTGTTCTAGCAAACTACTTTTTTGATAGCATTCCTCAGGATGCATTCTATATTCAAAACGGACAACTTTACGAAACCCTAATTTCTGTTCTCTCTCCAACAGCAGAACTTGATTTTTCTGATCCGAATTTATTTCAAGACCTAGAAATATTCTACGACGATAACCCCATCACCCCAGACTACTACGACGATCCAGATTTTAATCAGATTCTGCATACCTACCAACAACGTCTTGCTGATACAACCATTTTATTCCCCTTTACTGGCTTAAAATGTATCCAAAATCTGCGCCAACTCAGTAGCGATCGCCTACTATTACTCTCAGGAGATAAAGGGTATAGTCGAGAAACAGATCTTTTGGAACGAGATCAACCTAAACTGACTTTACATCATGGCTGCTTCTCCCTGATGGTAAACTATCATGCGATCGCCCAATACACCCAAAACCAAAAGGGACAAGCCTTAACATCGCCCCATCGTCACGGCAGCTTCAATATCTGCGCCTTTGTATTTGGCAACCCGGCAAAAGATTGTATCGAAACCCGTCAAGCTTACCGTGAAGCCATCGAAAATAGTAGTCCGGATGATTTCTTTGCCCTCAAAAAAGGACTAGAATCCAATTATTGCACCCTCACTTTACAACAAATATTGGCTTATTTACGCCTGAGTCGTTGGGATGCTAATATCTTTTTCGGTTGTTTTCCCACCCTAATGGAACAGATAAAAACAGCGTCCGATACTTTGATTCAAGAATTATATTGGGCTATTCAAAATATCTGGAATACCTACTATTATATTGGTGAATCACAAGACTTACCCTTTCACCTCTCCATGCTTCTTTACAACATGGGATACTATCAGGAAGCCTCAGAATTTTTACAGCATTCTCTAAAATTACATGGAAATGATCCAAGTACTTATCATAACCTGGCGATGTGTCAATATCGACTGCGGCAATTAGATGAAGCTTGGGAAAGTATTAACCAAACCCTAAAACTTAATCCAGATTTTGAAGCAGCCAGAACCTTAAAGATTAAAATAGAAGCAGAAATCAGCCGTCGAAAGTAAGGTAGTCAGGTAAGGTGGGCAATTGGTCGTAGACAAAAGATGACTGTAGATGTTTTTGATTGGCTCACCTTACAAAGACTTTCTCACCAAAGTAAAATAGAAATTAGACCCACAAATCGCAACTTGCAGGAGAGAAAAGTTTATGAAAATTCGGCGCAAACGCAATAGCAACGAAAACAGCTTTTCTCCTAATTCCTCTCAACCCTCTATCATGCGATCGCGTTCCTGGGGAGAACTGCAAGCCAAATCTACTGAAGACTATTCTTC
>CAYNXM010000082.1:0-14593 GCA_964401105.1 uncultured Lyngbya sp. | reverse complement strand
GGTTAATCCCAAAGGATTACTACCCGTATTAATTGCAGGACTGCCCAATAACAATGCCTGAGTTGGCGTGGAACCCCCATTATCTTGCAGCGGACTCAGTAACGGATCGATAGGGTTATTCCCATCTCCGACTAAAGTACTAGTGGTAAAACTGGTACTTCCTTTGACACTCCCTCGCCGTTGAACGACGGGGATTCTTCCTTCTATGACCTAAGTTGCTGAATCAGGCTTAACGCCTAAAACAGTAGCGCTCAAATCTCCAGAAGCGTTACGGTTAAAACCACGCTCCGCGAACGGGTCTATAACCCAGGTTCCTACGTGCCCCGTAGTACCCAAGGCAGAATTCAAAATATTAATGGCTGCGTTATGATCTCTGTCTAGTTCACACCCACATTTGCAAACATGAGTTCGAGTACTTAGAGATTTTTTAACTGTTGCGCCACAGCTTGAGCAATTTTGAGAAGTATAAGCGCAGGGTACGGCTACCGTTACCTTGCTAAATTTAGTCCCAAAATACTCTAACCATTTCCTGAATTGATACCAACCTGCATCATTAATAGACTTGGCGAGACAATGATTTTTAACTAAGTTCTTAACCCTTAAATCTTCGTAGGCTACCATATCGTTAGATAGAATTACGCAACGCGCTATTCTCTTAGCGTGTTCTTCACGTTGCCTACTTATTTTAAGGTGTACTCGCCCCAGTTTATTAATAGCTTTTAATCGGTTGGCACTACCTTTGTTTTTGCGTGCGTACCGACGCTGATAAAACTTGATCCGTTTCTCACTGTTTCTGTAAAATCGTGGGTTAGGCTCAGTATTGCCATCACTATCAGTGTAAAACTCTTTGAGTCCAACATCTAATCCCACGTTCTGTTTAGTGAGCAAAGTCTCAACTTTAACATCTACGCTGATACAAAACTGGCAATAATACCCGTCTGCACGCCTGACCAATCGCACTCGCTTAATTTGTTCAACCGGATAAAAAGCCAAGTCCCAGGTTCCAACTAACTGAAGCTTCCCAATCCCTTTCTTATCAATAAACTCGATATGCTTGGGATCTAAAAGCTTCCAACCGCTAGTCTTATATTCAACAGAACGACTTCTTTTTTTGAACTTCGGATAACCTTTTTTACCTGGAATATTCCTTTTACAGTTTTCAAAAAACCGAGCAATAGCTGACCAACACCGTTCTACAGATGCCTGACAAGCATGAGAGTTTAGATCGCGGGCAAAAGGATGCATAGCTCGAAGTTCAGTGTTGTAACGATACAACTCTTTTCTCCCCAAGCCACGATTATCCATCCAATATCTTAGGCATGAATTGCGGATGAACTGAGCCGTTAATATCGCTTCATCTATTGCTTGATATTGATATTTTCTCCCCTTTACCTTGAATTCATAAACTATCATTTGACGCTTGTTATTTTGGCGTATATTATTAGCATACCATACAATTGAGTTAACCGTCCTGAAAGGACGGGGCTTGAGACCCGCTTTTTTGGTCACATCTCCAATCAGGTTATTTCCTTGATCGCTTTGATTACTAAAAAAACCACCTACATCAGGGCTATAAGAGGCTGTATTCGTTGCAATAATAGTACTGACAATACGGGTTGTACCAGAAAATTTAGCAATTCCGCCCCCAAAAGAAGCCCCAGAATTACCACTAATCGTACTATTGTTAATATTGACTGTACCAGATTCCTGCTGAATACCCCCACCCGCGAAAGAAGCGGCAGAATTATTACTAATCGTACTGTTGGTAATATCCAACAAACCAAAGTTGTGATAAACCCCTCCACCCCCACGATTAACAGAATTATCACTAATGGTACTATCGCTAAGATTAACTGTAGCGGAACGATTATACAGACCCCCACCAAAAAACGCAGCGGAATTACCACTAATGGTACTCTCGCTAATATTAACTGTCGCGGAACGACTATAGAGACCCCCTCCAAGATTAGCTGAATTATCGCTAATGGTACTATTGGTAATTGTGGCTGTACTGCCAAAAAAGTTAAATATACCCCCGCCATCCGCCGCAAAATTACCGCTAATCGTACTATTGCGAATACTCAGATTTTCTCGGTTATCAATCCCACCTCCCTGACTGGGAAACTGATTATCTGTACTGCCTCCAGTAATAGTCAGTCCATCAATAGTGACGATTTGATCTGAACTGCCATCACTATCATCGACTGTGAAAACTCGTGAACTTCCATTGGCATCAATTGTAATATTGCGGGTAGTATCGTTATTGTCTGTATCCCCATCAATGGTAAGGCTTTGATCAATAACCAGTTCTCCATTAGTTAGGGTAATCGTACCGTCGGCAATACTGGGAGCAAAGGTAATTGTATCGCCAGAAATAGCCTGAGCGACCGCTTCTCGTAGAGAAATTCCGTTGACTCCAATCCCATCATTTTCATCAATCAGTGTATTGACGGTGATTGTTACCATTTTTTGCGGCTCGAATATGAATCAGGATTAATTGCTTAAAATCTTACAATAGTTTATCCCATAATCATCAAATATGAGTCAGGGTTTTACCAAACTTTTAGAATTCACAAGTGGCAATATCGTAATGAGTCTGAATAATCCTCATGAATTACTCCAAGTAAACTTTAAAATTATCTTGAGTTCTTTAAATTTGCTTGAATTCAAGTTAAACCATTTATTGATAACGATAAAAGTCAACTTAATTAAACCGAACCACTGTTTCTGTATCGGATAAATGAGACGTATCCCCATAAAGTTCTACCGTCCAGTCTGAACCATTGCGAACTAACTTGACTAAACAACATAAACTAGCCGTAATATCGGAAGCCGTTAAACTGGGAACTAATCCCATTGCGGTTCCCACCACTGACAGTCCATGCCCGACAAAGAGTAAATCTTCATCTGGATAAGATGCCACTAAACGTCTGGCTGCTTCACCCGTTCGTTGTAGACAATCTTCCCGAGTTTCGGGATATCTTGTCAGGGTAGTAACGTGAGTTTGATCGATACGGGGAAACTGTTGAACTAAGGTTTCAACTGATAATGTTTCAGGCTGTTGAGACATCCATTCTACATTTAACCATTCACATAAACCCCAATCTAATTTAAGCGGAATATCCAAAATTTCTGCAACAGCATAAGCGGTTTGAACCGTTCGCAAAAAGGGCGAAGCAAAAATATGAGTAATATTCTCAGATGATAAGCGTTTAGCTAATTGTTGGGCTTGAATTATGCCATCATCGGATAAATGGGGATCATAACGACGCTGGGCTGTATTAAACCACTCTGGGTTAACAAAATCAATCCGGTTTCCATGTCTTGCGATCCAAACAGTCTGAGTCATAAGGTCGGGTGATGATTGATGATTGATGCTTTTTTAAGATAACGCAATATAGCAATGAGGAAGGTTAAGACAAGATGATATAGAATCAGACAACAAATTCATCAAAACTAATGACAAATGACAAATTAACTGATATCCTAATTTTATCTAACGGCCCCGGAGAAATTACCACTTGGGTTCGTCCAACGGTAAAAGCGTTACGACAACAGGAAAAATCACTAAATTTAAACTTACGAATTTCTGTGGTTTTATCTCCCTGTCCGCACGCTATGGGAAACGAAGCTGCTGTTGTTGAGCAGTATCCGGAAGTCAATCGAGTACAAGGGGCGGCAGATTTTTGGTCGTTTTTACTGTGGGGAAAAACTGCTGATTCTTGGGACTGGTCGCCCACAGGAGTGGTTTTATTTCTCGGCGGTGACCAATTTTTTACTTTCGCGATCGCAAAACGTCTCAGATATCGTAGCGTAATTTATGCCGAATGGGAAGCACGATGGTGGCGTTGGGTCGATCGCTTTGCTGTAATGAAACCAGAAATTCTTAATTCTGTTTCGCCCCAATATCATCAGAAATTTAACGTGATTGGGGATTTAATGGCAGATGTTTCTACTGCCACTGAGACTTCATCTAATTTATCACAGATTGACGGGACGCAAGCCGATCTTGAACTGATTGGGATTTTACCCGGATCAAAACCGATGAAGTTAGCTTTAGGTGTACCTTTTAGTTTAGCGATCGCGGGGCAGATTTACAAACGCCGCCCGCAAACCCGGTTTGTGATTCCCGTTGCCCCGACAGTTGATTTACAGACGTTATCTCAATATGCATCGGAGCAACATAATCCTATATTACAACAAATCGAAGGATTATCCGCTAAATTAATAATTGATCGAATTCCTTATCTAGAAACCCCGCAAGGGTTACGGGTGCAACTGTGGACTGATACCCCCGCCTATGATTTATTTCGTCAATGTCATCTGTGTTTAACTACCATTGGCGCAAATACAGCCGAATTAGGATCTTTAGCTATTCCCATGGTTGTCCTGATTCCCACTTATCAGCTCGAGGTTATGGGTGCCCTCGAAGGGATACCCGGAATTTTAGCCAATTTACCCATTTTGGGATCCTGGTTTGCTCGCGGCATCAATAACTGGGTCTTACGACAGGGAAAATTATACGCTTGGCCGAATATCTGGGCAAAACAGGAAATTGTCCCGGAATTAGTTGGACGAATTACAGCGGGAGAAGTGGCCGATACTGTTATAGACTATTTACAACAGCCAGAAAAATTGATAATGATGCGCGATCGCCTACGTCAAGTTCGAGGCAATAGTGGTGCAGCCCATCACCTGGCAAAAATCGTCATTGAACAAATCATTCAACACTAATTTAAGTTTTCTTGCAGCCAATTTAGTAAATCATCACGAGTATTAAATTCCAAAATAGCTTCTGCTAAACGTTCTATATTTTGATCATTTAAAGCTTCAATTAATCCGATTGTATCATCTGTGAGTTCTCCAAAACGACGGTCTAATTGTCTTAAGAGTAAACTTCTTTCTCCTTCTATTCTCCCCTGTTGACGGCCTTCTATTCTCCCCTGTTGACGGCCTGCTTCGCGACCTTCTGCTAAGCCTTCTTCTCGACCTTCCCTTTTCGCGAAATTCAATGCACCGCGTCTATCTTCCCAGAACATTTCCTGTTGACGAACTTTTTCTAATTCTTTTGCACTCAAACTAGCAAGATTCGCAATATTCAAAGCTTGTTCTAACTGTGGTACTTCCCGCATTTTATCAGGAATAATTTCTAAACTTGGAGCATCTTTAATAAAATAGATCCACTTATCGACCACCGTTTCTAAGTCCTCTAGTTGCTTCTTAAATTTAGGAAGTTCTACAAAGATCATTTTTAACTCCTGCTCTTGATAAGCAAAATGTTCGACTGCTTCTTGAAAGTAAAAACAGCTAATTACTTTTTCAGTTGAGGGAAATAAACTAAAGTCAGTAATGGTTAAAGCAATAACCGGATTTAAATCGAAATATCCTTGTCCGGTTTTCAGTTGATTTCCGTAGGTTTTGCATAAATTGTAAACAATTCGCTTTTGAAAAGCCTCTACATTCCAGAGTTGCATTTCAATAATGACAGTGGTTTGATCTGCGAGTACTGCTTTAACATCCAAATAAGTGTCTTTTAACTCTACTGCATCTCCTGCATTATAAGGATCAATAATTTCTAAATCCTGAATAACAGCATCTCCCCCATAAATCATAGCATTTAAAAATGAAATCAAAATCTCCTTACTTTGGTCTGAACCAAATATTTTCTTGAAAGCAAAGTCAGTTTTTGGACTAATAAATTGCATAATTTGATTAAGATAATAGAATCAATTGATCAACAAACATTCTCAAACAAAATCAGTTTTCTATCTTTAGTTTACCAAAAAGCTTGAGATCGGTTCAGCATTCTATGAGAGAGAGTCAGAGGGCTGTACTGGCAACAACGTTTCCCAATCTTTTATTATTAAACTAGATATTGCGATCGTCTTTGATTTTTATCAATACTGTTTAGAATCTTATTTTTATTTAACGTGCGCGATCGCGCAGTCGTTTAAACTGAATACTGAATTATAGAATCACTCATGTCTCATCAAATTCTTGTATGTCAAAACCGTACCTGTCGTAAACAAGGTTCAACTCAAGTTCTTGAAGCATTTCAAGCCGCTGCTACTGTGGAAACAGAGATTAAAGCAACAGGATGTTTAGGACATTGCGGCAGTGGGCCAATGGTGGTGATTTTACCCGAAGAAATCTGGTATAATCAAGTTGAACCAGAAGATGCAGTCACTGTGATTGAGAAGATTGAGCAGATCTAAAACAATTTTAAAAGTAGTTAATTCTTCCAATTTCTTTTACAGCTAATTTGAAACAAACAAGCGATGATAGAAATAGTCCGTAAATGATCCAAGGAGAACACAATATATTATGGCTGCTGCCTCATTAAAATATGCTTATTTTCCCGGTTGTGTTGCCCAGGGGGCTTGTCGGGAATTATATCAATCTACTCAACTTTTAACCCAAACTTTAGGCATTGAACTAATAGAGTTAAAAAAAGCGTCTTGTTGTGGGTCTGGGACGTTTAAAGAAGATTCTCAACTGCTGGAGGATACGGTTAATGCCCGTAATATTGCTTTGGCTGAAGAACTGAATTTACCTTTATTAACTCACTGTAGCACTTGTCAAGGGGTGATTGGTCGGGTAGATGAACGCCTTAAGGACTTTCAACAAAGCGATCCGGGTTATATTGAACAGGTGAATACCTTGCTACAACAGGAAAGTTGTTCGCCTTATACTGGGGCAACTGAGGTTAAGCATTTATTATGGGCGTTGGTGGCGGATTATGGAATTGATGAAATTGAACGTCGGGTAACTCGGCAATTGTCGGGACTGAAATGTGCGGCATTTTATGGCTGTTATCTGTTGAGAGTTCAAACCCATTTACCCTATGATGATCCTTATGAACCGGAGTCGATGGAAAATGTATTCCGGGCGGTGGGGGCAACGCCAGTTTATTATCGCGGACGCACCCAATGTTGTGGCTGGCCGTTATCGAGCTATGCCACAGACCAGTCTTTTAAAATGGCAGGAAATCATATTCAGGAAGCCATAGAGGGGGGTGCAGATTGCATTGTGACTCCCTGCCCATTATGTCATCTTAATTTGGATTCTCGCCAACCTGAGGTGGAAAAAGTAATTGGCAAATCTCTCGGTTTACCTATTTTACATTTACCCCAATTGGTGGCCTTAGCCCTAGGTGTCGATCCGAAAGCTTTGGGTTTAGATCGACATATTGTTTCAACTCAACCGGTATTAGAAAAGTTAGGATTTTAACCAATACTGCTGGTGTTTGTGCCATTTCGGCTACCCTAGCGCCAGTTGGAATGGCATCAAATAATCTCCGAAATTCTGTATGTTAGGGTTGAAGTGATCGCCAGAAATGGTCTTAATTGCTTTTTTGTTATGGTTGCCTCCCCCGTTATTTTGACCGCAAAGCTGACAAAACAGTTCAATACCGATACTGCTGTCAGTCAGGTAAATTTGCAGGTGAATGAAGGTGATATTTATGGGCTAATTGGCCCCAATGGTGCAGGGAAAACCACCTTACTTCGCCTGTTAGCCACTGCTGAAGAACCGACAACTGGAGAAATTTATGTCTGTGGCAAACGTTTAATTCCCGACCGACCCCATCCCGAAATTCAGCGTATGATTGGGTTTTTGCCGGATGATTTTCCTTTGTATGACGATCTGAGTGTATCAGATTACTTAGATTACTTTGGTCGATTATACTACCTCAGGGATCCAGAATTGACCCAGCGGATCGATCAAGTTTTGCAATTGGTGAGTTTAGAAAATAAACGTCATCACTTAATTAATACCCTTTCAAGGGGGATGAAACAGCGTTTAAGTTTAGCCCGTACGATTATTTATCGCCCCAAATTATTACTTTTAGATGAACCGGTTTCTGGCTTAGATCCCATTGCCCGAGTTCAATATCGAGAAACAATTAAACGCTTACAACAGCAGGGAATAACCATTTTAATTTCATCTCATATTCTCAGTGATTTAGAAGATTTTTGTACTTCTATTGGGATTATGGAATTAGGAAAACTGGTGGAAAGTTCCCAACTGCGAACTCTTTATCAACGCGATCGCCAACATCAACAAATTATTATTGCTACTTTAACAAACCCTGAATTCCTGCAACAAACATTAGAAAAAATATCCAAAATCACTGCCTGTGAAGCCATAAATTATCCGAATCACTCATTGACTGCTGACAAATTCTGTATTCAGTTTGAAGGTGGGGAAAAACAGGCAGCAGATTTATTGCGATCGCTGATTCAACAAGGACATCAGATTACTGAATTTTCTCCGGTTCAGGAAAGCTTAGAAGATATCTTTCTTAAACTCGGTTATCAGCAAACGTCTTAGTCAATGACGAGTCATTTGTTTCTGTAATTTATTATATCCTACTACTCCCTTTTATACAATGCAATCTTCTATCATTAATATTCTCGGCAATTGGAATCCTCAACTGTTGCGGGAATTTCGAGGTCGTCTAAAATCTCGTAGCGTATTGGCAGCCATCAGCCTATCTATCATCGCCCAACTGTTATTATGCCTTGCCTGTCTACAACATCAGACGGGTAGCATTA
Organism: uncultured Lyngbya sp.; assembly: GCA_964401105.1. Classification (GTDB taxonomy): domain Bacteria; phylum Cyanobacteriota; class Cyanobacteriia; order Cyanobacteriales; family Microcoleaceae; genus JAAURB01. The sequence continues at coordinate 6,038 of CAYNXM010000082.1, read as the reverse complement.
AACCGAGACAGTGGTTAGACCTGTGGACTATTCTCACCTGGAATATCCCCTGGATTTTGTTTGTCTTGGGCAGCTATTACATTGTTAGCGATATTAACCAGGAAGAGAAGCGAGGCACCCTCAATTTTATTCGTTTAAGTCCTCGACCCGCAGAAGAAATCCTATTGGGTAAACTGTTAGGGGTTCCGATTTTGCCCTATATTACTGTTGGTTTAACCATTCCCTTACACTGCATCGCTGCATTAAATGCTGGAATTCCATTAACATTTATGGTCAGCTTTTATGGATTATTAATTGCCAGTTGTACCCTGTGTTATTCTGCGGTGATGCTGTATGGACTGGGGAGAAATTCTAAACAGGGTATTGTCAATATACAAGCCACAACTGCCGTATCTGCTGCCGCCATTGCTTGGTTGCTGATTTTCCCTATTTTTATGTATGGGAATCTATTTCTAACTTGGAAACCGTTTACTCAAGTGATGAATTTATTATCACTGAATAATCCACCTTCAATCTATTGGGCTTACGCAGAAATTAACCAAAATTTGATTATCTCTCATGGGTTTACTCTGGGGAATATTGTTATCGGTATTACCTTAATTTGGAGTATGCTATTACGGCGTTTTCGCCGACCTTATGGGACGGTGATGAGTAAACGTCAAAGTTATCTGATTCTGGGCTATTTAGAAATTCTATTGTTGGGATTTTGTCTCAGTCCAACTGTTACTGCCAGTAATGAGGGATTAACAGGCGTATCAATATTTGTATTTAGTTTAACGGTTGTTCTTTTAATCGCAATTATGTTTAGCGTTTGTCCTCAACGGCAAGCCTTAATTGATTGGTCTCGTTATCCCTCAAAACATTCGACGGGTTGGACTGCGTCCAAACATTTTCCGTCTTGGCTCAGTTGGGTGTGGGCAGATAAAAGTCCTGCTATATTCAGTATGGGAATTTATGTGTTGATGGCGAATGCCATTCTATTGCCATGGACATTAATTTCAGGGTTAGGCAGCCAACAGCGAATAGAAACAATTCTGGCTTTTATTGCCGTTAGCAATATCTTATTAATTTATGGCGTTTTGATGCAACAAATTCTAGCCGCAAATATTCGTAATCCTAATATTTGGTTAGTGGGTGGACTCACTGTTTGGCTAGTTGTTCCCCCGTTGTTATTAGGATTTATGGGTTTTGTTCCGGAGGAAATTCCTGTAACAACCACATTATGGACAATTCTAGGATATCCTTTCTGGCATTTTGAACAACCTAGTAATATACCATTTACTGTATTCGGAATTTTAATTCAGTGGTTAGTATTGGGTGGGCTATTATGGCAATTTTACCAATCCTTAGAAGATTTACAGAGTTTACATTCATCTGATGTATAATCCTAGGCAATAGGCACTTTTAGAATCAAATGCTTATCGGGTTTTTAGCAGTTCTGGGTAGAGATATTATATATTGGGTAAAGACGTTATATATAACGTCTCTACAAGCCTGTAAATAGGGTCAAGTTGCGATACGACCCGTCTTGCATGGGTAAAATAGGACGGAAATTTATCAAGAAGACCAGGGCAACCTGCTATAGATATTAGTCAAACTCAGGTGCCCACACTTCTATCACAGGTAATTCCCAACCCGGTAGCAATTCTGGAACTTGTAAAATATCCCCATCTTCAAGAATAATTTTATCTTGATTTAGGCGATAAACTTCCATGGTTCGAGTTCTAGGATCAACGAGTACAGCCACTTGAGTTCCTAATTCTAAAAATTGCTGTATTTTCTGACGTAATTTAGCCAAACTATCGGATTTAGACTTAACTTCAAACATTAAATCCGGCACTAATTCTGCATAATCTTCTGTGGTTCGAGGTAAACGTTCAGCTAAGATAAAAGCCGCATCCGGGGCGCGTACATCTCCCTCTGCATTCGGTAAACGAAACCCCCCACTAGAAGCAGTGACTCGACCCAGTTTACGCGGTCTAACCCAGTTTGATAATTGGGCAACAATAGCAGCCGCTACTTCATCTGATTCTAATCCTGAAGGACTCATAATAATAATTTTTCCCCCCACTAATTCCATCTGATAATCTGGATGTTCTGTTTGCAGCTTGTCTAAATCTTTTACAGTTAAACTTGACATTTAAATGGTCTCCTATTTAAACTCACTCTATATTTATCCCCAGAATATTATAGAATTCCTGAGCATCCCAAACAAGAGATGCATCAGGACGCTATCCGTTTTCTAAACAACTTTTTCTCGGCTAAACTTCTCAACACAACGGGCAAACATTTCAACCCCTAAACTCATAACAGTTTCATCAAAGTTAAACCGGGGATGATGATGGGGATAAGCTAAATCTTTTTCAGGATTTGCTGAACCGAGGAAGAAATAACAGCCGGGAATTTCTTTGAGGAAAAATGCCATATCTTCCCCTGCCATTGTTTGACATTCCGGTACAATACCTACCGGCGTTTCCACAACACTATCCCCTACACTCCGAACTAAACTGGCAATGCGTTGGTCATTAATTAAAGCCGGATACAATGAGTAGTAATTCAGGTCATAACTCGCCCCGTGACTCTGGCAAATTCCAGCAATAATATCTTCAACTCGTTGACCAAAAAATCCCTGATAATTCGGATTATAATAACGGACTGTTCCTTCCATTGTCGCAGTATCCGCAATCACGTTATGAGTGTGTCCGGCATGAAGACAACCAATGGTGACAACGGCTGACTCTAAAGGTGAAACATTGCGGGCAACAATAGTTTGTAAAGTCGTAACAATTTGACTGGCAACTAACACTGCATCAATGGTTGTTTGAGGAATTGCCCCGTGTCCACCTTTACCTTGAATCGTACATTCAAATAACTCCACAGCCGCCATTAACGCCCCACTACGGATACCTAAAGTTCCTAGGGGTAAATAATTCCATAAATGTAACCCAATAATGGCATCAACATCCGGGTTTTTCAGTACCCCCGCCTCTATCATCGGTTTTGCGCCCCCTGGCCCTTCTTCGGCGGGTTGGAAAATCAGCTTGACGGTGCCTTCAAAGCTATGACGGTTGTTGGCTAAATAGTAAGCGGTACCTAAGGCCATTGCCGTATGTCCATCATGACCGCAAGCGTGCATTTTTCCGTCATACTGAGACTTATAAGGCACGTCATTTTCTTCTTGGATGGGGAGGGCATCCATATCGGCCCGAATGGCAAGGACTGGCCCGGGTTTACCGCTATCAATCGTTGCCACAATCCCTGTATGGGCAATTCCGGCTTGATAATCAATCCCCCAAGCTGTTAATTTATTAGTGATAAACTCAGCGGTTAACTGTTCCTTAAACCCAAGTTCTGGGCGTTGATGCAAATGCCGCCGCCAGGTCACCAGTTGAGGTTGTAAATTACGAATATCTAAGCGAATTTGTGAGGTGTTAACAGAATTGATGCTGGGTAAAATGGAAACCATTGGAATAATACTCTTCTTCTTTCGTAAGATCTGTGTTTTAATCATAACATTATTTTCTATATATTTTTTATCTGCTTATGCAAAATTTCAAGATGATGATGAAAAGAAGATTTTTAATAACTTTTAAGAGCAGAATATAGCTAATGATAATTTTTACAGAACGCTTATCCCAGTCCGTTAATGCAACTGTTAGTTTTGATCTGGCTTTAACTGCTGAACAACGGAGTCGTAGCCGACAATCCATCACTTTACCGGATGGAACACAAGTTTATCTAAAATTACCAAGAGGAACAGTTTTAAATGAAAATGATTTATTAAAATCGGAAAATACGAATGATATGACTAGAATTATTGCTCAATCTGAACCTGTGATTACAATTATTACGGATAACCCTTTAAATTTAATTCGTGCAGCATATCATCTGGGAAATCGTCATATTCCAGTAGAAGTTACCTCAGATTATCTCAGGATTTCTCCCGATCCGGTTTTACAATCGATGCTGATTTATCTCGGATTAAATATTAAAACAGAAGTGGCTCCTTTTTATCCTGAATTGGGAGCTTATCATTCTCATCATTAATTTTATTTCAATGATTTTAGAACTTTTACAGTTATCAAGTCCGGCATTACCTTTAGGGGCATACAGTTATTCTGAAGGGTTAGAAAACTTAGTTGAAAACGGTATTATTGATAATGATAAAACTTTAGAAAACTGGTTAACTCAAGAATTAAGTTATGGCGCTATTCGACTAGAAGCTGCAATAATATTGAGGGTTTATCGCTGTACAATCAAGCAGGATTTTAGTCAAGTGAGTGATTGGAATGATTGGTTAAGTGCCGTCCGCGAATCTTCAGAATTACGAGAACAAAGTTGGCAAATGGGAAATAGTTTAATTCGGCTATTATTAGAATTAGAATCTATTCGAGAAATGCCAGATTTAAAATCTTGTATTGAAGCCGTGGGTAAACCTTGTAATTATGCTGTTGCTTTTGGTATTGCTGCTGCGGGCTGGCAAATTAATCAAAATTATGCTGTACTCGGATATTTACAAAGCTGGGCAACAAATGTAATCACGGCGGGTATTAAACTGATTCCTCTTGGACAAACATCTGGACAAAAAATACTATTAAAATTACATCCAATTCTCTTAAAATCAACAGAAAAAATACTAACTTTATCGGATGATAATTTAATCAGTTGTAATTTTGGTTTAGCCTTAGCTAGTATGGCGCATGAAACCCAATATACTCGTTTATTTCGTAGTTAACCTTTTTGCGGTAAACTGTAGAATTATCAATTAAAATCAATAACAATGAATACATTACGAGTGGGAGTCGCAGGGCCTGTGGGTTCTGGAAAAACGGCATTAGTTGATGCTTTATGTAAAATTATGCGAGAAAACTATCAAATTGCGGTGGTTACAAACGATATTTATACCCAAGAAGATGCACAGTTTTTAGTTCGTTCTCAAGCGTTAACTGCTGATAGAATTATCGGTGTAGAAACGGGAGGTTGTCCTCATACGGCTATTCGAGAAGATGCTTCTATTAATTTAGCTGCTATTGAAAAGTTAGAAGAACAGTTTAATCATTTAGATTTATTATTTGTTGAAAGTGGTGGGGATAATTTAGCGGCTACTTTTAGTCCGGAATTAGTAGATATTACGCTTTATGTGATTGATGTGGCAGCCGGTGATAAAATTCCGCGTAAAGGGGGGCCAGGAATTACAAAATCTGATTTACTGATTATTAATAAAACTGATTTAGCACCGTTTGTTAATGCGGATTTAAATATAATGGAACGAGATGCAAAGAAAATGCGGGGCGATAAACCTTTTGTGTTTACGAATTTAAAAACTCAGCAAGGATTGGATGCGGTTCAGTCTTTTATTCAATCTCATTTAGTCTGATATTAATAACAAAAAAAATAATCAATCAATCATGACTAAAAATTGGCAGGGTATTCTAGATTTAGATTATCAAAATAGACGGAATACGACTCAGTTAATTAAAGCGTATAGTCAAGCACCCTTAAAAATTCAACGGTCTTTTTATCCAGAGGGTAAGGAAATTTGCCATAATACTATTTTACATACTGCTGGGGGAATGGTTGGAGGCGATCGCAATTCTCTCCAGATTAATCTTCATCCCAATACTCATGCTGTGATTACAACGGCTGCTGCCAGTAAGGTTTATCGCAGTAATGGGGAACAAGCGCAGCAAATGATACAAATTCAAGTAGAAAAAGGTGCTATTTGTGAATGGATACCGCGTGAAACGATAATCTTTAATGGTGCAATTTATCGTCAAGATTTACAAGTGAATTTAGCTGAAAATGCCTGTTGGTTGGGGTGGGAAATGACTCGGTTTGGACGAACCGCTAGAGGCGAACAATTTTTAACGGGAGACTGGCGTTCATGTACTGAAGTTTGGCAAAATAATCGGCCATTATGGATAGACCGTCAGTGGTTACCCGCAGGAGAAATAATGATTAATAGTCCCCATGGTTTGAGGGGACAGCCGTTGGTAGGAAGCCTATGTTGGGTGGGAAAACCTGTTTCTGAAGAAATT
>CAYNXM010000081.1:0-15773 GCA_964401105.1 uncultured Lyngbya sp. | reverse complement strand
TGACGGTTACAGGTGTAATGCCGATTGGAATGCCAGTCAAAATATCGGTCAATGGCTAGGCTTTTCATGTCCTTTAAATCTTGAGAAAGCTGTATCTGTAATGGGTATGGATGATTTAAAGGATGGGGTCTATGACAGTCCCTTAACTGATGAGAAGTTTAGGCAGGTGGATTTATCCCCTGCTTGAAACTTCCGTCACAATCCACGCGGTTTTAACCCGTGGAGTGTCAAACTAGAAAGCTGTAGATTAAATTATGGGTTATGAATTGTTCTCCTCAATGGCAGCGCCTGCATCGATTACCTATCCTGGCTATCGTCGGACTGCTCTCACTGTGTTTATTCTTGGGGAGTTGCTCAACACTCTCAAACGATAGTGATGTTGCAGTCAATTCTGAACTAGAACAACAGGTTTTACAAATTATTCGCGATAACCCAGAAGTGATTTTAGAGTCAGTTCAAGCTTATCAACAAAATCAACAGGATAGTTTGAAGCAGCAACGCCAGTCTTTCCTGAATCAAATTAAAGAGAACCCACAAGCCATTATTGCAGACTCTCCGACTCAAGGGGCAACAGATGGGCAAATTGTGTTAATTGAATTCTCAGATTTTCAATGTCCATTCTGTTCTCGTGCCCATGGTACAGTCAAGCAATTTATGGATCGTCACCAAGATCGGGTGACATTAGTGTATAAGCATTTACCTTTAACTAAAATTCATTCCGAAGCCTTACCAGCGGCGTTGGCATCTTGGGCGGCGCAACAACAAGGGAAATTCTGGGAATATCAAGATGGTTTATTTGAAAACCAAAAGCAATTAGGGGACGACCTTTATCTGGAGTTAGCCGAAGATCTTAATTTGGATCTAGAACAATTTAACCGCGATCGCGATGGCGATGCTGCGTTGGAGGCTATTGAAGCTGACGTTAAACTGGCAACGGGTTTGGGCGCTTCTGGTACACCGTTTTTTGTGATGAATGGGGAAACCTTCTCAGGTGCGGTAGAACTGTCTAAAATGGAAACCGTTCTAGCAGAAGTTAAAAAAGCGATTCAAGGTTAAAGATAAAGAGAGTGGCAATTCGTGAACCTTTCCCCAGTTTAGTCCTCTACCACCTGTTTAAATGGTCAGTGGTGAGTCCGGTATTACATACCTATTTTCGAGGAAGAATTTATCATACAGAACGGGTTCCCCAAGCTGGGCCATTGGTGGTGGTGAGTAACCATGCCAGTGACTTCGATCCACCCTTACTGTCTAATTGTATGCGCCGTCCGGTGGCATTTATGGCAAAAGAAGAATTGTTTCAAGTGCCTGTCCTCAAACAAGCCATTGAGTTATATGGGGCCTATCCGATTAAACGCGGATCGGTTGACCGCAGTGCCATGCGTGCCGCCATTAAGTCCCTTGAACAAGGTTGGGCAACTGGTGTATTCTTGGAAGGAACTCGCACACCCGATGGCCGCATTCATCAGCCTAAATTGGGGGCGGCATTGATTGCGGCTAAAGCAAAAGCCCCGTTATTGCCGGTGTGTTTATGGGGGACTGAGAAAATTGTTCAAAAAGGTTCTTATTTACCTAAGCCTGTTGCTGTGACGGTACGAATTGGTGAACTGATCGATCCCCCAGAATCAAGCGATCGCCAAGAATTAGAGGCGTTAACCCAACGCTGTGCGGCAGAAATTAATGCCATGCACGATCTGGGGCGTTAGCTATTCGTTCATGATATATTCTATCTGTACAGACGTTATATATTCTATCTGTACAGACGTTATATATAACGTCTCTACTTACTGATTACTCAATTCATACCCTATTTCCCGTTCCCTCTGATAACAAATAATGTCTGATTTAAGATCACAATTAGAAGAAAACCTAGATGAAGCGATATGGGAATGGCTGATTCCCCACCAAGAAAAAGATAAAGTAGTACTCGTGACTCAGCAGTTAGATTTATTGGATGTTGGCGTTGCGATCGCGAATGATAATGTGGCCTCAGTGCAACAATGGATGAGCGATATGTGGGTCTATAAACCCTCCTCCGAACAAGTGGCAGTTTGGAATGATAACCGTAGCAAACGATTTAATGCATTAATTGTACAGCCGTTTGTCTTAGTTCAAGAAATCGCAGATCAATCTTGAATCACTTCTAACCCACAAGCCGCCGCCACTTGTTGCGCTAAACTGCGATATTGGGGTGGGGGTTGAGGGGTATTAATCTCTAGCTCAAAGGCTTCTACAACCCGCTCTACCAGCTTAGAACGCCATTGGGATTCAATTTCGTAATCAGAGGCTAAACTGCCCTCTGAGAGCGCTTCCATCAGCTTATTTAAGATTTGATATTGCCCTACAAGCCGCGCCGCCCGCGCCACATCCCCAGAATCAACATCAAGGGCATCAAGTTCCCGCGCCAGACGATACCATTCAGTTTCAATGAGTTGATTCAAAACAACTCCAGCGCGAGCATTCCGCTGTTGGTTACGAACTTGGTAATTATTACCGCTCATGGCGATCGCCTCCATCTACTCATCCTACTATCATTTAACAACTTTGTACCAGGTTAGCGATAGTTTTTGATTCATTTTAGCTTTGCTCATCATTACTGCCTCAAAGTTTCTATCCCTTGTCAGGACTATAGGAAGCCATCGATGGCATAATTTGTTATCGATGATAGCCGTCGTGATCGTTTCCCTGAGGTACTGGGTATATTACATAATATATAGTTCACGAGTCAGAACATATTATGACATTCAGAATTCTTAGCTTAGACGGAGGCGGCATTCGTGGAGTTTTATCTGCCACCCTTCTCAAACAGGTAGAGAAGATAGTCAGAGAAAAGACAGGACAGGAGTTGCATCAATATTTTGACTTAATTGCCGGAACATCCACGGGTTCAATTATTGCTGCGGGAATTGCCTGTAAAATAAATGCAGATGAATTAGTTAAAATCTATCAGAAAGAAGGAAAAAATCTCTTTCCTGAGCGTATACGTGGGCAACGAAAATGGCGCTTCTTCAGTCAACTTTTTGGAAATCATGTATTATATCCTCATGAGTATGGAGACCAAGGATTAATTAATGTTTTAAAAAGAAATTTGATTGATAAAGAGTCTGGGAAGTGTCTAACAATCCGAGATATTCAGAAACCCCAACTTTTGATTCTGAGTTATGATCTTTTTACCCGAAACACAACTTGGTTTGCCAATGATGACGAGACAGAATGGTATTATGACAATGACCTTAAACTCTGGGAAATTTGTACCGCTTCCTCCTCTGCACCTACCTTTTTTCCACCTTATAAAATATTCAACCCTCGCAAACAGAAATCTCTTCCCCATACTGATGGTGGAGTATCAGCTAATAACCCTAATTTAGCTGCAATCGCTCATGCTTTATTGATGAAAAAAAATGATCCACAAGAAACTGAAACTAAATTAGATGAAATAGCGGTTCTCTCTATTGGTACGGGTCGCACAACTCGTCCTTATACATACGATCAGGTTAAAAAATGGGGAGCATTGGGTTGGATACAGCATCTACCAGATCTTTTTTTAGACCCTTCTTCGGAAATATCAGAGGAGGTTTCTTACCGCCTATTCCGCAGTATAGAGAGTAATAAGTATTTGCGTTTAGATTTTGATCTGAACAAACGGCCTGAAGGAGAAAAAGAAGTTTATAATGAATATATTTTAAAAAGGGATAAAAGCAAGGAAGAAGTATGCGAAGATATTGACAATCCTGAGGCTTGCAAACAACTTATAAAAGCCGCTGAATGTTATCTTGATTGTGGAGAAGTTCACTATGGAGGCGACTGGGTTCCCGTTCAGTCTGCAATTGAACAGTTTGTTGAGTCTTATCAAGATAAAGATGTCGAGAACAATGATAATAATAATTCAGTAACTGAATCTTTATCAAGTAAAAACGCTCCATAAACAGAGTTTTTCCTTGGCGGTAACTAATTTGATTCCGAGTCTCGATAAGTTGTCATGCACTGAATATTGAGGTAAGATATCCCCTTAATCCCCTATTCTTATGGAGGCTGGGGGTTGAGGGTGAGTTTAATGGGGAAGTTTCATGATATTAACAGATTCAATTTAGATGCGTACTAACTGACCAGGGATGATTGAGTCAAGACTCTATGTTCAATAATTATAAAACGAAGATAATTGAACGATCGCAAAAAAGAGTTAAACTAAATCAATATTGTCTGGAGTTTATCACCGTGTCTGATTTACGTTCTGTTTTTAATTATCCCAAAACCCGCAAATGTGAGCAAGTTGATGAGTATCATGGGATTAAAGTCCCCGATCCTTATCGATGGTTAGAAGATCTTGATGGTGAAGATACCAAAAGTTGGGTAGAAGCGCAAAACAAAGTTACGTTTGGTTATCTGGAAAACATTTCAGTTCGAGATCAACTCAAACAACGTTTAACTCAAGTTTGGAACTATGAAAAATACGGCACACCCTTTAAGCAAGAAAATCGTTATTTTTACTTTAAAAATGATGGTTTACAGAACCAAAGTGTACTATATGTATTAGATTCCCTTGAAGCCGAACCCGAAGTTTTAATTGACCCCAATACTCTCTCAGAAGATGGTACTATTGCCTTATCCCGAATTGCCATTAGTGAAGATGGAAATTTTATGGCCTATGGCTTATCAATCTCCGGTTCAGATTGGCAAGAATGGAAAGTTCGGGATATTAATTCCAAAACTGATCTCGAAGATCATCTCAAATGGATTAAGTTTTCCGGGGCAGCTTGGACACACGATCATAAAGGTTTTTTTTATAGTCGTTATAATCAACCGAATGAAAATAAAAAATTAGAAGATGCCAATTATTACCAAAAACTTTATTATCATCGTTTAGGAACTCCTCAATCAGAAGATCGGTTAATTTACGAACGTTCGGATCAAAAAGAATGGGGATTTAGTGGAGATGTGACAGAAGATGGCAAATATTTAATTATTTCAGTTTGGCGAGGAACTGACCCAAGAAATTTAATTTTTTACAAGGATTTAACTCAACCCAATAGTCAAGTGGTTGAACTGATTAGTGAGTTTGAATCTGAGTATGGGTTTATTGATTATGAAGGAACTCAATTTTGGTTTCAAACCGATTTAGAAGCCCCCAAAAGTCGAGTCATTGCGATTGATATTGAAACCGGAAACCGGACTGAAGTTATCCCCGAAGCCGAAGAAACCTTACGGGGAATTGGTTTACTCAATAATCAGTTTGTAGCCTCTTATTTAAAGGATGCTTACACTCAAATTAAAATCTTTAACTTAGATGGATCGTTTGTTAAAGAAGTTGAATTACCCGGTATTGGTTCAGCCGGAGGGTTTAGCGGTAAACGGGAAGATACAGAAACCTTTTACAGTTACACCAGCTTTACCACACCTAATAATATTTATCGCTACAACATGGTCACAGGAGAAAGTACCCTATATCGTCAAGCGGAAGTTGATTTTAATCCGGAAGAGTATGAAATTAAGCAGGTATTTTATAGCAGTAAAGATGGTACAAAAGTGCCGATGTTTATTACCCATAAAAAAGGCTTAAAACTTGACGGTAATAATCCTACTATTTTATATGGGTATGGTGGTTTTGGTGTATCTTTAACTCCCAGTTTTTCTATTAGTCGAATTGTCTGGTTAGAAATGGGTGGTGTTTATGCCATTCCTAATTTGCGCGGCGGTGGAGAATATGGAGAAGAATGGCATCAAGCCGGAACAAAGTTAAAGAAACAAAATGTGTTTGATGACTTTATTTCCGCCGCAGAATGGTTAATCGAAAATCAATACACTTCTTCGGCTAAATTAGCTATTTCTGGGGGAAGTAATGGCGGGTTATTAGTGGGGGCCTGCATGATACAACGTCCAGATTTATTTGGCGCGGCTTTACCCGCTGTAGGGGTAATGGATATGTTACGATTTCATAAATTTACCATAGGTTGGGCTTGGTGTTCTGATTATGGTTCACCGGATAATCCTGAAGAATTTAAGGCATTATATGCCTATTCTCCCTTACATAATTTAACACCGAATACTCAATATCCTGCCACTTTAATTTCAACAGCAGATCATGATGATAGAGTGGTTCCTGCCCATAGTTTTAAGTTTGCTGCCACCTTACAAGAAGCCCATTCTGGAGATAATCCCGTATTAATTCGAGTGGAAACAAAAGCCGGACATGGTGCAGGAAAACCAACCCAAAAGATCATTGAAGAATTGGCTGATGGTTTTGCCTTTTTAGTGAATGTTTTAGATATTTCTTTATCGGAATAATCTGTTATCCCGTAGGGTGCGTTATTAGCGCACCCTTATGATTTTACCTGACAAAGATAATACAGCCATAAGTCAGAATTCAAAGACGGATCGTGTTTATCAAGTATTTTTTTTCCACTTTTCCAGGAATAAATTTCAATATTATTAAAGTCTGTTTCTAGCTGTTTTATCTGCTCTTTTGGTCGGATATAATAAGTCTGCAACCGAAAGTTATGAGATTCATCTCTAATCATGAGATATTGAGCTGTTTTTAACTGTTTACGATTGATTGAAATATTAAATATTTTAAAAAAACCGAGCATCACTAAATTAACATAAGTCTTTGGCAAATTTATACTAATCTGAGTTTTATAATCTAACTGTCTCGCCATACTTTGCAAATTATGACTGGAAAATAAGACATAACAACCTGGTTTTCCCACTCTTTTTATTTCTTGAAGGATTTGTAATCGATCCGAGTGAGAAACATAATCAATACCATTAAAACTGAATAAAATAAAATCAAAATAATTATCGGCAAACTGATGCATATTCCTGGCATCACCTACTTCAAGAGATAAGGGTGTAGAAGTATTAAAAAATCTTTCCTGACAAGCAGCAATCATTTCAGCAGAGTAATCTATACCAATATATTCTCTCACTAACGGTGCAAAATGTTGCGTTGTCCGTCCGCCACCGATGCCGATATCTAACATCTTAAAAGTCGGTAATTGATCTTCTAAAAGCGTAAAAATGGCTTTTTCTGCGGCTTGAAGTTGACTTAATTGTTTGTAGTGCCGTACAATATTAGCAGCCCGATAAGTTTCTTTGTTTTTATCTATCATTGGGTAAAAATTAAATCAAATTAGCGTTTCATGAAATCACTTGTTAGCGAAATTGTGTGAATGGCTAGCATTGCCGTCTGATTACTTGATCAAATGATAATGATTTTAATGTAGCGGCTATTATTTATTTTAGTTTCATGTCATTTATTTTGCTCCCTAACTATTAATTGTATCGCCGGTACGGTATCATTCAAAATCAGGCAAAGCGTGATTCTAGCATTCCCAGGCTTTTTGCCACCCAACAGTCACTTCTTTTTCAACAATTTGTTAGGCAGTTCACTGCAAAAGAGTAATGTGTGTTATGATTAACCCTAGCCAGGTTTAAACCGAGACTCAATTAAGGCTTGAGATTTTCGCTACAACACCTACATTCTTTAGGCTTTTCCAATAATTTACTAGATTGTATAGCTTTGCTATATAGCAATTTTAAGTTGCCTAATACACCGTCTTTGTCGGCTAGGTATTGCCCACCTATAACCTGGGTGCTATATCCATTTGAGAAACACTATATCAGTTTTTAGTGAATGCAAAGTTGATGCAATTTTTTCCCATTTAGATAAAATATTAGATTTTAGAGAGGCTGGGTAAGTTAAAAGAAGTCTCTTGATGGTTGGAGAATAAATTGAAGGAAATTAGTTCAATGAATTTTATAAAAAAAACGGCTTTAGTTTACTGCGAAAATCAATTTGGTTTAGCGGATGGAAAAACGGCTGTAGGGTTGGTTCGACACTCTGAAATCTATACTATTGTTGGGGTTATTGATAGTTTATTAACGGGCAAGGATGCCGGAGAAGAATTAGGAGGAGAAAAGAATGGTATTCCCATTTTTGCCAATTTAGATGAAGCCTTGAGTCAACTTTCAGAGATGCCAAACTGTTATATTTATGGGAAAGCCCCCTTAGATGCTTATATATCCTCTGAAGAAAGGTTTCTAATCTTAGAAGCGATGGAAAAAGGAATGGATATCATTAACGGTCTTCATCAGTTCTTCTCCGAAGATCAAGAATTTGTTCAGATGGCTGCCCAGAATAATATCCAAATTAAAGATATCAGAAAACCTCCGAAATTACAAGATTTGCATGTCTTTACAGGTCAAATATCTGAAGTAAATATCCCTGTAATTGCCATATTAGGTACTGATTGTGCTTGCGGAAAAATGACGACTGCAACAGAACTCAACAACACCCTAAATCATCTCGGCATCAAGTCAGTCTTAGTGGCGACAGGCCAAACTAGCTTAATGCAGGGAGCGATGTATGGTGTGTCGATTGACGCGCTGATTTCCCAGTTTGTTATCGGTGAAATAGAAAACTCTGTGATTCAGGCATTTTATCACGAAAGTCCTGACATTATTTTAGTTGAGGGACAGAGTGCCGTTAGCCATCCCGCTTTTATGAGTTCTCTCGGCATTTTGAAAGGAAGTATGCCGGATGGTATTATCCTTCAACATCCACCTGGGAGGACATTCCGGTGCGATTTTCCTCATTTGTTAATGCCAACTGTCGAGAGTGAAATCAAACTGATTGAAGCGATTTCTCAAGCTAGCGTGATGGCAATTACATTAAGCCATGAAAACCTAGCAGACGAAGAGATTTTGAAAATTATAGCGGATTATGAGAAGCAGTTTAAATTGCCGACAACGGATGTATTGAGCCATGGATGTCAAAAACTTGTTCAAGCTTTAGGCAATCATTTTCCCAAACTCAATCAAAAAATTAAGCGGGATAATTCAGAAAAAAGTCCTGTATTGGCAACAAGGTAGACGTACTCGTCTGAAAAGAATAAATGAAATTTTTCATGCCAAGAATAGAAATTGCCCTCTCCAAAATCCGAGACAATGCTCGGATTCTATCCGAACTTTATGGGCAGCAAGGTATTTCCTTGATGGGAGTTTCTAAAGCGGTGCTAGGGGAACCTTTTATTGCCAAGGCAATGATTCAAGGTGGAGTTAGATTTATTGCTGACTCTCGGATTGAAAATATTCAAAAAATGAAAGATGCTGGGATATCAACTCAGTTTGTTCTTCTACGCACTGCTTTAAGTCAGGCTGAATCTGTTGTTAAAAGTGTAGATATTAGTCTTAATACTGAGATTGAAACTCTTCAGAAACTTTCCTATTATGCAAAGGCACATGATAAATTTCACCAGATCATTCTGATGGTGGAAATGGGTGATCTGCGTGAGGGAATACTTCCTGGCGATCTGATTCAATTTATCAGACAGACTCTTTCTCTATCCCATCTAAAAATTGTGGGCATTGGCTGCAATTTGGCTTGTTATGGGGGAATCAAACCAGATAGTAAAAATATGTATGAATTATCTAAACTGGTTCATGTGATTGAAAAAGAATTTCAGATCAGTTTAGAAATAGTATCAGGCGGGAATTCAGCCAATTATGAGTGGTATAAATCTACCCAAGATATTGGTCAGATTAATAATCTTCGCTTGGGTGAATCAATTCTTTTGGGTTGCGAAACTTTGAGTCGAAAAGCGATTCCTGGTTTACATACGAGTGCATTTAAACTGGTTGCCGAAGTGATAGAGTCTAAGAAAAAGCAATCCCTCCCATTTGGAGAGATCTGTCAAGATGCCTTTGGAAATCTCCCTAGTTTTAAAGATCGAGGAATTTGCCAGAGAGTGATTATTGCTTTGGGACGGCAGGATATTCTGATATCTGGCTTACAATCTCACGATCAGCTAGAAATATTAGGATCTAGCAGCGATCATATTATTCTCGACAGCAAGAACCACAATTTACAGATTGGAGATGAAGTTAATTTTAGCTTGGATTATAGTGGTCTTCTCGCAGCTATGACTTCTCCCTTTATTAGAAAGCAATTTATCAATTGTAATGATTATGTGGCAGTTTAGCGACCTAGCTATTAGATGATTGAAGCTGGTAAAAATTGAATTAAAATAGGATAATTTTATTGCATTTTTGTTAATACAAATACACTACCTACATTACCGCGACCAATTCGCATATCTTCATCAAGATAAGTAATATCTAACCAGCCTTGTTGTTCTCTGGGTTTAATATTAAAGTCAATTGCAGTAAATTGTTTACCCGATTCAATGGCATTAATATACTGTTGAGGATTTTGATAATCAATCAGTTTTTGTAGCCCAAAAATTGCCCGATTAAACTGTACTTGAACCCGTCGTTGAGATACCGCCTCAAATTGCGCGACGACACTAACAAGTCCTTCTAAATAAGGAAGGCCGGAAATTTCAGCTATATTATAAACTTTACGGTCTTTAACTCGAATACATTGATAGATTTGACCTAAATTATAAACAGGAAATCGATCAATTCCCAATAATTCTTCGCTGGTGGTATACAATAACCGCCAATTACCATCTAATAACTCTGCCGCTTCTATAGGGTTTGGAGTAGGATTATAATCTTCCAGTTGGGCGATCGCAGACAGAATAGCAGCTTGATCTAACTTTGTGGCAAGTAAGCCTCGATTTTTACCTGCGATTTGTTCCAGTAATGTAGATTTTTGAATCATCATTTTAAAAAATAGATGTAAGTTCTAATTAATTATTGACTTTTATGATAGCGGATTTAAACCAGTCGATCTAATAACCAATATGTTTTCATTTTACCTCGACCTTTGACTGAAATCATCCCCCGAGATTCAAATTGATATTGATCCTTTAAAAGTTCGTAGGTAGCCTCGGTAACTTGAATTTTACCTGCTTCTCCGGAAGACTCCATCCGCGAAGCAATATTAACCGCATCACCCCATAAATCATAAATAAACTTTTTAATTCCAATCACACCCGCCACCACCGATCCGGTATTAATTCCAATCCGAATTTTTAACTGTTCTCTACCTGGAATATCATGAAGAATTGATTCAGATTTAAACTGTTTCATCACCCCTTGCATATCTAATGCCATATTCGCGATCGCAGAGGCATGATCGGCTTTAGGAAGGGGTAAACCCCCCACAACCATATAAGCATCTCCAATCGTTTTAATTTTTTCTAAGCCATTTTCTTCAGCCAGTTGATCAAAACTAGAAAAGATTTGATTGAGTAAGTTGACTAATTGAATCGGAGGAATTTGAGCAGAAATAGGGGTAAATCCAACAATATCAGCAAATAAAATAGTGACATTTTCAATCGCAGACGCAATAGAACGTTCACCATTCTTAAGTTGTTTGGCAATGACTTTTGGTAAAATATTAAGAAGTAATTTTTCGGATTTTTCTTGTTCTTTAGACAACTCAGCAGTCCGTTCTCTCACTCTATTTTCTAGTTCTTCATTGTTTTTTTCTAGCTCCATAAAATACTCTTGTAATTGCTGACTCATAATATTAAAAGAATGGCTGAGCGTCGCTAATTCTCGAATATTTTTGGATTCAACAGTTTGCTTCAGATTTCCTTCCGCGATCGCCTGACTGGCTTCAGAAAGCTGTAAAATCGGATCGCTAATCCACCGAGCGGTTAATAGACTAATTAATGTCGTCACAGCTAATGCTATCACACACAAAATAACTGTGGTTCGATTATTGGCATGAATTTGAGCCATAAAATCAGCTTCTGGCAAAACTAATACAATCAACCAGTCTAAACCTCGACCATCTTTAAACGGTAAAACCTGAATAAACTGCCGCTCACCTTCAATCAGAAAATCCAGTTGTTGCGGTTGTTGAATAAACTGTAAATCACCATAATTTTTCTTTAAATATTCAGTCGTTTTTCGGACTAATACATTCTCACTTTGCAAACCATCTAGCCGCTGCATTTTATCCCGAATTTTTATTTTTAAGGGTTCATCTGTTGAACTTGAAACTAACTTACCAGAACGTTCAATAATAAATGCTTGTCCTAATTTACCAATCTCCAATTTTCTAAGAAATTGCCTTAATTCTTCAGACAATAAGACATCAGATCCACAAACTCCCAAAAACGTTCTACCATTTTTACTGTAGGCGGGTACACTTGCTGTTAAACTCAGTAATTTGCTGGTAAAGTCAAAGTAAACTGGACTCCAACTCGCTTGACCCGAGGCTTGGGCAATTCGATACCAAGGTCTTAATCGAGGATCAAAAGGGGTAAGTTCTCGGAGAAAATACATCCGATCTGCCCTAACATCTAAACGATAAAGATGCATTCGATAATTAGTAGCTGAATTACTAATCATCAATTCAAAATATGCCTGATTAGCGGTACGGCTAACCCCAATAAAGTTACCGGTTTGCTGTTCGCCACAATACACTCCATTCACAAAAGATGCAATTTTAACCTGTTGTAAAAACTGATTAGTTCTTTGATCCGTAATAAAATCAATTTCCCCGTCTGCTAAAGCATTAGCGTTGAGGCGATTAATGGCATGGGGAATATTAATATAATACTGCAACTGTTGATTAATTCTAGCGATTAATTCATTACGTAATTGAAACGCTAATTCATGAACGGCTTGTTGTCCATTCCGAAAGGAAACATAGCCGACCAAACTTACGATTGCAATCATTTCTAAAATGAATGGAACACTGACAACCTTTCGTAAGGAAATATAACTTGCTTTTTTCCTAAATCGTTGGATAATTGAGGAGAGGAGCGGTATTAACATAACTCTCAACCCATGAGAAGTTTTACATTTTTTTAGGCACTAGAGGAAGCAATTGGAGGGTCTTAATAGTATATTTTTATCAAGTTTATAGATTTTGGTCAAGAGTTTAGCACAAAACTTAAATAATTCCCAACTATTTTTGATCTCAAGTTGACTAATTTTATTGATTATTTTAAATTTATTTGATCGTCAAAAATCAGATCGCCCAGTTTTTTTTATTTAAATAAATCTTAATTTTAACACTCTTTAAAATCAGCCTCTAACTTGGTAGAGTAGTAAATTGGCAATATCACTCAATCAATTTATTAAAATGTCTACTCCCTCCCCTATTTATCCTGTGATGTGGCAAGGAGATCATGCGGTTCTAATCGATCAAACCCTCCTGCCTCAACAGTATCAATATCATCCCATTCACAATTACCAAGAGATGGCAACTGCCATTAAAACAATGGTGGTTCGAGGTGCCCCTGCAATTGGCATTGCCGCCGCTTATGGGATGTATCTGGGGGCGAGAGACATTCAAACTTCTGACAAGCAAACTTTTTTAACTCAACTCGAAGCGATCGCCCAAACCTTGCGCCAAACTCGCCCGACGGCTGTTAATTTATTTTGGGCAATTGACCGGATGTTAAACATTGCAACGACCACCTCGGGTACAATTGAACAAGTAAAGCAAGCTTTATTAGAAACTGCTAAATCGATTCAAACAGAAGATGTTCGCACCTGTTTAGCCATTGGAGAACATGGCTTACAAGTATTGCCCAGCACCCCAAACAAGCTAAATATATTGACCCATTGTAATGCAGGAGCCTTGGCAACGGGGGGGTATGGGACGGCTGTAGGAGTGATTCGTTCTGCTTGGAAAGCACAGCGTTTAGGGCGCGTTTATGCCGATGAAACTCGTCCCCGTTTACAAGGGGCAAAACTAACCACTTGGGAATGTGTTCAAGAAGGGATTCCCGTCACCCTCATTTCTGATAATATGGCGGCTCATTGCATGAAACAAGGTTTAATTCACGCCGTTGTTGTGGGGGCAGATCGAATTACGGCAAATGGAGATGCAGCTAATAAAATCGGCACTTATAGTGTAGCGTTGGTTGCTCGCGCCCATAATATACCTTTTTTTGTCGCAGCACCCCTCTCAACTGTTGATTTTAAACTCGAAACTGGAGATGAAATTCCCATCGAAGAACGGGATGAAAGTGAACTCTATCAAATCGGTTCAACTCGGATTTGTCCAGAAGGGGTAGAATTTTATAATCCGGCGTTTGATGTCACTCCTGCAAAATTAATTACCGCTATTATCACAGAAAAAGGAGCCGTTAAACCGGAAAAATTAAGACAGTTGGCGAGGAAGTAAGAAGCCTGACCTCTCCCCCAGCCCCTCTCACCTCTCCCCAACCCCTCTCCTTTCAGGAGAGGGGTATTAAGTTAAAACCCTTTTGGTGACTTAGTTGTACCTTTTCCTTTGAAGACGTTTGAGGACGTTTTGAAGACATGACTTGCCTCGAATCTTTCTATGGATTTTATATTACAAGACTGGCAGTATAATACAGATACAGTGTGACAGTTAGTTGATTACTTAAACAATGTCACACTTACTTTTGGCTTAATAGCGTTGTTTTTGCCAATTTCTCATATAACCCTCTGTGTGCCAAAAATAGGTAGAAACCGAACCTTGTGTAACTTAAAATACTTGAGCTTGTACTACAAGTTTGGTAATACTGCACGATTCACATTTTCGGCATAATGCTTGTAAATCATCTCTGGAGAATTGCCTACCATCTTTGCGATGTCTTTGACGCTGACACCCGCTTCTAAGGCCAGAGTGATGAAGGTATGCCGCATTTGATACGGTTTTCTGTAATCTATCCCTAACTCGCTGAGGATGACTGCCCAACTCTTCCTGAATGGCTTTTCACCGAACAAACCCCCTTTGATTCCAGGGAAGACAATTTGATTCGGTGTGCGTGTAATCGCATCCTCTAAAATCTCTTTGATTTGTTCTGAACAGTAGACTGTTCTCTTCGATTGAGTCTTTAGTCCAGGTAAACGATGGCGACCTCCCACTCCGTTAACAACAGCTTGGGAAAACGTTAAACGCTGCAAGTCGGCTGAGAGGTTCTTCTTTTCTAGTGCGATCGCCTCACTTGGACGGCATCCGCAGTAGAAGCTGAAGGCGACAAAATGATAATAGTGCGAATATTTCGGATGAGTCCGGTAATGTTCAATAATTGCATTGCGTTGAGTTAAACTGAACGGGTCTATCTCTTTTTCTGGTTTAGACGGCTTAATATTTCGCTGCTTTGTTACATTTTCAAAGGGGGACTTCTCCAGGTCCACTAAGCCTCTTTCGATTGCCCAGTTGATCGATGCGTTGATGTGGCAAAGAAATCTATGTGCTGTCTCTATAGAAAGTTGATTTTTTGCCCACGATGCTAAGTTTTGAGCCAGCCTATTTTCTTCGGGTAAAGACTGTTTGTAGGGAGAGCGGTTTAGGTGGTTGAGCATCACCTTGTATGTGTTTTGATAAGTTCCCGGTCGAACAATATCTTGCTTGAATTCGGTAAACTGTAGAAGAATATCGGCTAAAGTTGGCTTAACCTCTTTGTTCTTCAATACTTTGTATCTTTTGAGAGAATAATCAAAGTTGTTAAAGAGAATGTCTGACTCAATTTGTTGTGCTTTAGCTTTAGCTATCTTTCTGTTAGCCGGGGTATCAGGTAAACCCAAGGCAATATATTGTTGTTTATTGTTAAACAATCCTCTAGGTAGTCTAAGTCTAAGGACATTCCCGTTTTTGGCGACCCCTACCTTGCCTCTATATTTTTCGGACATAAAGCTTGTTTAGACGAATTAGTTAATGTTGTCTATCTTTAGTCCATCTTAAGTTAAACAAGGGTTCATCTGTCGTGCAAGTATTGTCTAAACGAACTGTACAATAAACATGAAATCCACATCGATGAAAATCAACTTTTTCAACTGTTCCCTCCCGATCGGGGGTATAACCTGCTAAGACAATTACACGATCACCGACTTGAATTTTGTCCGGTGGAATTTCAGGTAAATGAACATTGTCTAAT
>CAYNXM010000080.1:0-5873 GCA_964401105.1 uncultured Lyngbya sp. | reverse complement strand
AAAGGATCTTTTAAATCAGGCTCATTCCAAACATCCCAAATTATTTTCTTATTTTTATGTTGTTGGGCTAATTTTCTAACGCGGGCTTCCCAGGCGGGATAATCTTGATACGGCCAAGGTCGGTTGCCTTTTCCATATCCCCAAGTATCACTGAGTAGCAGTTGAAATTGGGCATTTAATCCGGTTAACTTAGGGTAGGCATTAAACCAAGATGTTCGCCATAAATTCGGTTGTAAGGGTTTAATAATACTTTCGGGAGGGTTATCAATAGTTGCACCATATAAAAAGCCACTCATAGAATGAATTCCCGTTTGACGGTTAGCAAAATCCACTTCAATTTGGGCTTGTTGTTGTCCAAAAACAGGAGAAGGTTTTATACTCAGAACAATAATCGTTATAATTGTGATTAAGCTGAGAAAAAGCCATCGAAATTTGTTTTTGAGTGTATTCTTTTTTAAAACGGCAAACATTTTAATAGATAAAATAAGGAATAAAGAAAAGAATTGCTAGCTTGATGAATAATATATTCGGCTCAAAGCTAACAATATTTTTCCTAATTAATTAACGCAAGGTCACAAATTCTTCACCACTGGTGGGGTGAATTCCCATAGTATCATCGAAGTCTTTTTTAGTGGCTCTCATATTGACAGCGATCGCAATGCCTTGAATCAATTCAGCAGCATCTTTTCCCACCATGTGCGCCCCAACAACTACATCAGTATTTTGTTCAACAATCAGTTTCACCATCACTTTTTCATCAGCTCCTGTTAAGCTATGATACATGGGTTTGAAGCGGGCAGAATAGCATTTAACAGCATCGCCAAACTTTTCTCTGGCTTCTGTTTCTGTCATACCCACAGTAGCGCCTTCGGGGTCAGCAAAAATAGCCGTAGCAATATTGTGATGGCTGACATAAGTGGGTTTGTGACCAAATTCAGTATCAGCAAAAGCCCGACCTTCAGCAATGGCAACAGGGGTTAAGTTAATCCGATTTGTACAATCTCCGATGGCATAAATATGAGGTTGATTGGTGCGGCTATCGCCACTGACTTTAATCGCTCCTTTTTCGGTCTCAACCCCTGCATTTTCTAACATTAATCCGGATAAATTAGGGTCTCTTCCGGTGGCACAAAGTAAGGTATCTACAATTAAGGGTTGATCTTCTTCTCCGGTTAAAGTCAGTTTTAAACCCTCCTCAACTTTCTCAATTTTTTCAATATTACTATTAGTGCGGAATTTTACCCCGTGTTTCGTCATTCCTTCTTGAATATTGCTGCGGATATCGCGATCAAATCCTCTTAAAATCAAATCTCGGCGAATAATTTGGGTGACTTCTGTCCCTAAACCATTCATAATTCCGGCAAATTCTACCGCAATATATCCACCCCCCCAAACTGCCATCCGTAGTGGTTGTTCTTCTAAATGAAACATCTGCCGGGAGGTAATGCCATGTTCAATTCCCGGTACATCGAGTTTAACCGGATGTCCACCCACCGCAATCATAATTTTATCGGCAGTAATTTTGCGGTCGCCCACCTCTAAGGTATGAGGATCGACAAATTTAGCATATCCTTCGATCAGTTCTACCTGATTTTTCTCTAAAAAGCTAATATGAAGTTGGCTTAATCGTTTAACTTCTTGATTGACAACCTCAATCAGTTTCTGCCAGTCAAAACTCGGCTCTACCGGACTCCAACCATAACCGACTGCCTCTTGATAGGAATGAGAAAATCGAGATGCATACACCATCAGCTTTTTGGGGACACAACCCCGGATCACACAGGTTCCCCCCACCAGATCGTGTTCTGCGATCGCTACCTTTGCACCGTAGGATGCCGCCCGTTTGGAGGCAGCCAGTCCACCCGAACCTGCACCAATTACAAATAAATCATAATCGTAAGCCATTTTCAACCGCCTTTAATTAATAAATGTAACTTTTTTCGTATTTCCCTGTTTTAGTTTAGCGAACTCTCGGGGGTCTGCCTGTAGCTAAAGATTGAAATCTCTCTAAGTGTGTAATTATCATGAATTCAACTCGTTTAGTCAAAATTAGCAAGTATCTGAGTCAACACCTCCGTCATCAACCCCAACGCCTGGGACTTCAGCTTGAACCGGGAGGCTGGGTATCAGTTGAACAGCTACTGGCAGCTTGTCGCGATCATCAGTTTCCCCTGTGTCGGGCTGAACTAGAAGAAGTTGTGATTCAAAATGATAAACAACGATTTTCTTTTGATGAGAATCAGACTCGAATTCGTGCCAACCAAGGTCACAGTATTGCGGTTGATTTACAATTAGAACCGAGAATACCACCGAGTCTACTGTATCATGGCACGGGTCAATCTTTGGTCAACTCAATTCAAAATAATGGCCTGTTAAAAATGTCTCGCCATCATGTTCATTTATCAAAGAATATTGAAACAGCTTATCAGGTAGGAACTCGAAAAGGTAAGCCTGCGATCTTTCTAGTGGATGCAATGGCAATGGATCAAGCGGGTTTTAGCTTTTATTGTACTGATAATGGGGTTTGGTTAACTGATTTTGTTTCGTCACAATATTTAAGTATTATTCCGTTTGAGTTGAATTAAATGGTATGGATTTTACTCAATTTGATTATTGCGCGATCGTTGACTTAGAAGCGACTTGTTGCGATCAAAAAACGATTCCACGCCGAGAAATGGAAATCATTGAAATTGGGGCAGTGATGATGGAGATAAAAACTCGACAAATTCTCAGTGAGTTTCAAACCTTCATTAAGCCTATTCGTCATCCCATTTTAACGGAGTTTTGTATCAGCTTAACTTCGATTTCTCAGCAACAAGTTAATTCTGCCCCCACTTATCCCGAAGCTATTGATAAACTTCAATCTTGGTTTAAAGTTTATCAACCTTTATGTTGGGGATCTTGGGGAGATTACGATCGCAATCAATTTCAACAAGATAGTAATTTTCATCATTTATCTTTTCCGATAGGTTGCCCCCATTTTAATCTCAAAAAAATGTTTAGCCAGACTCAAAACTTAAAAGGGCATTATGGTATGGCGCAAGCGTTAAAGTTAGCAGAAATACCTTTAGTGGGAACCCATCACCGAGGAATTGACGATGCCCGTAATATTGCTCAATTAATGCCTTATATTTTAGGAATAGAAAAGCTAGATCATGAAAATATATCAATTTGAGACAGCCGATTTATTTTATCATCAAGCTCAAGCTTATTTATTCTCAGATGCTGCCCGACATCATCTGTTATTGAGGATTTGTAATACTTTAATTGAACATCCTGAACGGTATCCCCTTCAACCCTATTTATCAATTGTAGAATCTCAGAATTCTATCATCGGTGTAGCCATTCAAACCCCTCCCTATGGATTAGTTTTGTCAAAAATTAAAGATTTACAAGCTTTAGAATTAATGACTAAAAACTTATCTCAAAATCAGATTAAATTACCAACTGTTGGTGGTTTGCCGATAGAAGCAAAAGCCTTTGTTGAAAAATGGCATACACTGACTCAACAATCTTATCATCTAGAAATGCAACTCCGCATTCATTGTCTCAATCAAGTTCAATCTATTATTCAATCTAATGGTAAATTACGCTTAGCAACGATAAAAGATAAACCGCTATTACTTGAATGGTGTCAAGCATTTATTGAAGAAGCAACTCCTAACTCTCCAGAGAATAGTGAACATTTAGTAGACTTTCATTTAAATCAAAATAGTATTTATATTTGGCAAGATTCAACCCCAGTTTCAATCGTCTGCGGCAGTGGAAATATCACAGTTGGTGGGAATATTTCATTAGTCTATACACCGCCTCAATATCGTCAGAAAGGTTATGCTAGTTCTTGTGTAGCAGCAGTGACTCAGCATTTACTCGATCGAGGTTATCCTAATTGTTATCTATTCACAAATTTAGCAAATCCCACGTCTAATCATATTTATCATCAAATTGGATATCAACCGATTTGTGACTGGCATCACTATCAATTTCAGAATTATTAAATAAAAATGATGTTTGAACTGGCAGAACGACTCAATCGATTAGAAAAAATTATTGACTCTCAAAATTTAAAGTCTATTAATTCCGATCAAATTTTTATCATGAATGGTATTAATTGGCAAGTCTATGAAGGATTATTAGACAGTTTACAAGATAGTTCAGAGTTTCGAGTCAAGTATTTAGCAGAAACATTAGAAATCATGTTTCCCAGTCGTCGTCATGAAGCCGAAAAAAAGCGCATTGCTTTATTACTAGAAACCTATTTTATGGAAATGGATATTGACTTTTATCCTTTGGGTTCAACGACATTCCGTAAGCAGTCTGTTGCCCGTGGCATTGAACCAGATGAATGTTATTGCATTAACTCAGAAAAATCTATCCCAGATATTGCTATTGAAGTGGTTATTACCAGCGGCGGAATCAATTCTTTAGAGATTTATCAAGGTTTAGAAGTTCCTGAAGTTTGGTTTTGGCAAAATAGTCAGTTTTCACTCTATTCTTTACAAGAGGATGGCTATGATCAAATTTTACGTAGTCAATTTTTACCTGAATTGGATATTGAACGATTAGCAATTTATGTTCTATCTTCTGCAAAACCTAAAGATTTACTAAGAGAATTTAGTCAAATATTAAAAGATAAATCATGAAAATTAAACGGCTTCAAAATTTGCCAAAAACGATAGAAGAAGCAAAAGTTATTCAACAACAGCTTTGTTCAAAAGTGATTAAAATTGATAGACTAAATTCTGTACAATTTGTGGCTGGGGTTGATGTCGGATTTTTAGATAATGATACAATCTCTCAAGCAGCAGTTGTGGTGTTAAGTTTCCCCGATTTACAATTACAAGAATATGCTATTAGTTGCTGTCAAACCACATTTCCTTATATTCCAGGTTTTCTATCTTTTCGAGAAGTTCCTGTCGTGTTAGATGCACTATCAAAACTGACAATAACCCCTGATTTAATCCTCTGTGATGGTCAAGGACTTGCTCATCCTAAACGGTTTGGTTTAGCCTGTCATTTAGGAGTATTAACCAATATTCCCACAATTGGTGTGGCTAAATCTCGCTATATTGGAAACCATGAAGAATTACCCTCAGAAAAAGGCAGTTGGGAACCATTAATAGACAGAGAAGAAATCATTGGTGCAGTAGTGCGATCGCGAACTAATGTTAAACCAATTTATGTCTCTATTGGTCATAAAATAAGTTTAGAAACAGCCATTCATTATGTATTGCATTGTTTAACTCAATATCGTTTACCAGAAACCACCCGTTTAGCAGATAGACTTGCATCTAACCGAGGTTCAATTACTTAATCAAGGATTTACCTCACTCAACACTAGACTTCGCCGCAGTTGTCAGGCGTAAGGGCGTAAGGGCAAGAGCTACAAGAATTGACGGCAATAGTAAAGATGTCAAACACCATTTAGCGTAATGCTATAACTATTGCGCCCATAGAACTATTGAGTACATCTAACTATTACGCTCAGGGAACTATTGAGTACATCTAACTATTGCGCTCAGGGAACTATTGAGTAGATCTAACTATTGCGCCCATAGAACTATTGCGGCGAACTATTGAGTAGATCTAACTATTGCGCCCATAGAACTATTGCGGCGAACAATTAAGTACATCTAACTATTGCGCCCATAGAACTATTGCGGCGAACAATTAAGTACATCTAACTATTGCGGCAAACAATTAAGTACATCTAACTATTGCGCTCAGGGAACGGTTGAGTAGATGGTTAAAAGATAATGCGCCTATTTGTATAAAGAAGCTTTTGAACCCTGGTAGGTGGTCCCTGTCCTATGCAGTACATGTAGGTACCATGGTACCTACATGTACAGAGAACATGCTATTACATGATTACC
>CAYNXM010000079.1:0-42970 GCA_964401105.1 uncultured Lyngbya sp. | reverse complement strand
AGATGCCATTGCCAAGCGTGGGAAATAATATCTTTGAGATCGGGATATTCTGGGTTCCAGCCTAATACTTTTTTGGCTTTTTCACCACTCCCGACTAAACTCGGAGGATCTCCGGGGCGGCGATCGCTTAATGTGGCTTTTATTTCTCGTCCGGTGACTTCACGGGCAGTTTCAATTACTTCTTTAACGGAAAATCCATTCCCGTTGCCCAGGTTAAACTTATCAGTTTTACCACCATTGAGTAAATATTCTAAGCCTAAAACATGAGCACTGGCGAGGTCGCAGACATGAATATAATCTCGAATACAAGTACCGTCTGGCGTGGGATAATCTGTACCATAAATCGAGATAGCATCTCGTTTGCCTAAGGCTGCATATAATGTTAAAGGAATCAGATGCGTTTCAGGCGCATGATCTTCTCCCAATTCTCCACTTGGATCGGCTCCGGCTGCGTTAAAATAACGGAATCGCACTGAGCGAAAATCGTAGGCATGATCGAAATCTGCTAAGATCTGCTCTACCATTAACTTACTCATTCCATAAGGATTAATCGGATTTTGCGGATGATCTTCTGGAATCGGGACTGTATCGGGTATACCGTAAGTTGCACAAGTAGAAGAAAACACAAACTTATTAATCCCGGCTTTATTCATTGCTTCGAGTAGTGTTAGTGTTCCAACCACATTATTGCGATAATATTTATCAGGCTGGCTAACAGATTCCCCGACATAAGCATAAGCCGCAAAATGCATCACCGCATCGATAGAACGAGACGCAAATAACTGATCTAATAGTTCTCGATCATTGGTGTCTCCGACAATTAATTCTGTCTTGAGAACGTCTTCTGCAATCTCCGGGTGACCATAGACAAGATTATCTAAAATAACAACTTCATAACCGGAACTCTTGAGGGCCTTGACCGCGTGGGAACCAATGTAACCCGCTCCCCCTGTAACAAGAACAGTTGCTTTTGTTTCAGACATATTGAATAATCTGTTATGGTTGTGCAAGCCAATTATTCTTCCGTCGCTTGAGCCGATACATTCACAGCCTGAACATCAATGGTTCCGGGTGGGGTTAAGCGAGAAAAATGACCCTGTTCAACTTTAAGCGGCTCACCACAACTTGGACATTGGCACTGGGTTTGATTCAATGCTGTGAATTCATTTTGACAAACGGGACATTGGTCTTGAATCAAATTTCGATTTAACCACCACCGCAAGCCTATGACTATAATTATAGGGGCGAATAGCAATATGCCAATAAAAATCACAATCGATTTCACCAGCCAGCCCAACCCAACTGAACCCAATAACCCGATGATGGCGATAATGAGTAACCAATTGCTCAGACGGCTTAGGTTAATTTGTAGTTTGGGTTGTCCCTGGTTCACGATCTTTTCCTCGACAAGCGTTGAATAATGAATGAGTTTTTCTCTTCTTAATTTCTATGATACAACTTCATCTTTGAGCAAATCTTGCAGTTGAGTTCGGAATGCCGCCCGTCCAAATTTAGCCAGAGTTTGTTGCCTGAGCCATTCCCCTTGACAGCGACGGTCTGTGCCTTGTAACATTTCAATACAAGCGTGAGCCACTGCTTCTGGATCTCGGTGAGGCACTTGCCAGCCTAATTCACCATCTTGAACCGGATCGGCTGAGCCATCTGCATCTCCAGACAGTACAGGAATACCACTTGCCATCGCCTCGAGGTAAACAATACCAAACCCTTCCTGAGACGGCATCACATAGGCATCAGCAACGCGATAATGTTCGACTAACTCAACCGTTGGCACAAACCCGGCAAAAATCACTTGATCGGCAACTTCTAAGTCTTTTGCTAATTGCGCTAAACGGGGCTGGTCATCTCCTCGACCAATCACTAAATATTTGACATCGGGAAAGACTTGTATAATCTTCGGTAAGGCTCGGATGGTGACATCTACGCCTTTATAGATATCTCCCGACCATAAACGGGCAACGGTCATTAACACTTTGGCATCGGCTAAACCATAGCGTTCGATTAGATGTTGGGGTTTAGCACCGGGTGTAAAGCGATCGCCATCCACCATACAAGGAACCATTTTAAACTGATTAGGGTCAAGTTGATTAGCAACACAAGCTTGATCTCGACTATATCGGCTAATCGTCCAAATTTGATCGGCTTGTTGCAGAGCATGGCGATATTTGGTGGGTAAAGGTTCCCAAACTTCTTTCCCGTAAGTTAGAACAGTATAAGGAATACCAAAGGGTTGACATAGGGTGTGAACTAAAGGTGCTAAGTTGATATGACCGCAAAATACCCGCGATGGTCGATGCATGATTAAATGATTGAATAAGCTGATTGCGAGTTTGAAACGCCCTAACGCCGGAGAAGAGGACTTAAGATAATGAAACTTGATTTTATCAGATTGATTATAAGGATTAATGCATTCAGAGCTATCTCGTAGCAAAAAGACATCGCTATGCATCTGGGGAGCAGCGATATCCACGTACGCACTGAGAATATCTTTTACATAAGATTGAATGCCGCCTTCACAAGAAAAAATTTCCAGGAAACACCATAAAAATCGGGTTTCTAGCGATTTATTCTGGTTCAATTTACAATCCCCCTTCAAGACTAACAGCTTGATCTCATTACACCCAGATTGAACCGATAAGTTGTCACATTTTAAGTATTTTATTTTAAATGCAGCTTGCCGTTATTTGCTGATGCAATTTAATCTCGCTACGGTAAAATCAAATCCTGTATAGTAGAATTTTCGATCCGCTGTTGCCTCCCACAGCACTTAACATGAATCTTTAGGAATTTTTAATGAATCAGCCTCAAGCTTTACAAACTGTATTCCGGATTTCCCCAATCATTCGAGTTACCTTAGGCTGTTTATATGCAGCGTTGACTATACCATTACCCTTTTTAGCACAAGCTGTGGATGCCCCCGTTTCCCCTATTTTATTATCAGTAGGTTTACTTTTGGGTGCGATCGCTCTAATCGCCGCCCTCAGTGAACGGGTTATTGTAGATGAGTCTGGTATTCAAGTCGGTTATCCCCGTTGGGTTCCGGGTTGGTTTCGGCGGGGTTGGTTCCTTCCCTGGGATGAAGTCAAGGCCCTCAAACCCAAAACTACAGGACAAGGAGGACTGGTGTATTATTTCCTCAGTCAGTCCGGGGAAGGGTTTTTATTACCGATGCGAATTGTTGGATTTGCTAAATTAGTCAGAATTGTCCAACAAAAGACAGGTATTGATACCACAGATGTTCGTCCCCTAGCTCAACCCTGGATGTATATTATTCTATTCGGATTTACTTTATTTCTATTATTAATTGATGCCTGGACAATTTCCACTGCATTAACTCTGCCGTAAATCAACTATTGCAAAAAATGTCATACTCATCGGCAATTTATAAGCTGAGATCATTATATTCTGTCAATTATTTTAAAATTTAAATCAAACAACCATATATCGGTCAATTTTATCTGAGAAGTTATCTCAATAAGCAATGAGATTGCGTTAAGGAAAATGTTTGGCGACAGCCAACTTTCCGAGTTTCAGCTTTTATGATATTCTAACAATCAGCAGTAGGTGTGGCTGCATCAAAATTTACCCTCCTCAAGCCCAGAATTCTCGTAAAAATTCCTAAAATTATTCCCGTTGTTAGTCTTCGCTATTGCACGAATTTTGTCTAATTCTGAATCACCCTCACCCGGAAAACTTGACAAATTTATATTGTGATGCATAGGGGGAAATTAAGCAGAAATACAAAAAATATAATCTTTCCCCCTACCTCTCAATAACAGTTAAACCATTACTTCCTGTTTTTGAGACTGTTGGGCTGCATACAACCGATTGAGAGCATTAACATAAGCAGTCGCCGAGGCAACAATAATGTCTGTATTGGCAGCATGACCAGAAAACACTTGTCCTTCCTGACGCAGGCGGATAGTGACTTCTCCAATCGCATCAATACCCGCTGTCACCGACTGCACAGAAAATTCAATCAATTCATTCGGTACATTCACAACCCGGTTAATCGCCTTGTAAACGGCATCGACAGGGCCTGTACCAATGGCTGCATCGGTTAATTCATCTCCGGTTGGAGTCCGCAGCGTTACTGTTGCAGTCGGGCGAGAATGGTCACCACAAGACACCTGTACCCATTCTAAGCGGAACAGTTCCGGTACTTGTCGGATTTCATCATTAACAATCGCTTCCAAATCCCAATCTGTGACTTCTTTTTTCTTGTCTGCTAAGTCTTTAAACCGGATGAAGGCTTTGTTAATTTCGTGGTCAGACAATTCAAACCCTAATTCTTGTAAACGGGTAGAAAAAGCATGACGGCCGGAATGTTTACCTAAGACAATTTGATTATCTTTTAACCCAATCGACTGAGCATCCATAATCTCATAAGTGAGCTTATTTTTCAGCACACCATCTTGGTGAATACCAGACTCATGGGCAAAGGCATTCGCCCCCACAATAGCTTTATTCGGCTGTACCAACATTCCGGTTAAATTAGACACTAAACGAGAGGTTTTGTATATCTCGCGGGTGTTAATTTGGCTTAAGGGTTCTTCTGAGTCTGCCGGACGACCAAAGAACGGATTATAATATTGTCGCCGCACGTGTAATGCCATCACCAATTCTTCTAAAGCCGCATTTCCGGCTCGTTCCCCAATCCCATTAATCGTACATTCGAGTTGACGCGCGCCATTTTTTACTGCTTCTAGGAAGTTGGCAACAGCTAAACCTAAATCATTATGACCATGAACCGAGATAATGGCTTGGTCAATATTAGGGACATTTTCCTTAATCCCGCGAATTAACGCCCCAAATTCCGCTGGGGTGGTATAACCGACTGTATCGGGAATATTCACGGTTGTCGCGCCAGCCGCAATGGCTCGCTCTAACACTTGATAGAGAAATTCAGGCTCAGAGCGTCCGGCATCTTCCGGGGAAAATTCGATATCCTCCACAAAAGATTTCGCATAAGCCACCATTTCTGCGGTAATTTCCAATACTTCAGCTCGGGTTTTGCGAAGCTTATGTTGTAAATGGATATCTGAGGTGGCAATAAAGGTGTGAATGCGTTGATTAGCAGCCGGCTTGATAGCATTGGCAGCAGCTTCAATATCTTTTTTAACTGCACGGGCTAAACTACAAATTGTTGGCCCTTGTTCGGTTCCCACGGTTTCAGCAATGCGAGAAATCGCCTCAAAATCTCCTTGCGAAGCGATCGCAAATCCGGCTTCAATTACATCAACGTTTAAGCGAGCCAATTGTCGGGCAATGACCAGCTTTTCATCGACATTTAAAGTGGCACCGGGGCACTGTTCCCCATCCCGCAAGGTGGTATCAAAAATAATAATCCGGTCTGAGTTGGGCTGAGCCGTCATCGTCAAAAAACCTCCAATATCAATAAGATGTTGCGAATGAAATGAGTATTAAGTTCGATAAAATTTAGTTTTGCAGCAGAATAATACCGCCGGCTCTGACGGTGCTCCATTGCCGGAGTTTGAGGATTAATTTTTGAGATCGAGGAAATATCATTTTAATATTTTAACTCAAAACTCTACTTTTTCAATACTTTCTCGAATATCATTTAAATCTATATATCGGTCGGTGGCGTTGCGGAGTTCGCGAGCAATCATGCCTTCAGTGGATACGACAGTAATATGAGTATTTTTAGAACGCAATAACTCAATGGCTCGCTCAAAATCCCCATCCCCACTAAATAGAACGACGCGGTCATACTGCTCAACGGTATTAAACATATCCACAACAATTTCAATATCGAGATTGGCTTTTTGCGAATACCGTCCTGAACTATCATCATAGTATTCTTTTAGGGTTTTTGTCCGCACAGTGTAACCCAAACTAATTAAAGCATCTCTAAACCCTCGTTGGTCTTGGGGATCTTTGAGGCCAGTGTACCAGAAGGCATTAACTAAAAGAATATCGGACTGTTCTTCTCGAAAATAAGATAAAACTCGCTTTGGATCAAAAAACCAACCATTCTTTTGTTGAGCGTAGAACATATTATTACCGTCTACAAAGATAGACAGACGGTTTTTAACATTAGACATAGAAACTTACTAACCTAAATAATTTTATAAATGAATTTAATGTTAAGCTTCATTTTAGCATTTTTTATCTATCAAGATATTAAAATAAATTGTAGAATTAATCGCGTTGAAATGCGATTATCACTGCTTTTCCTTTTATAAAAAACAGTTAAATATGCACTATGAATTGAAAGGAAATATAAAATAACCCAGAATTTCAGGAAAAAGTTAATCCTAAAGTTTTTAATAAATTGATCGATAGACTCAGTCGGTCAAACTTTTACCCAAGCCCGTATGACAATTCAGTTGAATTGAGCCTAATAAGGATTTGTTTTAATGAGATCCCTGAGGAATTTCTCAATGAAAACTTCAAAAACTGTCTGAAAAAATACTTAACAGTATTAAATCAGAACCTCCATTAAAGGAGTCGATTTTCAGTTTTCATCATCGCTAAAATCCCTAATTCACAATCTCTGTTTCGACCGATAATTCTCTTGCTATACAGTAAGAGAGCTATAACTAGAGAAGTTGAGGGTTTAGAGTTTCGTACTTTTCTATAATAATATTGAGTACAATATGACTTCATTCTAGTATACCGTTTCGTGACCCCGATCTAAACAACTCATCCTGGGCAGACAATTGAGGCTCACGCCTTTTGACTTTCCATCGCCCAACGCGCTAGCTCGGTGCGGTTATGAAGACCCGTTTTGCTTAACATATTACTCACATGGCTTTCAATGGTTCTTTGACTCACTTTCATAATTTTGGCAATTTCTCGGTTTGCCATGCCTTGAGCCACCAGCTGAACGACTTTTAATTCCGTCGGTGTCAGTTCAACATCTCGACGAACTTGAATCACGGGAGTCCCCTCCATTCCACTTTTAGGGCGGGTAATCAGACGCGAGGCTTGTCGGAGGGAAGACTCCACCTGAGCCACTAACTCTTCGGGTTCAAAGGGCTTGACAATATAGACATCTGCTCCTGTATTTAAGCCTTTAACTTTATCTTGGCTTTGGCCTTTAGCCGAGAGAAACAAAACAGGAATCCAATTGGTTTGTGGGTCGTCTCTAATGACTTTCACTAAAGTGTAGCCATCCATTTCCGGCATCATGATGTCACAGATAATCAAGTCAGGTACATCATTATTTTGCAGCAGCTTCAGTGCTTCAACACCATTTTCAGCAGTAACCACTTCGTAGCCCCGGAATTCTAAGTAATCCCGAACCAGTAAGATCAGGTTGGGGTCGTCATCGACGAGCATGAGCCGCCGTTGCTCTCCATCATTGAGTTCTTTCATCTTGGTAGTCCGTTGAACAAATCCCGCAAGGTTTAAACAATCAACACTGCAATCATAGTTGAATTGAGCCAGAAGGTCGGGCGGGGTTATCCACCTTCAAGCCAAGTCCACGAAAGGGATATATGCTTTCGTAGTCTTAGAATACCCGGATAGTGAACCAGTATTGACTGCTTTAACAAAGCTTTGAGTATATTAATCAATAAACTAATTGGATTAAAAATAAGTGATATGGGGAAGCACCCCGACTTACAAGTGAGGTTGTCATCAATTTAGCCTAACTTAGATTATATCAAAAATTAATTGTTGCATAGACCGCTGAAGAAGTCCCTGCTGGCCCTCAAAGTTAGGGATTGACGCTGGGCAAAGGACGTTGTAGGATAGCGTACTCTTCAACCACTTGGTTTCCTAAAATATGTTCTTGAATAATGCGCTCAATGACAGGTATTGTGGCGCAATGATACCAAACCCCATCTGGATAAACCACGACAATTGGGCCATCACAACAAACCCGTAAACAGTTGGCTTTGGTGCGAAACACACAATTTTGCCGATCTGGAGTAGGCTGATCGAGGTGTAATTCTTTCAACCGCTGTTTGAGATAATTCCATGCTTCTATGCCGACTTCTTTTGAACAACATTTGGGTTTAGTTTGATCGGCGCAAATGAAAATATGACGCTGGATTTGATCTAAACTTAAGGCACGAACAGCGGTTTGAGCCGGACAAAACTGAGGCGGGTCAGAGATCTTATCATTTGTTGTTGGTTGTTTGTCAGTTGTCATTTTTCGCGATCGCAGTTCACGTCATCACCGATATACCTGAGCTTACCCCAACTCGATCAGTTCGGGAACCCGTACTGATTAGGTTGTTGCCATCAGATGACTCTGTTCGCTAAATTAGCACTCAGGAGTCGAGAGTGCTAATTTTTCAGATTAACCCCCATTGCAATAAGGAAAAGCAATGGCTTTGATCTCGAAGAATGTAGTTGCTGCTGCTCATTTGTTCAAACTATCAATCAGGAGGTTTGCCCCATGGCTGCTGTGTCCCTAAGTGTTTCAACTGTTAAACCATTAGGCGATCGCGTTTTCATCAAAATTAGTGAGTCTGAGGAAAAAACCGCAGGTGGAATTTTACTACCTGATGCCGCTAAAGAAAAGCCCCAAGTGGGTGAAATTGTTGCTGTTGGCCCCGGAAAACGCAACGATGATGGATCTCACGCTGAACTCGATGTCAAAGTCGGCGATAAAGTCCTTTACTCCAAATATGCCGGAACTGATATTAAACTCGGCAGTGAGGAATACATCCTACTTGCTGAAAAAGATATTTTAGCCATTGTTAGCTAGAAGCCAGTAGCTGACGGTATTCGCAGCACTTAATTTTTTGATTATTTAGACTTCAGTGATGAAGTCATTGACCACACACCTTTCAATATTAAGGACAAAACATTATTATGGCTAAGCGCATCATATACAACGAAAATGCTCGTCGTGCCCTCGAAAAGGGAATGGATATTCTAGCAGAGTCCGTTGCCGTCACTCTTGGCCCCAAAGGTCGTAACGTTGTACTCGAAAAGAAATTTGGTGCCCCTCAAATTGTGAATGATGGGGTCACCATTGCCAAAGAAATTGAACTTGAAGATAATATTGAGAATACTGGGGTCTCCCTGATTCGTCAAGCGGCTTCCAAGACCAACGATGCTGCCGGAGACGGGACAACAACCGCAACCGTTTTAGCCCACGCCATTGTAAAAGAAGGGTTACGCAACGTTGCCGCTGGCGCTAACCCGATTGAACTCAAGCGCGGAATTGATAAAGCGACTAATTTCCTAGTTGAAAAAATTGCAGAACACGCCCGCCCTGTAGAAGATTCTACAGCCATTGCTCAAGTGGGTTCAATCTCGGCTGGAAACGATGAAGAAGTCGGTCAGATGATTGCTGATGCGATGGATAAAGTGGGTAAAGAAGGGGTGATTTCCCTCGAAGAAGGGAAGTCCATGACCACTGAACTGGAAATTACCGAAGGAATGCGGTTTGATAAAGGGTATATTTCCCCTTATTTCGCCACCGATACCGAACGGATGGAAGCGGTTTTAGAAGAACCCTTAATTCTGTTAACTGACAAGAAAATTAATCTGGTTCAAGATTTAGTACCCGTCCTCGAACAGGTGGCCCGCGCTGGTAAACCTTTGATGATTCTGGCTGAAGACATCGAAAAAGAAGCGTTAGCCACTTTAGTAGTTAACCGTTTACGGGGTGTACTCAATGTGGCTGCGGTCAAAGCACCTGGATTTGGCGATCGCCGTAAAGCAATGCTCGAAGATATCGCGGTTCTAACCGGTGGTCAAGTGATTACTGAAGATGCGGGATTAAAACTTGAAAGTACCAAACTGGATATGTTAGGTACAGCCCGTCGCATCACGATTACCAAAGACAACACCACTATTGTTGCTGAAGGTAACGAAGCCACCGTTAAATCCCGTTGTGAGCAAATTCGTCGTCAGATGGAAGAAAGTGATTCTTCCTACGACAAAGAAAAATTACAAGAACGTTTAGCAAAACTATCCGGTGGGGTTGCGGTTGTTAAAGTGGGTGCAGCCACTGAAACCGAAATGAAAGACCGTAAACTGCGTTTAGAAGATGCCATCAACGCCACTAAAGCAGCGGTTGAAGAAGGAATTGTTCCCGGTGGTGGTACAACTCTGGCTCACCTTGCGCCTCAAGTCGAAGAATGGGCAAATACTAACCTCAAGAGCGAAGCCTTAACCGGGGCATTAATCGTTTCTCGAGCTTTATCTGCTCCTTTAAAACGAATTGCAGAAAACGCAGGGGAAAACGGTGCAGTTGTGGCTGAACGGGTTAAAGAAAAAGACTTTAACGTGGGTTACAATGCGGCTACAAATGAATATGTTGATCTATTTGAAGCAGGTATTGTTGACCCGGCGAAAGTGACTCGTTCTGCGATTCAAAACGCAGCGTCTATTGCTGGAATGGTATTAACTACAGAATGTATTGTGGTTGATAAACCGGAACCCAAAGAGGGTGCACCAGCACCTGGTGGTGGCATGGGTGACTTCGACTACTAAGTCTAAATCCAACACAAGTTCAAACCAATCATTAACTTAAAAGTAGAGGCGATCGGC
Organism: uncultured Lyngbya sp.; assembly: GCA_964401105.1. Taxonomy (GTDB): domain Bacteria; phylum Cyanobacteriota; class Cyanobacteriia; order Cyanobacteriales; family Microcoleaceae; genus JAAURB01. The sequence continues at coordinate 32,473 of CAYNXM010000079.1, read as the reverse complement.
TGGAGCGTCTCTGCTTTTAAATATATAATACCTGATCATCTATCCTAGATTTCGCACTTAAAATTTAAGTTGAGAAAACAATTAAAAATAGACTCTGAATCAGCTTTATTTAAACTTTTTCTCTATTATACTATTATCAATTTATCCTGCTATTATTCCTGATTGTTCTATATTTATGATAATATAGCAATTCAGTTTTTAGTCATGATAAATCATGCAGACTTACTTCGGCGCAAAGCTTTTACGTTGGCGTAGCCTGTGCAAAGCACATAGGAAATATGTCGATAGCGCCAGCGTTGCATTCTTCAGTATTGCCTTTTTAAACACAATTTCATACACAACTCATAACGGATTACTATAGTTATTTATTAAATTGAAATTGAAACGGTTTTTAGAGGTTAAATATTTTTAACTATAAATTGATAGCTTTACTTTTTTCCGTAATTTAATCAATTATTATATCTAAGAAATTATTCCCTTTTTTCTGTTAAGAAACAAAGTGCGCAATAGGAATTATAGCAGTACAAGGCAAGTGGGGCGGACATCTCGGACTGTCTTCTTATGGAATGGGGAATAATGAGTAGCGCGTGCGCGTGCGCGAACGGGAATAGTGAAGATGTCAAACACCATTTAGCGTAATAGATATAACTATTACGCTGGGAGGTTAAGTAGATATAACTATTACGCTGGGAGGTTAAGTACATCTAACTATTACGCTGAGACAATTATTCAGTAGCGATCGCCTTCAAGCGCTGAGAGCTTAAGTAGATATAACTATTACGCTGAGACAATTATTCAGTAGCGATCGCCTCCAAGCGCTGGGAGGTTAAGTACATCTAACTATTACGCTGGGAGGTTAAGTACATCTAACTATTGCGCTGGGAGGTTAAGTACATCTAACTATTGCGCTGGGAGGTTAAGTACATCTAACTATTGCGCTGGGAGGTTAAGTACATCTAACTATTACGTCCATAGAACTGTTACGATCATGTTTGTGTTTGACAATATAATCTGATGGAGTGAGAGGCTCTATTTAACAGACTTCAGAAAAAAAAGATGTCAATCACCTATTCCCGTAGCGCTGTATCACACAGAGTATAGAATCCTCTTCAACTTCATCAAATCTTGACAATAGAGCGAGTATTTTTTACAAAAGCTTTATTTTAGTGCCTCTGCAACCTAGTAATAATTTAAGTAGAGCATCTAAAACTAATCACTCTATCAGGTGTGCTGAGAGTGTCTTTTGGGACATCTCCAAAGCACAATTCATTTAATGAATCAAGTCTCAGGAGCATCTACTCAGAAGCCAGCTTTTGAAATTACGGCATCTCGTCAATTCACTGCTTGGCTAGCTGAACAATATCTCAGTTTAGTTTTCACCACCTATCAAGCCGGAAAAGTCTTTTTTATTGGTTTAAATCCCACAACCGGGCAGTTTTCCGTATTTCAACGTACCTTTGAACGCTGCATGGGGTTGTATGCGATCGCCAATAGCCTCTATATGAGTAGCCTCTATCAACTGTGGCGGTTTGAAAACAGCCTTCAACCTGGACAAAACTATAACGGCTACGACGGACTATATGTGCCGCAAATGAGCTATATTACGGCAGACTTAGATATTCATGATATAGCCACCGGGACCCAAAACAATCAACCCATTTTTATCAATACTCTATTTAGCTGTCTTGCCACCGTCAGTCCCACTCACAGCTTTATTCCCCTGTGGCAACCCCCCTTTATTTCAAAACTGGCAGCCGAAGATCGTTGTCATCTCAATGGTTTAGCCATAGTAGAAGGAAAACCCAAATATGTCACCAGTGTCAGTCAGTCCGATGTAGCCGATGGTTGGCGAGACAAACGACACGATGGTGGATGTGTAATTGATATTGACAGTAACGAAATCATTGTCAGTGGCTTAAGTATGCCCCATTCTCCCCGCTGGCATCAAAACCAACTGTGGTTACTCAATTCTGGCACAGGAGAATTTGGTAAAGTAGACCTCAATTCCGGCAAATTTGAACCTGTTGCTTTTTGTCCCGGATACGGACGCGGACTGGCGATGTTTGGTGATTTTGCGGCGATCGGACTCTCTAAACCCCGCCACAATAAAACCTTTCAAGGATTAACCCTTGATGATAAATTAAGCCAAAAACAAGCCGACCCCCGTTGTGGGTTAGCCATTATTGACCTACGAAGTGGAGATTTAGTTCACAGCTTACGAATAGAAGGGGTGATTGAAGAACTCTACGATGTGGCAATTTTACCCCAAATCCGGCGACCGATGGCGATTGGATTAAAAAGTGATGAAATTCGGCGCATGGTGTCTATTGGGACTGTGCAATAGCAATACAGATATTGTTTATTGGGATGGGTGGTACGGCAAGGGCAACAAATTGAATCAACAAATTATCAAAGGAAAATAATTATGACCAGCTTTATCAATTTATCTGAGTTGAATGGTACTAATGGTTTTGTCATTAATGGTATTGGTGAAGGTGACTTTTCAGGCAACTCAGTTAGTAATGCAGGGGATGTGAATGGGGATGGCTTTGATGACATTCTTATTGGCGCAACGGGTGTTAAATTCGCTGGCATTCTCGTTAGTTTTGCCGGAGAAAGCTATGTTGTTTTTAGCAACAGTGGCAGATTTGACGCTAGTTTTGAGTTGTCAAGTCTTGATAGCACAAGCGGTCTGGTCATTACGGGCAGGGGTCGTTATGACTCTTTAGGCACTTCTGTCAGTAGTGCAGGGGATATTAACGGGGATGGCTTTGATGACATTATTATTGGCGCACCTCTTTCTTACGCTAATACTCCTTTTAGTCGTTCCGGAGAAACCTATGTTATCTTTGGCAGAAACACTGAATCTAATATCAGCAACGGTTTTGTAATTAATGGCATTGGTACTTACAACTTAGGTGAGTCAGTTAGCGGCGCAGGAGATATCAATGGTGATGGCATTGATGACATTATTATTGGCGCAGCCGGAGAAAGCTATGTGGTATTTGGTAACAGTGGCGGATTTGATAGCGGATTTGAGTTATCAGACCTTGATGGCAGTAATGGCTTTACCATTAGTTCAGGTGGCTCTGTTAGCGGCGCAGGAGATATCAATGGTGATGGTATTGATGACATTATTATTGGCGCACTCGGTGCCGATCCTAATGGCATAGAGAGTGCCGGAGAAAGCTATGTGGTATTCGGTAACAGTGGCGAATTTGATAGCAGTTTTGAGTTGTCAGACCTTGATGGCAGTAATGGCTTTGTGATTAACGGTATTGATGAGGGTGACTTTTCAGGCAGATCAGTTAGCGGCGCAGGGGATATTAACGGGGATGGCTTTGATGACATTATTATCGGGGCAGATCGTGCCGACCCTAATGGCATAGAAAATGCCGGAGAAAGTTATATTGTCTTTGGTAATAGCGAGTTTGACCCGAGTTTAGAATTATCAAACCTTGATGGTAGCAACGGTTTTGTATTGAATGGTATTGATCAGGGTGACTTTTCAGGAAGCTCTGTTAGCGGCGCAGGGGATATTAACGGGGATGGCTTTGATGACGTTATTATTGGGGCAGATCGTGCTGACCCTGATGGCATAGAAAATGCCGGAGAAAGTTATATTGTCTTTGGCGCGAGCGAGTTTGACCCGAGTTTAGAGTTATCGAGTCTTAATAACCGTAACGGCTTTGTGATAGAGGGTATTGATCAGGGCGACTATTCAGGTGACTCCGTTAGCGGCGCAGGGGATGTCAACGGGGATGGCTTTGATGACATTATTATCGGCGCACCGGGTGCTGACGCTAATCGCAATGAGAATGCCGGAGAAAGCTATGTAATATTTGGTTTTAATGTTTCACCCAATGGAGTCGATGATATTGTAAACATCAACGAAAATACAGTTTTCAATGGAAACGTTCTCGACAACGACACTGATCCTAATGGTAATACCCTCGCAGTGATTGAAGTTAACGCTCAAGCAACTGATATTGGTTCTCAAATTACCTTGGCTTCTGGTGCGTTGTTAACCCTCAATGCCGATGGCACATTCAGTTACGACACCAACGGTCAATTTGGCTTTCTCGAAACCGGAGAAACTGCTACTGACAGCTTCACCTACACCGTTATCGGTGGCACAAATACGGATATAGCAACGGTAAATATCACTATTACTCCAAAAGGCACTCCAGTTAGTGCGATTAATTTATCAGATCTTGATGGCAGTAATGGCTTTGTGATAGAGGGTATTAATGAATATGACTCTTCAGGTGGCTCTGTTAGTAGCGGGGGGGATGTTAACGGCGATGGTATTGATGACTTTATTATTGGGGCAACTGGTGCTGACTATGGCGGAGAAAGTTATGTGGTCTTTGGTAATAGCAATGGATTTGATCAGCGTTTAAATTTGTCAGATCTTGATGGCAGTAACGGCTTTGTGATTAATGGCATTGATCAGGGTGACTCTTCTGGCGGCTCTGTTAGTAGCGGGGGGGATGTCAATGGTGATGGCATTGATGACATTATTATTGGGGCATCAAGTGCTGACCCTAATGGCAATGAGAGGGCAGGAGAAAGCTATGTTGTCTTTGGCAATAGGAATGGATTTGATGCTAGTTTAAATTTGTCAGATCTCGATGGCAGTAACGGTTTTGTGATAGAGGGTATTGACGAGCGTGATTATTCAGGACGCTCAGTTAGCGGCGCGGGAGATATCAATGGGGATGGTTTTGATGACATTATTATCGGGGCAGATGATGCTGACCCTAACGGCAATGAGAGGGCAGGAGAAAGTTATGTTGTCTTTGGCAATAGCAATGGATTTGATGCCAGTTTAAATTTGTCAGACCTCGATGGCAGTAACGGCTTTGTGATAGAGGGTATTGACGAGCGTGACTCTTCAGGACGCTCGGTTAGCAATGCAGGAGATGTTAATGGTGATGGTATTGATGACATTATTATTAGCGCACCGGGTGCCGCCGGCGGAGAAAGCTATGTGGTCTTTGGCAGCAATAGTGGTTTTGACGAACGTTTAAATTTGTCAGAGCTTGATGGCAGTAACGGCTTTACCATTAGTTCAGGTGAGGTTGTTAGCAGCGGGGGAGATCTCAATGGTGATGGCATTGATGACATTATTATTGGCGCACCTTTTGCTTCACCTAATGGCAGTTTTTATGCAGGAGAAAGCTATGTGGTCTTTGGCAGCAATAGTGGTTTTGACGAACGTTTAAATTTGTCAGAGCTTGATGGCAGCAACGGTTTTGCATTGAATAACATTCGCCAGTTTAATTTTTTGGGTTTCTCTGTCAGCAGTGCAGGGGATGTCAACGGAGATGGTATTGATGACATTCTTATTGGCGCACCGCAAGCCGACTATAGCGGAGAAAGCTATGTGGTCTTTGGCAATAGTAATGGTTTTGACCCCAGTTTAGACTTATCACAGCTTAATGGCAGTAACGGCTTTGTATTGAATGGTATTAATAGTGGTGACTCTTCAGGTGGCTCCGTTAGCGGCGCAGGAGATATCAACGGGGATGGTTTTGATGACATTATTATTGGCGCATCAGGTGCGGGCTACGGCGGAGAAAGCTATGTAGTCTTTGGTTTCCAGCCTGCTCCCAATGCAATTGATGATACTGTTAATACCCGCGAAGATGCTATCGTCAGTGAAAATGTTCTCGACAACGACACTGATGCTAACGGTAACACCCTCACGGTTACCGAAGTCAACAATCAAACTACCGATGTAGGCGATCAAATTACCTTAGCTTCCGGCGCGTTATTAACTCTCAATGCTGATGGCACATTTAGTTACGACCCTAACGGTCAGTTTGACTTTCTCAATACCGGAGAAACTGCTATTGATAGCTTCACCTACACGGTTAGCGATCGCACAGATACCGATATAGCAACGGTGAATATCACAATTAATGGTATTGATCAGGGATCTCCTGCCAGCTTGATCAATGTATCCAATCTCAATGGTAGCAATGGCTTCACGATTAATGGTATTGACGAGTTTGACTTTTCCGGTCGCTCAGTCAGTGGCGCGGGGGATGTCAACGGTGACGGTATTGATGACATTATTATTGGGGCAACGGATGCTGACCCTAACGGTAATGAAAGGGCAGGAGAAAGTTATGTTGTCTTTGGTCGCAATAATGGATTTGACCCCAGTTTAGAATTGTCAGACCTCGATGGCAGTAACGGCTTCGTAATTAATGGTATTGATGAAAATGATTCTTCAGGTATCTCCCTCAGTAATGCAGGGGATATCAATGGTGATGGTATTGATGACATTATTATTGGGGCAGATGGTGCTGATCCCAATGGCATAGAGAGTGCCGGAGAAAGCTATGTAGTCTTTGGCAATAGTAATGGTTTTGAGGCGAGTTTAGAATTGTCAAACCTTGATGGTAGTAATGGTTTTGTGATTAATGGAATTGATGAGCGTGACTCTTCAGGTCGCTCTGTTAGCAATGCAGGGGATATTAATGGTGACGGCTTTGATGACATTATTATTGGGGCATTTGTAGGTGATCCTAATGGTAATAGTCGCGCTGGAGAAAGCTATGTAGTCTTTGGTAATAGTAATGGTTTTGAGGCGAGTTTAGAATTGTCAAGCCTTGATGGTAGTAACGGTTTTACTATTAATGGTATTGATGAGAGTGACTTTTCAGGTATCTCCGTTAGCAATGCAGGAGATATCAACGCTGATGGCATTGATGACATTATTATTGGCGCACCGGGTGCGGGCTACGGCGGAGAAAGCTATTTGGTATTTGGTCGCAATAATGGATTTGACCCCAGTTTAGAATTGTCAGACCTTGATGGCAGTAACGGTTTTACTATTAATGGTATTGACGAGGGTGACTTTTCTGGAAACTCTGTTAGCAGCGCAGGAGATGTTAATGGTGATGGCATTGATGACATTATTATCGGGGCAATTTATGCTGATCCTAATGGTGAGCTTAATGCCGGAGAAAGCTATGTTGTCTTTGGCAGCAATAATGGATTTGAGGCTAGTTTAGAATTGTCAGACCTCGATGGCAGTAACGGCTTTACCATTAATGGTATTAATCCTCGTGACTATTCAGGTGACTTTGTTAGTGGTGCGGGAGATTTCAACGGTGATGGCTTTGATGATATTCTGATTGGCAATGTTAATATTGATTTTTATAGCAATAGCAGTATTTCTATCGCACAAAGTTATGTGGTGTTTGGCAACAGCAGTGGAGAGGCTAGTTTAGATTTATCGGATCTTAATGGTAGCAATGGCTTGGTGATTAACGGCCTGATTAGTAATGATAACTCAGGACATTCCGGCAGCAATGCAGGAGATATCAATGGTGATGGGTTTGATGACATTATTCTTGGCAATATTAGGACTAACCCCAATGGCAATAGTTATGCTGGAAACAGCTATGTCATCTTTGGTTTCAGCACTGTAGAAGAATCTCTTAACTTAGTCGGAAGCAATCGCGAAGATACGCTGCTGGGGGCAGGTGGAGATGATACGATCTTCGGTGATAACGATGACGATCAACTGTTGGGTGCTGCTGGAGATGACATCCTAGATGGTGATAATGGCCGCGATACCCTTGAAGGAGAAATGGGTAATGATACTTTAATTGGGGGTAATGGTCGTGATGTTCTTAATGGTGGCGTGGGTAATGATAGTTTAATCGGTAATAATGGCCGCGACACGCTTGACGGTGGTCTGGGTAATGATACTTTAACCGGAGGCAATAGCCGCGATCTGTTTGTCTTGACTGTGGGTGAAGGCGTTGATACAATTACCGACTTCAGGTCATCCGATGTCATTGGCTTAGCAGAGGGTTTAGAGTTTAGCGATCTGAGTTTTACGGGTAATGATATTATCCTAACTTCAACTAATCAAGTGTTAGCAACCCTTATTGGTGTGCAGACTAATAGTTTAAGCATGGATGAATTTACAACGATTTAATGTAATTTAACTTGATCGATTGGCGTTTCATCATCTAAATGACTCCCTCGGTTAGTCAGTTGAGAAGAAGCGATCGCATCCCATTGCCATCCTTCATTATCTAGTAAAGCCAATAATAAGCGTCGCCGTCGAGTTAGGGGTTGTATTGCTTGATGAAACTGCTGATGATCCACCAGAGGAATCTGATGTTTTTCTAGTAAAGTTAAATTAGGTAGAGGTGGATTAATGGAGGAGGGTTCTATATAAGCGGTATTTAAAGTATTTAAAAAAGCGGCTATAGCTCGGCGAGTTGCTTTTACTGCCGCACCATCGGGTTGATAGGAGGGAGGGATTCCATACTGTATAATAGTCAGGGCCTCATCTAGAGCCACTACACTTAATACAGCCGAACGAGAGCGTTCTACAGTATGAAAATAATGTAATATTGGATAAGTTAAATGGGATTCTCCTTCTTGAGTTAACATCGGAGTCAAGGCAATTAAATGCTGATCAAATTGTCCGAAGTCTTTCCCATTCCAGGCCCGAGTGATAATTTCATCGGCTGTACCGCCCAGGCAAGTAATATAAGCAGCAACAGAACGTTTACGACTGGCGGCTGAAACAATCGGAATTAAATAAGCAAAGGTTAAAGTGACTTGAAAGAAGCCTTGAATGGAAGCAACTGTTGTGAGAAATTGCCAGAGTGATCCTTGAGGTTGGTAATCTCCCATGCCGAGTGTCGATAAAGTAAAACCGGCAAAATAGATTCTTTCTAATATGCTGGCAGGCAGTTTATCGGAAGCACTGACAACGGCTGTCGTCACTGAGCTGAATAGAGAGACCCATCCCAGCCAAGTGAATAAAAACCAGAAAACAGGTATACAAACCAGTAATAAAAACCCAACTGTTGATAATAGCCGATGATTAGTACTTTTTTTATGAATCTTTAATGCAGCTAACCATAACCATGCAGATAACCGACCCGTTAAAGGGCCACCACCACCGATAGTTAATGTTGTAAACCAAATATCAACTTGAATAGCAATAATTAAAAGTACACCAAAAATAATCAGTAGAACAGACATTAATTCACTCTATAAATAAGAAATCATTTTCTCAGTTGATCTAGTTTAAGTTTAACGCAATACAAAAAATCCGACGTAGTTAGAAACTAAAAGAGTTCATTAAAACGTCGGATTATTAGACCTTGATTAGAGACTGTATCGCAGCGGTTAATTAGTTGGAAATATCTGTAGGTTCAACAATTTGAACATTATCCATTACTAGTCCATTGACTCCTGTGATCTCATCAACTAAACTAGGAATTGTATCGTATTCCTTTTGATCGGGAACTGTTCCTGCCAGAGTAACAACCCCTTCTTCTGCTTCGACAGTCAGCTTAGAGGCGGGAATATTAGCTTCTAATTTAGCGCGAACTTCACTTTCTAAATCAGCATCTGTTCTTTCTTGTTGGTCACCCGCAATATCATTACGCTGTTCTCTGGCGCGAATATCTGAGCTGAGCTGAGCTTGGCGAATGTTACTCTCCGCATCTTCTTGCGTTTCTTCAACCAGTTGTGGGTCTTCGACTTCACCATCAACAGAAGTGGGTGCATCTGCACTGGTACGGGCTACATCACAAGCTGTGGTACCGACTAACATCATACCACCAGCCAAAAATAGAATCAATTTACTCATTTTCATTGACAGTTTACCTCCAAATAGATTCAATATTGACATACAAAATTTTTAATGACTTCTACGGGTTTCATCTCGTTTATCAACGATAACCACAGGTGGCTCACCTGTAGTAGTGGTTGAGGCCACAGGTGTCGCTGTGGGTGCAACAGGCCCTGTCGCTGCAGGTTCAGTCAGGGGTTGAGTCGGTCTATTTTCTACCTCAACATCGACATCGGGTGCATCGTAAACTTCCCAGTCGTGAATTCCTTCAGAACGTACAATGGTGTCTGCTTTATCTATTACGCCTGGAGTGCCAGTAATGAGCAATAAATAGTGACCCTCTTTCAAGTGGTTGTTATAAATTTTGGCTTGATCTTCAGGAATACCCAAACCAATCAAAGCACCGACAATTCCACCAGTTGCTGCACCAATGGCTGTCCCAGCTAAAGTTGTGGCTAATGCTGTTGCTTCTGCACCTGCCAACAAAATCGGCCCGATACCCGGAATTGCCAGGGCACCTAGACCGACTAATAAGCCAGTAATTCCTCCTAATGTCCCTCCTGTAACGGCTCCAGCCGTTGCGCCTTCATCGGCTTTGTTACCATGGGATTCAACTTCCACATCAGTCTCAAAGGTTCTTGAGTCACCATCGGGTGCAATGATACTGACTCGATTCATATCAATTCCAGCGTCATGCAACCGATGTAGAGCACGCTCAGCTTCACCACGGGTTTTAAAAGCACCAATACCACGTCTATATTGAATTGTATTATCAGTTGTTGCCATAATTCGTTCCTATTTCGTGAACTATAATATTAAGCTTTATCAAGCTGCCAATTTAACATTGACTAGACCAGCTCGAAAGTTATTTTTCCACCCTTCTATTTTGTTTGAAATTTGTTCTTTCTTCATCCCCCTAGTGATAGAGAATAAAGATATGTCAACAGGAAGATACATCAGCCCATTTGTTCTGATAAGTTATAAAGTGTAGATCGCATTAATATATCATTATGGCTTTGTATAAAATTGCAGATTATTATCCTCACTATGTGGATGACTTATTTCAAGGAAATGACTTTAAAAATTATGATGTTTACGCAGGGACGACAGATGATAAAGTCGGTACTGTCTATGATGCGTTAGTCGATGAAGCTGGCTATATTCGTTATATTATCATTGATACAGGATTTTGGGTCTTCGGTAAAAAAGTATTATTACCAGTCGGTCGTGCTCGTTTAGATTATGATAATAGCAGACTTTACGCTTTAGGTTTAACCAGTAAAGATCAAGTCGAAGCGCTACCAAGCTACGATGATGACATGGTCATTGACTATGATTATGAGGAGCGTGTACGGGCTGGATATCGCACAGATGCAGCCGCGACAGCAACTTATAACCGTGAAAACTATCGTTATGAGAACGATGATTTATATAAGACCAATGCACAAGATAATGGTGCATTAAAACTGTACGAAGAACGCTTAGTTTCTGATAAAGTTCGCCGTAAAACCGGTGATGTTGTTGTCGGGAAAACCGTTGAAACTGAAACGGCTCGTGCTTCAGTACCTGTCGAGAAAGAACGAGTGATTGTTGAGCGTACAACTCCCAGTGATGCCGGAACTCCTGTTGCTCCTGGAACAGCAGCTTTTCAGAATGAAGAAGTAGCCCGGTTTGAAGTACACGAAGAAACTGCTGAAATTAAGAAAGAAGCCTTTGTCCGAGAAGAAGTGACCGTTCGTAAAGAAGTAGATCGCGATACAGTTACCGCAGAAGAAACACTTCGTCGGGAAGAACTAACAGTTAATACAGACGATCAGCCCACTATCAATCGGTAATCTATAGTATAGATGGGAAGTATTAGCTTGCAGATTAATCCATCAAAAATGTAAGAGCTAATCGGCGCTAGGTAGGTCAAGACTGATCGACCTAGCCTCTTGTTTATCGTTTAAATCATGAATTTAAGCAATTATAAAAAGTTAGAACTGCTTAATTAAATAATTAAAATTATTGGGGAAAAATATTATGAATATTGATCAATCAACCATCAAGCAAAATAATATGAAGAAAGAAGTTTCTCAAAACCTGAAAGTTTATGATCTCCATAATCATTTATTAGGAGATGTTAAGCATATTATTCGAGACGAGGATAATAAGCTGCAAATTGTTTTTGCCCCTCCTGGAAAAGAAAAGCCTTTGTTTAGAGTCAGTAAACAGGTTGTTAGAAAAGTTGATTTAGATCGAGATTCTATTATCATATTTATCACGGAAAATATGAGGAAAGAATTGATTAAACACTCGGGCGATGCGTTTGACTGGGTTCAATCTGATTCCACAGAAGCATCATTTGATGAGACTCAGAATGAAGAGATAGATTCTGAGGAAATAATGAGTGATGATACTGCTTTAGATGAAGCAACGATTCGTTTACTTGAAGAACGATTAAAAATTGACCGTTCCTCTAAAAAGTTAGGGGAAGTGATTGTGCGTAAAGTAGTAGAAACTAAGACTATTGAAGTTCCGGTTCGTCAAGAAAAACTCATTGTTGAACAGGTTCATGGAGACCAAACGGAGAACTTAGCAGAAATTGATCTGTCTTCTGGGGTGATAGAAGATCAAGATTTACGAAATACTTCAGTAACTCAAGATGGTTTAACTGTTCATGGAGAATTTATCAGTCTTGAGGCGGCTAGTGAAATTATTAAAGCGATTTCTCTTCAAAAAGATCATGGTTGTCAGAAAGTAAAAATTGAATTAATCGTCAGTAATTCTCAGCAGCAAAAAGACTATCAAGCCATGTTAGATCAATGTACTGACCAAAATTCTTTAGATTCAATGTAATCTAAGAATTAATTTAAAAAAATTATATTAACCTATCGGAGATTGAATCATTAATGTGGATTGAAAGATTGGCAAGGTTTGGGTATGCAACGAAAGGCTTTGTGTATGGGTTAATTGGAATCTTAGCGGTTACTGCTGCCTTGACAACAGGGGGGAAAACTACAGACACAGAAGGGGCACTTCAAACAATTGCAGCTCAACCTTTTGGTAAGTTACTATTACTTTTAATTGCTGTTGGCTTGATTGGATATACTCTATGGCGTATTATACAGGCGATTAAAGACCCAGAAGACAAAGGATCTGATTTTAAAGGCTTATTCCAACGCTTAGGCTATATTACCAGTGGTTTAATTTACGGAGGACTGGCTTGGACCGCTTTTAAACTCGCAGTGGGGGCAAGTAGCTCTGGTGGCAAAACAAAGCAAGATTGGACTGCTCAAATTTTAGCACAACCTATGGGGCGGTGGTTAATCGCAACAGCAGGTGCTTTCATGATTGGAATTGGCTGCTATCGGCTTTATAAAGCGTATCATACAAAATTTCGTAAACGTCTGGATTTACGAGAATTAAATATTACTCAGGAAAAGATCATTGTTAATATTAGCCGCATTGGTATTGCTGCCCGTGGGATTGTTTTTATTCTAACGGGTTTTTTCTTCATTCAAGCCGCACGGCAATTTGACCCAGATGAAGTTAGAGGACTCGATGGTATTTTACAAACTCTGGCTCAACAACCCTTTGGTAAAATTATTTTAGGTTTAGTGGCATTGGGTTTGATTGCTTATGGTATTTATATGATGGTGCAAGCACGATATCGTCAGATTGAAACAGGATCTAACTCTCATCAAGTAATATCAAGCTAAAGTATCAGAGAGAAGCTGAAATTTATTTGATATTGATGGCAAAACTGTTGATTCAGTTTTGCTTTTTATCATGAAAATTTTTCTGTATATTTGGCATCAAAATATTTTTGATAAATACGTTGTCAATTTATATATTTCCTTTTAGAATATGTCTAGTCTTGTAATATTTATGGTTCTATCCCTCATTTATTAAACCATCTCCTTATATGCAAAGCACCTGGAAGCTGATTCAGAATTTAGGTTTGGGAGTTGTTCCCATTTTAAAGCTACGGGAATCATTATTAACGGATTCTAGAGCCAGCCAAAACTATTTGGTATTAACTGTTAGTTCTTGTTTAATTGCAACATTAGGTTTACTGATTAATAGTGCAGCTGTGATTATTGGCGCAATGATTATTGCCCCGTTGATGCTGCCATTAAGAGGATTATCTTTTGCCACCTTAGAAGGAGACTTAAAGTTATTAAGGCTGAGCTTTAGCTCTATTTTTCTCGGAACCTCTCTGTCAATTTTTTGCTCTTGGTTACTGGGTTTAATTATCAATATACCTGAGTTTGGTTCTGAGATTTTATCTCGAACTCAACCGACATTAATTGATCTTTTAATTGCAATTGTGGCTGGAGGAATTAGTGGATATTCAAAAATCCGTCCAGCCGTTGGAGATGCCATTCCGGGTACTGCAATTGCTGTGGCATTGATGCCCCCTGTTTGTGTCATTGGTTTAGCGATTTCTCAGGGCAGTTGGGAAGAAGCTGCGGGGGCATCACTACTTTATGTGACTAACTTAATTGGCATCAATTTAGCTTGTATTACTATTTATGTGTTAGGGGGATATGCGAAAAGTAGTGAACTTGCCAGAACTTTATCTTGGGGATTATCATTACTTTTAATTGTGATGTTGGCTGCACCATTAGGAATTGGTTTTTGGCGTTTAATTAATCATGCAAATGTTAATCAATCTGTAAAAGAAGTATTAGTGACTCGTTCTTTAGTTGATCGACCTGATATTGAAGTTCTTGACTTAGAAATTGATTGGCGAGGCAAGCCTGCGAATGTTTTAGTTATTGTCCGGGCGACTGACCCGGTGACACCGAAAGAAGTGGCAATTGTTGAGCAAGTTCTAAAAGATGAGTTAGATATCCCTTTTAAAGTCATATTTGATGTCACTCCGTCTACCTTAGTGGAATCCAAACCTAAATTTAATCGATAATCACCCATTAAATTCTAATTTGAGCAAAATGTTGCTGTAACCAACGGTGAATAAACCGATAGCGATCGCCGACTTGCTGAAGAATGAGCCGCTTTTTGGCATCATTTAAAAACTGTTGGTATTTCCAAGGCAGATATCCCTTGGATGAAATAATACTGCGGAGAATATATTGTTCAATCAGAGTATCTATAGAAAAGATTTCAGAAATAAAAGCCCAGATAAAGCCAGCTATCATACTTAAAAGTAGTAGTAAAATTGATTGCGTCAAAGTTGCAATTACAATTGCGATGATCGCGCCCCACCATATCATTCCTTTAATCGCTTTCAGCCTCCATCTATAGGTTTTTTCTTCTTCGGCTTCCTGTAACCAATGGGCTGGTATTTCATCCACTGAAAATTCTGTCAAATTTTCTTCTTCTAATCGTTGAGCAATCCATTCTAGTCCTTGGCGAATTTGCTCTAAACTATAGGAAGATGTTTGATTCAGTCCATCTCGATTTTGAGTAATTTGACGACGAATAAAAGCATTGAATAAATATTGTGTTTGTTCCTCTACTGAAGACAATCGCTTCCAAGAGGCTAATAAAATTTCTTCATAAGCCAATGCCATCATGGTTAACAATAACGGTTTTCGGGCTAACTTCATCAGATTTTCATCATCTTCAATGCCATTCCATAATTCTCTACTTCTGGCTTGCAGTAAGTAATCTCGAATTTGAGTTTTAGTTAAAGGTCTTAATAAAACAGCACCATTCAGCTCAAGTCTACTCTGACAGTAATAATAGCCTTCTACTGTACTACAAACGATTAAATGTAAAGGTGAAAAATCCCCGTGAAGAAACTGATTAATCTGTTGAATACATAACTCTCGATCTTCTGAATTGACTTCGTCTAACCCATCTAACAGCGGTAAAATCTGAAGCTGATCAATCCAATAGCGACAAACATTCCGACTCACATCATACTTGCGCTCTATTTGCTCAATAATCCAGTTGGCGATCGCGGGTTTTTTGGGATTCCAAGTTCTCAGATGTAATAAAACGGGAATGGGTTCCCCTTCATCTTTGATTGCCCGACTCACAAGTACTTTAGTTAACCCCATTAATGTGGTTGTTTTACCTGCTCCCATTGCCCCTAAGATCAGTAACCTGCCTCCAAGGCGATCAAAAATGGGAATCACACCACTATCGGCGGATAATTTTACACTCGGCTGTTTGCCCACTTTTGCTTCTATATCCCAAGTGCGTCGCATTCGTAACGGGGGTGTTTCTTGAGCCAGCTTGGTTAAAACAGCCCGATGCAGAGACTGCAAGCGAAACTGTTTGACTTCTCGTTTAACTTGCTTTAACAGATGGTTCCGTTTTTGGAGTTGTAGCCGAGGAGAGATAGGGCGTGACATTAAAGTTTAACAGCGGGGATTATGATAAAAATATACACTTTAATGGCTCTCCAGACTGTCTAGAAATCACAGCATCATCAACGATCAATTGCTTGCCCTGGGGGACAAGATCAACAGTAAGAATGAGCTAGGATTAATCAAGATGACTCATGCCTAACTCACCGTTAATTTGATTGGGGATAATGATTATTGAGAGACCACTAGTTGAGATTGCAGTGAACTTGATTTGATCTCTACGTCTTGCACCCCTGCCATCACTGGAACCAATTGTACGGCACAGGCTTTCAATTCTGGCTGTAAAGAAGCCGGACAACATTCTGGATGGGTTAAAGCGTTGGCTTCGGCTTGATTGGCCCATAATGCTCCCCAATGCATGGGGACAAATACCGTTCCGGGGGCGATCGCTTTTGTTACTTTGGCCGGGAAACGAGCAAACCCTCGCCGGGAGCGAACTTCGACCCACTGCCCTTGATCAATACCGTTTTTCTTGGCATCTTTGGGATGAATTTCGATAAACGGTTGCGGGTGTAATTTATTAATTTTCGGAATTTGTCCAGTGCGGGTTTGCGTGTGCCAATGACCATACAACCTTCCGGTGGTGAGAACTAGGGGATAATTGGGGTCAGCGGGTTCTGCTAAGCCTTTGGAATGATAGGCCCCAAATCTTGCTCGTTTATCCTGGGTATTGAACCGCAGATCGATATACATTCGTTTTTGATGATTGGTGATAACTGACTCTGGGCTATTCTCTGGACAAGGCCATTGTATCGGACCGTATTCTTGTAACGTTTGATAGGTAATTCCCGTCATATCACAGGGTCGTCCACGAGTCAGTTGAATAAACTCATTCCGGACTGCCTCAGAATTAGCAAAGTTAAATTTATCGCTAAATCCTAACCGCCGTCCCACTTCTGCAAAGATTTCCCAGTCGGCTTTGGCTTCCCCTGGCGGTTGACGAAAGGCAGGACACAACGTCACCATCCGTTCTGAATTGGTCATACTGCCTGTTTTCTCACTCCACTGGGCGGCTGGCAATAGTAAATGGGCATAGAAAGCCGTTTCTGTGGGATAATAAGCGTCCTGACAGATGGTAAAGGGCGATCGCATCAATGCCGCTTTGGTGCGTTCTAAGTCCGGCATACTCACCGCTGGGTTGGTTGCCCCCACCCAAAATAAACCCACTGTACCCTGTTCCATACCCGTAATCATATCCCAGGCCGCTAAGCCGGGTTCAGGGGAAATTGTACCGGGTTCAAGTCCCCATAACTGTTCCACTTCTGAGCGATGTTGGGGATTTTTGACGACACGATAACCGGGTAAAATATGCGCCAGTCCCCCCGCTTCCCGGCCTCCCATAGCGTTGGGTTGTCCGGTGAGAGAAAACGGCCCCGCCCCCGGTTTACCGATATTACCGGTCATTAAATGCAGGTTAATTAACGTCCGAACTTTAGCAGTCCCTTCCGAGGATTGATTTAACCCCATTGACCACAAAGATAATACCCGTTGAGATTCTCCCCACCATTTCGCTGCTGTTTCTAAATCTTTAACTGCAATGCCGCATTTTTCAGCCACTAATTCAGGGGGATAATGATTGAAGACTTCTACAAACTTAGGAAAGTCTACGGTAGCATCTCCAATCAATAGAGAATCAATCATACCCCAACGCATTAATAAATGGGCAATACCATTCATTAAATCGATATCGGTTCCCGGTTTAATAGCTAGGTGTAAATCAGCCACTTTTGCGGTATCGGTTTCCCGTGGATCGACCACAATTAATTTAACTTGTTTATTTTTTTTGTGATATGCCCGGAAACGGTTAAAAATAATCGGATGACATTCAGCCGTATTCGTACCAATTAAAAAGGCACAATCCGTTTTTTCTAAATCATCATAACAACAAGGCGGCCCATCTGAACCAAAGCTTTGAATATATCCCGACACAGCAGAAGACATACACAGGCGAGAATTGGCATCAAAGTTATTAGTTTTTAGACAGCCTTTGAGTAATTTTTGAGCGATATAATAATCTTCTGTTTGGAATTGTCCAGAACCATACATACAAATCCCTTCCGGCCCTTGTGTTGCGAGAACCGTTTGAATTTGTTGAACAATGCGATTATAAGCTTCGTCCCAACTGACGCGACGAAAAGATTCATTTAAACTATCCCGCATCATCGGATATTTTAAACGATTTCCTTCTAATGACTCAGTTACAGTTGCCCCTTTAACACAGACTTTCCCTTGACTCGAAGGATGGTCGCGATCGCCCATGACTTTCCAAATGGGGTTACCCTGACTGTCTCTATTCGTTGCTTTCCCAGCTTGGGCAGGAGGTAAAACATTTAATCCGCAACCGACACCACAATAAGGACAAAGAGTTTTAAATGATTCTGTCATAATAATTTCAGGGGATAGACGACTGGCTGATGGTTTAATTCAATCAAGTATGAATTCACCAAATCAATTTAATGCTCATGAGAATATAAATTACAATAAAGTTTTCAATTGTCGCTCAAAATCCATATCTTTTTTATAATCATTAAATCTTAAAGTTATTCTTATTGTTTACAATATTCGTCTGATTCAATTATTAGTTGAATTGCTATTTTGCCAAGGTTTTCTATAATAATTTAGACTAACTTATTATTCATATTAGTTAAACTTAAGATTAGTCTGAATCAGTATTTATTCATTATAGTTCAAGTTCAAACCATTTTAAATAGAGTTTAACAGGCTTTCCCAATATTGGGGTAAAAAAAGTATCAGTATGATCAAAGTAAATTAGGGTAGGCCGGCAACAATAATGCCTCACCCACCCTACTATCTGTAATCATTTGTCATTGATGATTAGCTTTCAAAACCAATAACAAATGACGAATAATAAAGGACGAGATTTAGTCACGAATAGCTTGCTTAGCAAAAGCTGGAGATTGTGAAACAGGGGCGTAATTTTCTTCACCCTCATGGTGGTCAGCAAATGATCCCTTGGGTTCTTTCAGGAAGAACCAACAGAGGAAGGCAACAATCAAACCAGCTACCCCTAGCACCTCGAAGAACACCCGGTTTCCCACATCTCCAGAGGGCAGTAAGCTAAACAGAGTCAGGTAAGCTACAGCGCCCACGTTACCATAAGCACCGACGTTTCCTGCTACCTGTCCGGTAATCCGACGTTTAATTAAAGGAACCATCGCGAATGTCGATCCTTCACCTGCTTGCACAAAGAAGGAACAGGCCATGGTTAACAGCACAGCCAAAGGTAGCCACCAACCGCCATTCACTTGACCCAGCATCAGGTAACCAATTGCCATCCCAGCGGTCAGAATTGCCATGGTGTTTTTGCGGCTACCGAGTTTATCGGAGATTAACCCACCACCCGGACGAGAGGCTAGGTTCATGAAAGCGTAACTTGCAGCAATCATCCCAGCCGCTTGTGGACTCAGTCCGAATGTAGCTTCAAAGAAGCTCGGTAACATTGAAACAACCGCTAACTCAGAACCAAAGTTAACAATATAAGTCAGTTCGAGTAATGCAACTTGAGAGAAATTGTAACGTTCTTCGGGGGGATAGCGTTTCTTGCCTAACACCAAGTCTTTATTAACATTCCAGCAACCATAAGCTTGGAACAAATATAAACCGACTAACCCAAGCCAAGCAATGTACATTCCACCAGTAGTGAGGAAGCCAACTTTACTTAAACGCCAAGCCAACACACCCAAAATCACATTAAGGGGAATATTCATCATCAGCAAGAACCAAAAATCCTTTACTGTGGTGACTTCAATTCCAGTTACTTTCTTAGGACGTTGGTAAACTTTTCCAGGGGGTGTATCTTGGACATTAAAGAAGTAAAAGGCACCGTAAAGTCCGCCGATAATTCCAGTCAAGGCGATGGCTAAGCGCCAGTTCAGCAGACTTCCGGCACCAAAGGTCAGGATAGTGGCAATAGTTGGTAATGTGAAAGCAGAAGCGGCAGAACCAAAGTTACCCCAACCGCCATAAATTCCTTCAGCTAAGCCAATTTCTTTCGGGGGGAACCATTCAGCCACCATCCGAATACCAATCACAAATCCAGCACCGACGATACTGAGAGCCAAACGAGCAATCACTAATTGGCTAAAGTTTTGTGCTAAGGCAAATCCCACACAGGGAATTGTGGCATACATTAGCAACAGAGAATAGGTAATTCTCGGGCCATAGCGGTCTAGCAACATCCCAATAATAACCCGTGCCGGAACAGTCAGGGCTACGTTACAAATCGCTATAGTCCGGATTTGAGATACTTCTAACCCCATATCTTGCTTCAGCGTACTGGCGAGGGGCGCGAGGTTAAACCAAATGACGAAAGAGAGAAAGAAAGCAAACCAAGTAAAGTGGAGGATCTTATAACGACCTCGCAATGTCCACATTTCTCCGAGCATTAATTAAATTCTCCGTAATAGTAGTGGGTAATGGGTTATCAGTTATTGAGTTATGGGAACTTGTACGAATAACAAATAACTTAAAGACAGACGAAAATTGGTGATTTACTGTCCAATCCAAGAATCAACTTCGAGAACACCTGTGGGAGTTAAAACCACAACAAAATCAGTTCCTATCGCTGCACTATTGGGGGTAACCTGATCGAGAGGGGTTTCGTTCAGGTAGTCAACTGCCGCCTCATGCAACGGTAGATAATCGACAATAGTCCCATCGGCATCAACCGTCACTTTATAGACCAAGTCTTGACCAAATGAGGGATAACTAGTCCATCCTTTGTCGAGGGTGTCATAAAGCTGCATTTCCAAAGCCTCAACTTGAGCTGGATCGACACTGGCACTAGCCGCAGGAGCCGCAGGAGCCGCAGGAGCAGGCGCTGGGACAGCCGGGGTTGACTCTACTGCCGCTAAATTATTGGGTTGAGTCGGTGTTGTTTCAATCGTTGCTGCGGTTGTTGCTGGGGCTGTTTGTGTGGCTGGGTCTGTTGTTGAACCCGTGGGGGCTGAAGTTGTTATAGGTGTAGTGGTTGGGATGGTCGTTGCAGTCGTGCTATCAGTAGCAATTGCAGAAGTTGTGGTAGCCGTGGGGGCCACGCCACTGGTAGAAGGCACAGGGGGAGCAGCCGCTGCATTCGTTGTGGTTGAAGGAGTGACTGGGGGTGGAGTTTCCTCTGCCACTTCAACTTTTGACAGCGCATTATTCCAGTGAACTACCATTAATGCGGTAAAAATGGCTAACCCCACCCCAGAAATGGCTTTAAGGGCGATTGACTCAGAGGAATTTAACCTAGATTGAGATGTCATATCAAACAAATACTCCTGTTACTTACTAATTAAAAATCAAAAACAAATTTAAGCGTCAATCACCACTCGTCCCACCGGATGACCAATACAAGTTAAAATCATGCCATCAGCGCGATCGCTATCTGAGAGGGCAACTGGGTCACCTTCATACTTCACCTCACCCTCAATCAGCTTGTGCATACAAGTTCCGCAAGTGCCGGACTGACAACTGCTGTCAAGTTCAATCCCTGCTTCTTCTGTAGCTGCTAGAATTGAATCGGCTTGGGTGCATTGAATTTCTTTGCCAGATTTTGCCAACACAATGGTTGCCGGTGGGGCAGCCGCTGCATCATCAGAACTGTGCCCGTCTAATTCAGCAGGGGCTTGCTGAGATTGAACCGCACCATTTTTTAACTCGGCACCAAACTGTTCGACTAAGATACCTTGCAATACCTCTTTTAAGTCGTCACAAGGAATACCTTTTTGCACTCGACTACCGAGTTTGGCATCTTTGCCGACTGTGCCCCCCATATAGAGGTCTACTCCCTCAACCATCTTGCCGTTTTTGCGGGCTTTGGTGCCCATCAAACCAATCTCAGCAACTTGAGGTTGTCCGCAGGAGTTGGGGCAGCCTGTCCAATGAATGCGAACCGGTTTTGCTATATTTAACTCGGCTTCTAGTTCCTTCGCAATGGCTAAGGCTCGGTTTTTGGTTTCAACTAAGGCAAAGTTACAGAATTGTGCCCCTGTACAGGAAACTAACGCCCGTGTCAGGGGAGCCGGATCGATGGTAAACTTCTGGAGTAAAGGTTCTGCCAAAAAGGCCTCTAAGCGAGAGTCGGGGATATTGGGAATAATCACATTTTGCTCGACGGTGAGGCGAATTTCTCCACTACCATAGACTTCCGCTAAACGAGCAAATTCAAACATATCATCAGCATATAAGCGTCCGACGGGGACTAATAACCCAACATAGTTGAGGCCCGATTGCTTTTGCCGATAAACCCCAATATGATCTCGTTTATCCCAGATAATCTCATCTTTTTCGGCTTCGGCGGCTATTGACTGACCCATCTGTTGTTCAACGGCTGTGCGGAATTTGTCTAAACCCCATTCATCGATCAGCCACATCATTCTGGATTTTTGACGGTTTCCCCGTAAGCCATTATCTCGGTAAACTTCTAAAATGGCGCGACAAATCGCAACCACTTGATCGGGTTTAACCCAAGCATTTAGGGGAATAGCCGCTTCACACCGTTTGGCGGAAAAGAACCCGCCGACAAGTACATTGAAACCAAACGTTTCTTCTTTAAAGGCCGGAACAAAAGCAATGTCGTTGATTTCTGCATGAACGGAATTATCTCGACAGCCTGCGATCGCTATATTAAACTTTCGGGGTAAATTCGTAAACTCTGGATTTCCCTGACTGTTGTTGGTGATCATGTCTTGGACTTGCTGCACCAACTCCCGAGTATCGTAAAGTTCATCGGCATCGAGTCCAGCCACCGGAGATCCAGTAATGTTGCGAACATTATCCATTCCCGACTGTACACTGGTTAAACCCACTTGTTCAAACCGACGAAAAATATCCGGGATATCTTCCAGCCGAATTCCTCTGAGCTGAAGGTTTTGTCTTGTGGTAATATCAGCATTACCATCATCCCCGTAACGTTGCACAGTCTCGGCCAAGACCCGCATCTGTTCACTGGTGATTACACCGCTGGGCATCCGCATCCGTAACATGAATTTACCGGGTGTTACAGGTCGAAAGAAAACCCCCAGCCATTTGAGACGATGAACCCGATCTGCTTCATCCATCGCTTCCCAACCCATCTGGGCAAAAGCTTCTATTTCATCTTTAACTGCTAAGCCATCTTTTTCTGCTTTAATTTTTTCAAATTTATTCAGTTTTTTAGTTGACTCTACTGTACTGGTCATAAAATACCTCTATAATAAAGAACGCTGTAGAGCAACACATCGACCTTTGCACCCTATTTTCAAGTTTTGAAATTGACTTAAAATTTCACTCAACTTTGGAAATAACTAAAACCTTGGTTGACTCTATATTGGGTAAGGCTGAGCTGCTTAATTTTTCTACCAACTCAGAGGATAAACTTGCTACATTTCGTGTAAACCACTGATGTCTCAAGCGTTGGAGTTCAATATAAGGGAACTGATTCGAGTAAACTGTAACTTATATTACAAAAAATGAAGTTATATGAATTTTCTGCAATCTTTCCATGCAGAAGTTGCATCGCCATCTGCTTAGCACAGCACAGAAAGTGGAGTGAGTCAAGATGCGGCAAAAAGTTAATGAATTAAAACAGATGATTTATTGAACCGCTGATTCTAACATCTGAATGGTTCCTTTTTCTGCATTAATTTCAACTTCAATCCCGATGGGTAATGTAAATTTATTTCTGATATGTCCAATCATTGAACCATACCAAGCGGGAATTTCTAAGGGTTTAATTTGATCGAGTAAAACTTGCCATAAAGTTAAGGACGGTTCATTTCCTTCGCCTTTTGTACAACGAGTGCATTGTCCGAAAATAAAGCCTGATAGTTGATTCAAAATACCTGAAAGTTTTAAATGAGTTAGCATTCGGTCAATCCGATAAATATCTTCTCCGATATCTTCAACAAATAAAATAGTATTTTTTAAATTAGGTAAATAGGGTGTTCCGACTAATGCAGTTAGGATGGATAAGTTGCCGCCTATTAATCGTCCTGTAGCTATTCCTGGATAAATGGTTTCTACTTGAATTTGTGATGAATTTTGAAATAATATTTTTTCTCTTTGATAAAATAGCCGTTGTAAGTATTCTACAGAAAACTGATTCCAAACCGAAATTCCGACTAATCCATGAAATGTTATTAGTTGAGTTTGGCTATAAATTCCTAATAATAAAGCCGTAATATCACTGTAACCGATAAGAACTTTAGGGTTATTTTGAATCAGATTATAATTTAATAAAGATAATATTCGACCACTTCCCCAACCACCATTTGTCGCTAAAATCGCTTTAACTGAGTTGTCGGCAAACATCCTATTAATATCATTAGCTCGATTAATATCAGAACCGGCTAAATATCCATATTCATCTAAAACAATTGCCGAATTTTTGACTTTTAAACCGAGTTGATTCAGTACAAACTTAATATATTTTAAGTCAGCTTTATTGATCGAACTCGCCGGACTGACAAGCCCAATTGTATCCCCCAGTTTAAGGCGCTGAGGCTTAATCACTGAAGTAGAATCAGAGACAGCAAAACCTGGAAGCTGAGTGCCTAAAAAAGTGAGTCCTAGTGTTTGTAATAATTGACGACGATTGAGCATGAACAGCAATAGAATTAAAGTGATTAAATTCTTTAAGATGTCTATTAAGATGTCGTCTCTATTTTTTTACGAATCACTCGATAGACATCAACAAGTTGTCGTTTTCCTTTCAAGGGTAAAGAACCCCAAGATTCCACTTCAAACTCTGCTTCAATATACTGTAAAGTTTGCTGAGCAATTAAAACGCGACAGACACTGACTTGTCGATCTTTATAACAGCTTTCCAAGCGAGAGGCAATATTGACACTATCCCCGAGTAAGCCATATTCTAGCCGATCTTTACCCCCTAAACTACCCGCAACAATCGGGCCTGTAAAAATCCCAACACGCATTTGAATCCAAGGTAAACCTCGTGTTTTCCAATTTTGATTGAGTTGTTGTAATTGTTCACCAAACTCTAAACCACAGCAAACTGCTGCTTTGGCATTTTTAGCAATTTCATCTCTGGTTTGTTGCGTTGCTGGCACCCCAAAAGCTGCCATAATCCCATCTCCGGTAAACTTATTAATAATACCATTATGAGTTTGAACAGATTGGGTTAAAACTCCTAAATATTCATTCAGCCACTCCATTAATTCTTCCGGTGACATATTTTCAGAAACAGTACTAAAATTTTTAATATCAGTAAATAGCATTGTGGCGATGACTCGTTTCCCGGGTAAAATCCCATCAGATAACAAAAGATCGCGATTTTCCCATAAAGCTTTTGCCACCTCTGGGGAGGTATTTTGCCCCAATAAACGCATCACGACTTGTTGTTGTCGTTGCGCTCGAAATGCCCGATAAGCGATCGCCGCGCCTGCGCTCAGTAATAGAGCCAAACCAGGAGCCACAACCACAATCCACTGGGAGCGCAAAAAGCAAATATAAGCGAATGTAACAAGTAAACTGAGTAATAGAGGCGTTCCTAAGGCTAAAATAATCGGATTACGACTCCACATTCCCAAAGTAGCTCCCAAAAATGCCCAGGCAATGATCCACAAAATCTCAACCCACCCCGGCCAAAATTTAAATAAAGGGCGCGTGCCATTGACTGCATCCAAAATTTGACTGACCATCTGAGCATGAATCATCACTCCTGGCATTCTGGGGCTTTCTGTCTCTGTGGGACTGTAGGGAGTGAGAAAAAGATCCTTACCACTCGGGGCAGTAGTGCCAATCAAAACAATTTTGTCTTTCACCCAACTCGATTTTAGATGTCCATACAAAACCTGGGTAATACTAACCGTGCGAGCCGTATTTCGAGCCGAGCGATAATTCAGTAATTGTTGATAACCTTGATCTTCAATGGTTTGATATCCCCCATCTGTTTTCCGTAGCGGTAAAAATTGGGCTTTTCCCCAAAGAATCAGATCTGGGTTAGTCGAACTATTTTCAGGACCAATCCCTCGATCTAGAAGATATTTTAAAGCCAGTTGCAAAGGAAATGAATAAAAACTTCCAGCCTCTGTATTAGCAAATAATAAATTACGACGGATCACCCCATCAGGATCGGCAATTAAGCTATCATTAAAACCTACTCGCTCTGCGGGCACACCGGGTGGAGCCGCAATTTGGGTTGTTTCCCCATTACCGAGAGTTTGTATGGCAATGATATTATCATTGTTCTCAAACTGCTCTAGTAATTGTTGAGAGCCGGGTTCATATCGAATATCTCGATAGATATCCAAGCCGATTACAGCCGGTTCAAACTGAGATAACTTTTGAATCAAACGGGCAATGGTATCATCAGATAACGGCCAGCGATTAAATGCCCGGATGTCTTCCTCTGTAATCTCAACCACTAATAATCGAGAATCAGCCGCCCTGTCGGGCTGCCATCGCATCATCTGATCGTAAACGACTAACTCTCGGGGTTGCAGCAGACCCAACTGAGTGATGGTTAACAGAAAAACACTACAAAGAATTGTTGCAGTTGCAACAACCTGTCTGCCATTTAAATCGGGCCATTTCTTGAGCCATTGTCGTAAGGTTAAAATCCTCACAGGTATCCTCAAACATTCGCCAACCCAACATAATTCTGACATTGTTTTCCGCTGAAATACAACATCTTTAAATCCGGAGGCTAAACACCTCAATCCAGATAAAATTAAAATTTTATGGTTGAGTAAAGTTATTCCCGACAGCGTCGCCATGGGTGTAAACCAAATCGCTGTTAATTATTTGTTCAATAAAGCCAGTAATAGGCAGTCGGGAATCAAAAATAAATAATCCATGACGAATCTGTTCAATCTGTACTAACCTTAACTGATGGTGGGGGTCTGGGGGAGGCTATAAGTCCCGCACCATAATCTACGATTTAGTGTCGGGACGGGGCTTATAAAGTCCGCCCGCAGGTGGCGGACACAGCCCCTCATCCATGGACATCCCCCAACTAATTTGATCCGGTCAATCCCGGTCCAATTAGTGTTTACGATTGTTGGTGTCTATGGTAAATTCAAAAGTATGCTGATAATCAACTATCGATACCGTATTTACCCTAACATTGACCAGCAGGCTACAATGCTGAGCTGGTTAGAGGCTTGCCGAGGTGTTTACAACTACGCTTTGAGAGAGTTGAAAGACTGGTTAGCGAGTCGAAAATGTGATGTAGATAAATGCTCACTATCGAAAGAATACATTATTCCAGCAGATACACCTTTTCCAGGTTATCAACGTCAACAAAACAATTTGCCCAAGGCTAAAAAAGAGAACCCACTACTCAAAGAAATCCATTCTCAAGTATTGCAAACAACCATCAGAAGGTTACACGACACTTGGGATGCTTTTCAAAAACGGGGCTTTGGATTCCCTCGCTTTAGGAAGTTCGGACAATTCAGGTCTTTTCTATATCCTCAATTCAAAAACAACCCTGTCAAAGATGGATATATAAAGCTTCCCAAAATAGGGGATGTAAAAATCAACCTACACAGACCTATCCCAGAAGGGTTTACAGTTAAGCAAGTTAGGGTTTTATCAAGAGCTAGACAGACTCAATGGTACGTTGTAGTCACCATTGCTTTAGACATCGATGTTCCGGATCACCTCCCTTGTGGACGGGCTATTGGGATAGACCTTGGGTTAGAAAAATTTCTGACAACTAGCGACAGTTTCACAGTGGAACGACCTAAATTTTTCAAGACTCTTAAAGGTAAGCTGAAATTGCTACAACGTAGAGCCGCAAGAAAAAAGAAGCGTTCTCACAACTGGGAAAAAGTACAAATCAAAGTTGCCAGACTACACCATAAAATCGCAGACACTCGTCGTGACTTCCATCTAAAAACTGCACATTTGCTTTGTGATCAGGCTGAGACAATTTTTGCCCTGGATCTCAATACAGTAGGTCTCAACCGAGGGATGTTTAGAAAAGACTGTATTGATGCATCTTTTGGACAGTTTCTTGATTTGCTCAAATGGGTTTGTTGGAAACGTGGTAATTATTTTGAGAGAGTCGATCCCCGTGGAACAAGTCAAACTTGTCCTGAGTGTCAGGCTACCGTCAAAAAAGACCTCAGTGTCAGAGAACACAAATGTCCTGAATGCGGATATTCAACCCACAGAGATCATGCTGCTGCCCAGATGGTGAGGTTACGAGGTCTAAAGAATGTACCCGTGGACGGAGGGGAATGGAAACTGCCTGCTGACAAGTCCGTGTCGCCTGGGGTCTCCCCAGGCGTTCATACCGGACGTAGCGTACTGTCGGGGACTGGAGACAGTCTAGATCAGTGCTACGCAGGAATGCCCAATTGTGAGGTTGGGAAGCCCGCGCTGTAGCGTAGCTCAGCGTCGGGAGGATGTCACTGCGTACTGCTATATGCGATCGCGAGTGGATACCGTTAGCTGTATCCACCACGTTTAACCTCTAAACTCAGTGTGAAGTATGCGTATCTCTCTCAATTGGTTGCGAGAACTAGTCGATATTAATATAACCCCCGAACAACTGGCCGAAACCCTGACCATGGCTGGGTTTGAAGTTGAAGAAATTGAAGACCGTAGCACCTGGGCTGATGGGGTGGTCTTGGGTCAAATTAAGACAGCAGAAAAACATCCGAATGCAGACCGTCTCAAAGTCTGTCAAGTTGATATTGGACAAGAAACCCCGTTAAATATTGTCTGTGGTGCGCCCAATGCTGCTACTGGCTTAACGGTTGCGGTGGGAACGATTGGCACGTACTTACCCAAAGTTAATCTCAAACTGAAAAAAAGTAAACTGCGGGGTGTACCCTCTGAAGGGATGATCTGTTCTTTAGCAGAATTAGGATTGGAAAAAGATTCTAGCGGTATTCATATTTTTAATCTCGATAATCCTAAACTGGGTAGTGATGTCAGACCGTTGTTAGGCTTAAATGATGTGGTTTTGGATGTGACTGCTACGGCTAACCGCGCCGATGGCTTGAGTATGGTGGGTATTGCCCGGGAAGTGGCGGCTTTAACCGGGGCAAGTTTACGCATCCCAGAAGCTACAGGCAGCCTGTTAAATACTGAAACGGCACAAAATAGCCTCAAAATTGAAATTAGTCAGTCTCAAGCTTGTCCGATTTATATTGGAACGGTAATTGAATCAGTAAAAATTGCTCCTTCTCCAGATTGGCTTCAACAACGCTTACAAGCCGCTGGCGTACGACCCATTAATAATATTGTTGATATTACCAACTACATTTTACTGGAATGGGGACAACCGCTACACGCTTTCGATCGCGATCGTCTGCAACAACTCACAGGCACAGAAGATTTAACCATTGGGGTGCGGTTTGCCCAGTCTGGGGAGTCTCTCAAAACCTTAGATGGTCAAACTCGTCAGTTAGAAGCGGAAACTTTACTTATTACTGCTAATGACAAACCAGTAGCCTTAGCCGGAGTTATGGGGGGTGAAGAGACAGAAGTGAATGATAGCACCCAAAATGTAATGTTAGAGGCGGCTGTATTTAACCCAGCGGCGATTCGGCGGTCTGCCCGGACTATGGGAATGCGGACGGAAGCCTCAACCCGTTATGAACGGGGAGTCAACTCGGCTGAATTGGCTTTGGCTTGT
The DNA here is from genome assembly GCA_964401105.1 of uncultured Lyngbya sp. GTDB lineage: Bacteria > Cyanobacteriota > Cyanobacteriia > Cyanobacteriales > Microcoleaceae > JAAURB01. The sequence continues at coordinate 2,931 of CAYNXM010000079.1, read as the reverse complement.
CGTCGCGCCATCCTGTTAATGACTGAACTGGCTGAGGGTGTTGCTGTCACTCAAGAGACCGCTAGCAGCCTGCGTGAGGCAGCAACCACCTCTGAGGTGATATTACGTCTAAATCGGATTAATCAACTGTTAGGGCCGCTTAAACGGGGGGAAGAGACTTTATTTGAATCTTATCTGCAACCCCAAGAAGTTGAAAGTATTCTGACTGCCCTCGGATGTGGTTTAGTCCAACAAAAACAGGAAAATGATATTGTCTGGACTGTGACTATTCCGGCTTATCGGGCGCGAGATTTGGAACGGGAAGTGGATTTAATCGAAGAAGTAGCCCGTTTATATGGTTATGACAACTTCTGCGATACTTTACCCAGTAAAAGTGTACCCGGAACTCTTTCTGCCCAGCAGTCTGCCCTGCGACAAATTCGGGCGGCGTTTCGCGCTGGTGGGTTAACGGAATTAATGCATTACTCTTTGGTTAAAGCCGAAAACGATGACCAGGTGACTTTATTTAATCCGTTATTTACCGAATATTCAGCTTTGCGGACGGAAATGCTAACCGGATTAATTGATGCTTTTGTATACAATTTAGAAAATGGTAACGGGCCGTTAAATGGGTTTGAGATCGGTCGTGTGTTCTGGAAAGAAGGAGACGCTTTCAAAGAACAGGAAGCCATTGCAGGGATTTTTGGCGGTGACCCGACTCAAGGCCGTTGGGTACGTAGTGGTCGAGAACAACCCATGACTTGGTTTGAAGCTAAAGGGGTTTTAGAGTCGGCTTTACAACGATTATATTTAGCTGTTGAATATCAACCCGAATCAAATATTAACAAGTTGCATCCTGGACGCACGGCTTCTCTGTGGTTAGGGAAAAAACAGTTAGGGGTATTTGGTCAACTTCATCCTCAGTTGCGTCAAAAACGAGAACTTCCCGATGAGGTTTATGTGTTTGAGTTCAACCTTGGGGTATTACTCGAAGCGATGTTACAAACTAATCATTTAACCCGGTTATTTAATCCCTATTCCACCTTACCCCCGTCTGACCGAGATATTGCTTTCTTTGTGCCGCTGGAGGTAACTGTGGCGCAACTACAAACCACAATGACTAAGGCTGGTGGAAAGTTACTGGAGTCAGTGGAATTATTTGATGAATATCGTGGCGATAACGTGCCAGAGGGTCAACGCAGTTTAGCTTTTCGTTTAGTTTACCGCGCCAGCGATCGCACTTTAACTGATGAAGAGATTGAACCCATACAGCAAAAGCTACGGGATGCTTTAGTTAAGCAGTTTAATGTCAGTTTGCGAAGTTAAAACACAAACGGATGTAGAGACGTGACCTGGTTCGTCTCTACTAAATATGCACCATCAAATTGACCCCCACTGTTGTTGAATCAGTCTTCAAAATAAATCAGTCCTAGCTTTCGCCAGGACGCTATGAATCAGGAGAGTTAATGTAGAGTCTATCTTTTAGAGTCTATCTTTGCTTGCGCTTGAGTAGAGAACCTGCACCCATTGCGCCAACCGCCAACAAACCTAAAATAGAAGCCGGTTCAGGGACTTCTTGGGGGTCTGGTGTGTTAGGAGTAGAAGAGACTGCATTATCTGAGATGAACAGAGAAGCGTGGGATAAAGCAGCCGCACTACCGCCGCCGTTTTGTGCAACACCCGCAGTAGTATAATCAATGGTATCACCTGCTTTAGCACCATCGAAGAAGTAGGAACTCCAGAAGTTAGCGGCTTTCAGGTTAATAGCGAATGTAAAGTCGATATCTTGCAAAATGGTAATGGTTCCGTCACTATTGCCGTTAGCAACAGAGAACCAATCTTCTGTGCCATCATCAGACTTATCGTATAAATCCCAATCATACACACCACCAATATCATTTGTAATGTCTGTTTCAGTCTGAAATGCATTAATTACATCATTCTTTTTGTCATTCCCTGCAACAGAACCATAACAGTCAATTGCACCAGTAACATCGAGGACATTGCAGGTAGTTCCGCTTTGTCCGCCGCCGCCACCACGCCCTCTTGCGGTTGCGGGGGTAACTATACCTCCAAGGGCAACACCAGTGGCGAGTAATGCGATTGTAATAGTTTTAGAAGATAAGAATTTCATCTTAAAATTTAGTCTCCTACTTAGAGTTGGACTGATTAGTATTGGGAGTGCTGCTGAATATTTTTGAGATCAGCTTTGTCTCCCATTTGTTACCCATGATACTTGTTAAAAATCGTAAAGTCTATAAATTATGTTCTATTTAGACAAGATTTGCTAATTCTTTACAAAATTTTTTAGCCTAAATAAAACAATAAATAAAGTACTGGTAAATATAGACTTCAGGGTTTTTACGTATAACTTTTGAATGAATAAAGTAACTAATTTAAGCTTGAGCATTGTTAGAATCTAATCAATAATATTTCAGGCGCTTAAATGTGTATCATTTAAAACTTATAAAAATAAATATACCGAGAAAATACGGATATCGCTATCCCAGAAAATACGGATACTTTTTGGGCAATGGGTTGAACCCACCTTCACAATGAGTCCGTTACCTTCTTTGGTCTAGCTTGAACTCCCTAAAGTTGAGAAAATTTATCAATAGTATTGACAATAGATTGCAATAAGACTATAGTAATTATCAGTGTTCTCCTCTCAAAGGATCGGCAGACGGGGGCGGTAGTCAATGACAAACCGTTCCCGGATTTTTTATTTTTAATCTCGGCAGAGCGCGATCGCATCTGTTGGGCTTCCTAACCCGTTGTTGCCACTCAGCGGGTCATATCAGATTACCTAAATGTCGGGAGAAGGCTCCCGTTATAGCGCAGCTTAGCGGGAGATGAATCTCGACCCACAAAAAAGAATGCAGTAGTTATGTTTATCTAACTTTTTTTCTGATAACATAGTCAACATGATAGTTAGAGAATGTAAGCTACTCA
>CAYNXM010000078.1:0-29611 GCA_964401105.1 uncultured Lyngbya sp. | reverse complement strand
AAGACCCCCTAGTTAACTGACCATATTTTTTCCCACCTCATCCCTTTTTCTTCTCCTGAGTTAGAAGAGGGGGTGAGGTTATTATTATTAACAAGTTTAATCTTTTTTAAGGGTCTGCATCCCATAACCTCTGGCGGTTACGATATAATCGGAGGAGAAAAGATATTCAGGGTACGTCAATAACCTCAACTCAGGGATAAAACCTAAGAATTAAGCATTAGAGAATCAGTCAAACTGAGTCACCACAATTATTATTCAATACATTTATAACAGTCAAAATCATCAATTCTATGGATAGACGGCAATTTCTAAAATTACTGGGACTGGTTGGGACTTCTGCGATCGCAACAATAGGCACTCATACCTGGGTTGCCCGGACTGCCGCCCAGACGGCCAACCCCAAACGACTGATTGTGATTTTTTTACGGGGCGCAGTAGATGGGCTAAATGTTGTTGTTCCCTATGGAGAACCGGACTATTATGAAGCTAGACCCATCATTGCTATTCCTCAACCCGGTGAAGATCAAGGGGCATTGGATCTCGATGGCTTTTTTGGATTACATCCGGCCTTAAGTTCCCTATTACCCCTGTGGCAACAGAAGAATTTAGCCTTTGTTCATAGCTGTGGATCGGCTGATCCGACTCGTTCTCACTTTGATGCCCAATTTTACATGGAAACAGGGGTTCCTGGAGATAAGAAAATCTCGGAAGGCTGGATGAACCGTTTACTCGCGGCTTTGCCAGGACAAACCCCTGTAGAAGCGGTCAGTGTGGGTCAATCTGTGCCCCGCGCTTTAGTTGGCCCAGAGTCAGTTGCAAATGTGGCTTTAGGTCGCAATTCAGCCCGTCAGTTACCCATCGATCGCGAACAAATTCAGACGGCTTTCGATCAATTGTATGACAGTCAAGACCCCTTAAGTTTAGCGTATCAGGAAGGTCGCTCAGCCCGGGAACAACTTTTGAAGGAATTAGAAGCAGAAATGGATGCCGCCAGTCAAGGGGCACCGTTACCCAATGGGTTTGCGGGAGAAGCCCAACAACTTGCCAGTTTAATTGTCCGTGACCCGACTATTCAAGTGGCATTTATGGATTTAGGTGGTTGGGATACTCACGTTAACCAAGGGGGCAGTAAAGGTCAACTGGCGAACCGTTTGAAACCTTTAGGGGAAGGACTTGCTGCGTTAGTTAAACGTTTAGGTCAGGTTTACCCAGATACAACCATTGTGGTCATGTCTGAGTTTGGGCGTACTGTTAAAGAAAATGGCAATGGCGGCACCGATCATGGTCACGGTAACGTATTGTGGCTGTTAGGGGGAAATGTTCGCGGCGGTCAGGTTTATGGTCAATGGCCGGGTTTATCGGAGTCAGAGTTATACGAAGGTCGAGACTTAGCTATTACAACTGATTTTCGAGATGTGATGTCTGCGGTGTTAACCAATCAGTTACGAGTTAAACCCAATCAAGTGGATCAAGTATTTTTAGGATATCGCCCCAGTCAAAAATTGAATTTATTTCTTGCTTAATTGTCTTGATTTTACCAAAATATTAAGTTAGAAATATTATTGCTAACGTCTTTACTCTTTTTCAAATTGTATCGTATTAGGCAGATCTGTTAGGGAAGGTTAGCGGTGCAATCGATAGCCACAGTTTAAGGAATCGAGTATGGGTTACTGTTCTGTTGTCAAGCCGGGGTATCCTAGCACAAACCTTACACTTACGACTGCTGTTCAAAAGCAATCGAAGCTGTTTAATTGAGGAGAAAAGAGAATTGAAGTGACTCATTTTTTCTTGCATTAGCTGAAATCTATTAAATTGATAGGGAATACAAGAAAGAGAAAATAGAGACGCTCGAGCGTGCATAAACGATGAGAGTCGCAACTCAAATCAAAGCTCAATACCTGAAAGCATTAATCAAGATTTAATTGTTCCTTAACTCAAAAAGTGATATCAAGGGTAGTAAAATTCACCTAAAACTCGATCCCAGCTTAAAGGGTAAGTTGAGGGAAGGCAAATCTACAAAAATGACTTTTATAGAAGTTGATAATCGGGTAAAAAGTATTATGATTTTTCTCAACTATCAGTTATTCAAGCTCTTCTCTTTATTAGCGATTTTCATCAGTCATATTCCTCATTTAGCAATTGGGGTGATAGGGAAGGATAACTCCACCGAAGATCGTGGCATAATCGCCGATCTCCACACCCAGACAGTATTACGCCCGATTTTCAACTATCAGGAAAACATTTCCATCATGGCACTAGGTGACTCCATTACTTCAGGAGAACATAGAGTCAATGCATTTCCGGGAGCCTATCGAATTCAACTCTGGGATCACTTCCAAAACAACCAGCTTACTATCAATTGGGTGGGCCGTCTACAAAATGAATCATTAACCCATAATCATAATTTTGACTCCGACCATGAAGGACACGGAGGATGGAAAATTAGTCAAATCAAAAATTTGGTTAAGAATAATCTCTTCACTTACCAAAGGGCGAATCTTGTCCTATTAATGATTGGTACGAATGACTTTTTGGGGTCAGCAAAAGCTGAAGATGCACTCAGAGATTTAGAGGTATTGCTCAATACAATAAAATATAAAGCACCTAAGGTGAAGGTGTTCGTTTCTGATATTCCACCGATTAATCCCCAGGGAAGTAAAGACAGTGCTAATGTTAATACGGCTCAACAGGTAAAAGACTTTAATGCTGGTATAGCTTCTGTTGTCTCTCGAGTCGCTTCCCCTCATATCATTCCTATAGCCGTTGGCAGTCAACTTGATCTCAATGAAATTAATCCTGATGGGGTTCACCCCACCCAAGCCGGTTATGACAAAATGGGTAATATTTGGTATCACAGCCTGATGAGACCTGACTCACTCAATAATATTCAAAACCTCAGAGGCAGTCAATTTAATGACAAACTAATGGGCAGTAAAACATCTAATATTCTAGACGGACAAGGGGGAGACGACGAATTAAGGGGAACCCCGGCAGTATTAGCTGGGGCGAGTGAGCAAGATATACTCTCCGGGGGGACTGGTGCCGATCGCTTTATCCTCGGTGATACAGTCCAGCCTTATTACACAGCAGTTGGAGATCAAGACTATGCTCGTCTGGTAGACTTTGACGCGAGTGAAGATATCGTCCAACTTCATGGTGTGGCAAATGACTATGAAATTGTGCAGCATGGCAATGATGTCTACTTGAAATTAGCCAGCGATCGCGAATTAATTGCTATCTTTGAAAATACATCAACACTTAACCTCTCTAAGTCCAGTTTTCAATTTATTCAACCCAGATCTCCAACAAAATCAGTAATGCAGCAAAGACATAGCACCGAATAACACAGGAATAACAATTGAGAGGCTGGACTAAACCATAGGCAACTGGACTTTAGCCAGCACCGAATTAAAATAAATGCAAATATTGGTCAAACTTGGATGAATTCCGATTATGGCATCTATTGCTCGCAAAAATCTATTTGAAGATATCCCTCGCTTTATTGCAGCCCAGGCTGGAATCATGTTTGCAGTGGGCTTAGTAACGATTCAGAACGGAATTCTCAACGGTTTTGTTCAATCAGCCTCTTTGCTGGTTGATAACGCTGAAGCCGATATTTGGGTAGCCTCCGAAGATATGGTACAACTGGTATTGACGATGCCCCTGTCTTTAGAACAGATGAAACAAGCCCGAGAAGTATCGGGTGTCCAACAGGCAGAAGCCTTAATTGTTCGCAGTGCCCGATGGCGCGATCCGACAAATCAAATTCAGGCCGTCACCATTATTGGTTCTTCGGTGAATGGAGTGCTGTTTAAACCGTGGAATATTATCAAAGGGGATCTCGTCGCCCTCAAAGAACCTTATGGCGTGATGGTGGATGAAAGCACCCTGGGGGGTTTGAGGGTGAATGATATTGGAGATACAGTAACGATTTCGGGTTTAGAAGCCCATGTTGTCGGAATTACTCAAGGCACTCAAGCCATTACCAACAGTATTTTTGTCTTTACGTCGCTGAAAAATGCAAATGCTTATGTCAATACTCCACTCACCACTCAGACTCGTTGCAAACTCGAAGATGGAGATGTCAACTGCATTAATGTATTTGATGAACCCGATACACAACCCGGTGGAGGTAGGGGAAGGGCTGCCCCTAAACCCCTGACACTGACCGATCCCATCACCTATATTCTCGTGAAAGCTCAACCGGGTCAAGATATCGAACAGTTAAAACAACGTCTCGATGAAGCTTTACCCAATACTCGGGCTTATACTCGTGAAGAAATTGCCGACAAGCTACAAATATACTGGAAAGACCGCACCGGAATTGGATTTGTTCTGAGTTTAGGGGCAGGAGTTGGGATTTTAGTGGGTATGATTGTTGTGGCTCAAATTCTCTATTCTTCTGTATCAGATCACCTGAAAGAGTTTGGTACACTTAAAGCAATGGGTGCTCCGGATGGAGTGATTTATGGTGTAATTTTAGAACAGGCGTTGTGGATGGCTGTTCTCGGTTATATTCCAGGAATTGCGTTGTGCGTAGGGGTATCCGGTTGGGCTTCTGCAACTCAAGGCATTTTAATCTTAATTACCCCTGTTTCTGCCTTAAGTGTATTCGCAATTACAGTGATTATGTGTGCTGCATCTGCGATATTTGCGATTCAAAAAGTCACACGAGTCGATCCAGCCATTGTATTTAAAGCTTAAATAGACGGCAGCGATTGGCGCAAAAACATGATAGGTTCTAATAAACTGGGCGATGTATACCAACAGCGGGAACCAGGTGATTGATTATCCAACCCATATTAATAGCCGTTCAACCGCTATCCAGGCTTCTGGGATAGAAATGGTTTACTCCTCCGGCACTCAACAGTTTAAGGTGCTTAAAGGCATTGATTTGAAGGTTAAGCGAGGGGATATCCAACTGTTAATGGGGCCTTCGGGTTCGGGAAAAACTACGTTATTGTCAATCTTAGCCGGATTACTCACCCCCACCACTGGGCAAGTCAAGTTGCTGGGAGAGGAAATTACCAAAATGTCCCGTAAACACCTGGCTCAATATCGTTTACGCCATATTGGTTTTATTTTCCAAGGGTTTAATTTATTTCCTGCTTTGACAGCCCGTGAAAATATAGAAGTCGCTTTTGGAATTAAAGGAATTCGGGGTCAGAAAGCCCATCAGGAAGCCCAACAACTCCTAGATCAAGTGGGGTTAGGAGATAAAGCCAATTTATTGCCTCGGGATTTGTCAGGCGGACAAAAACAGCGGGTAGCGATCGCCCGGGCTTTAGCCGATCATCCCCCTTTAATTATGGCTGATGAACCCACTGCTGCCTTGGATTCTAAAAGTGGTCATGATGTGATTGCCTTGCTCGGTCGTTTAGCCAAAGAAGAGGGATCGACAGTATTAATGGTGACCCACGATCCCCGAATTGTGGATGTTGCTGACCGGATCTTAGATCTTGAAGATGGAATGATTAAGTCCTAGAAATAGACAAATTTAGCCTAGAAATAACTAAGCGGGTAACGCGATTCGAACGCGCGACATTCACCTTGGCAAGGTGACGCTCTACCACTGAGCTATACCCGCATCTACTCTATCTATCATGACAGAATTATCACAATCTGTCAAGTCTTGCTAGCAAAAATGTGTGCTGTTCAATTCAGTGCCATCTCCAGATACATTGAGAAAACAGTATTTTGAGGGAAAATTCCTTCACTGATCTCACGAAAACCGGGCGGGAATCGGGAAGCGGCTCTCTCTCTATCTGGAGAAGTCTGGGTCAAGGCTGGGGCAATTGATTCAATTCATCCGGATAAAGAGGTTTGGCATCTAAACCCCCAACCCGATCAATTGGCCAGAAACGAACCACAGCCCGTCCAATAATATTTTCATGGGGAACAAACCCCCAGGAATGACTATCAAAACTGTTGTTGCGGTTATCTCCCAAAACCAAATAGCTATTTTCCGGAACAGTTTGTGGCCCCCAATTATACTGAGGTTCTTCTGCAATATAATTTTCTGAGATGGTTTCGCCGTCAATAATCACTTGACCACTTTTTACCTCTACAGTTTCTCCGGGTAAACCAATGATGCGTTTGATAAAAGCATCCTTATACTGTTGCTTTAAAGCATCTGTGGGGGAAAACACCACGACATCTCCCCGTTTGGGATCGGTAAACTTATAACCCAACTTATCAATTATTAAGCGATCGTTGATTTCGAGGGTGGGTAACATTGACCCAGAAGGAATGTAGCGCGCTTCCGCTACAAACGTCCGAATTCCCAAAGCTAAAATAATACTTAACCCAACGGTTTTAATTCCTTCAACCCAGGGATTTTCGGGTTCTGGGGCAGAATGGCTAGGGTTAGTGTGTTGATGGGGCACGCGACTCATAGGCAATGATTTACCAAGTCAGACTCAGAATAAAAATAACGGGTTCTCAAACTGATAATATCCAGTTAAGCCTGATAGCGATTAAATTGCTAATGATCTTAAATGATATATTGAACCAGTTTAATTGTACCCAATACTGTTTATTTTACACCTAGATTCTTACTAGCGGGTGAGACCAGATCGGGAGATACTTGAGACTGAGGGACTGAGTTCTTATTCGGTTGCCTTTTCCCGATTCCTTCAGACAACAAATAACCCATGACAAGTAACGATCAGCTTTGGCGTTTCATTCCCTTGTTATCCGCTTCAGGACAGGTTCAGATGGCAATAGATCATTGGCTACTTGAACAACATCGGTTAGGGAAGCATCCTTCTACTCTACGATTTTATACCTGGGAACCCTCAGCCATTTCTCTGGGTTACCATCAACGACGCTGGCCTGAATTTTGGCAAGATATTACTTGGCAGGGGAAACCATTAGATATTGTTCGTCGCCCTTCTGGGGGACGGGCTGTTTTACATCAAGGCGATTTAACCTATGCTGTGATTACCTCAGGTTTGCCTCAACGTCGCCTGCTGGCTTATCAAAATATATGTCAATTTTTAATTGAGGGATGGCGATCGCTCGGTTTTGAATTAGAATATGGTTCAGCCCAACGCAGCTATGTTCACAATCCCAACTGTTTTGGCACCGCAACAGGGGCTGATTTAGTTTTGGCGAATGGGAGTAAGTTAATTGGTAGCGCCCAACTGCGACGAGATCAAGCGATACTTCAGCATGGTTCAATGGCAATTAATATTGATCCTGTACTCTATCAACAAGTGTTTCAACAACCCGCCCCTGTTTCCCTTCAGCTACCGGAATCTCTGGGTAATCATCCCATAGATCAATCTCACTTTCAACAGCAAATCATTACAGCTTTAGTTGAAGCGGCTCGTCAATGTTTTAAAATTGAATTGGTGGTTGAACCGTTGTCTGATGCTGAGTTAGAGATTTTCGGATGAATCTGTTTTTTTGGCAATTTCTGCTAAAGGTAAACCCGCCGGATAGTGACCTTCTGATTTAATCCGTTTAATTTCAGCCTCAGGTATCACCACATTCAAAGATTTAGCAACTGCCCGTACAATATCACCGCGATCAATCATACCTGCAACTGCCCCAGCCGGAGAAAGTACGGTAATTTGACAGATAGGTTGAGTTTCAAGGTAATTAATCACAGTTAATAAAGATGCCTTTTCCGCCACAGTGTCTAACTGATCTAGGGGCTTAACTATATCATAGACTGTTGTCACATCCCATAGACTGCGTTCAATTGTACGCAGGGTTTTGACAGAAATTAATCCCCGATAGCGCCCTTCTGAAGCTGCGAAATAAAAGGTGTGGGGGTCCGTTGCAATCAAATACTGATCGGCAAATTCTCGAATACTTAAATTAGCATCAACCACACGAAACTCTCGCGTCATCGCGTCCCCTGCGGTCACCGAAATCAATACTTCCTGCAAGTCAGTCAAGCGAGTGTAAGAACTAGCATTTTGGACGGCAAACCAACCGATGAGGGCAATCCATAATCCACCGGATTGTAAATTGGTGATCCCTAGTATAATTGCAGCAATACCGATAAATTGTCCGGTACGGGCGGCCCAGCGAGTCCCTGTAAACCGATTTCCTGTCGCTTTCCAAATCGCGGCTTTCAGCACTTGTCCCCCATCTAAGGGTAAGCCAGGAATCATATTAAAGATGGCTAAAACCAGGTTAATTCCAGCCAGTCGTTGGGCAATAATCCCGGTTAAACTGGGTTCTGGAAGAAACTGAGTCATGATACTCAGAATAAAAAATAGGCTTAAACTTACCATCGGGCCTGCGATCGCCACTTGAAAGGCCTGCCCTGGGGTTTTAGATTCCCGATCAATTGAGGCTACGCCACCAAACAGAAATAATGTAATGGAATTGACTTTAATTCCCTGAGCTTTTGCAACTAAACTATGTCCTAACTCATGTAATAATACTGAGGCAAATAGCAGCAGTGCAATGGCGAAGCCCGCACTCCAAGAGATACTAGGCCCCCATTGTTCAACATAGTCTTGGCGGGTGACGATTGTTACCCAAATGACAATTAAAAACCAAGAAGAGTTGATAAATAGGGGAATCCCAAATAATGTTCCAATTCGCCAACCTGCCTGCATAGATGCTTCCTCAACTTTCTCTATTCAGAACGTTCTTCAGATAATTGAGACTGACTGCAATTATTTCCAGTGTATCAATAACTGTTCAGTTGGCGGAACTGGGGAAAGATATTATCGGGTGTGGGAGGAGACGGGGAGACTCCATTCCTCGCCCTTTCACCTCCTCTGCATCATCCCTCAACTTTATTTCTGGTTTTCTGCGATTACAATAACCCGGCGTTGCCTAGTCCGAGGATCATACCTGCCCCCAGAAGATGTCCAAAGCTAGTCGTTGCTAATAACTCAGCAATGCCAAAGCCACTAAACAAACCGGGTAACTGTACCGGAAGATCTGGCCCTTTTCCACGATTTTTTGAGGGAATGGCATAAAAACCAATCGCGATCGCAAATAAGTTACAGGTAATCATAATCGCAGCTACTTTTGGCGACCATTGAGGAGTATGAGGGACTGTTGCTTGTACAGCTAAGAGTAAATTATTCATCATGTTGACAATTTCCAATTAAATTAAGTGAATGTTAAGATTCAGTGGATCAGTCTGGTTTTTCTTGGGGATCGCGTTACTTATCAGCAAAGATTATAAGGATCCATTTGCAAAATCTAGGAATTTGTTTTAATAATTTACATTTCTGTTAAAAACTGTAATCTCTGTTGAATTGAAGTGAAAATTATTGATCTTGAGAAAACGTTTCGTTGATTCAATATACTCTACAATCAAAAGAGTCATTGGGTTTGAACTGAATGTGGGTAAAAATTTGTGGGATAACTCAACCCCAGCAAGCACAGGCAATTGCTGAATTAGGGGCGACAGCAATTGGGTTAATTTGTGTGCCTGCCTCACCTCGCTATGTGACAGTCGATCAAATTCAAGCAGTGACAGCAGCCTTACCGCCAAGGGTTGAACGAATTGGGGTGTTTGCCAATACAACGGTTGAACAAATTACCCAAACGGTTAACCAGACTCAACTGACTGGGGTTCAACTTCACAGTCAAGAGTCAGTAGAATTTTGCGATCGCCTGGGTCAATGTTTACAAACGGTTAAACTGATTAAAGCCTTACGGGTCAAAAATGTGGCCGATCTTCAGCAAGCCACTGGTTATATCAATCATGTGGATCGGTTATTATTAGATGCTTACCATCCTCAACAGTTAGGAGGAACGGGTAAAACCTTAAATTGGCAAAGTTTACAGCAATTTCGCCCGAGTTGTCCTTGGCTACTGGCGGGAGGACTCACCCCCGATAATATACAAGAAGCGTTGCAAATAGTTCATCCGGATGGAATTGACTTATCCAGTGGTGTTGAACGTTCTCCGGGTGATAAAGATTTAACTAAAGTGGAACAATTATTTAACACACTCAAGGGTTATGCTGATTAACTTATCTGTTAAGATTCCCAGTTATAGGACTGAGGGCTGGCGTAGTTATAGATTTTAAGTCTATGCTTGATTAGAATTGCTTTAGAATGTTTGTGCTGTAAATTGGCGATCGCTACCTGCTATAAACCCTTAATAAGGGGGGTTGGGTGGGTAAATATTGGGGAGTTGAACAGATGTCTAAAGTTATCAGTTTTTGTGAGTTACTCCTATTTACTACTCAAGGTTTTTTTAGTAGAAACGTCTAAAATAATATAAATTATATTCAGTAATTTTTTCAATATTTTATATGAATTTACAACCGACCAAACAGACTAATTTTCCTTTACCTCCCGGTCATTTTGGCTTACCCATAATCGGAGAAACTCTCAGCTTTTTACAAGATAAAAACTTTGCCAAAAAACGTCAACAACAGTATGGATCAATTTTTAAAACAAAGATTTTAGGCCGTCCAACAGTTGTGATGATAGGGCCAGAAGCAAATCAATTTATTCTATCAACTCACATGGATTGTTTTTCCTGGCGCAATGGCTGGCCGCAGAACTTTAAAGAACTATTAGGACGCTCATTATTTTTACAAGAAGGAGAAGAACATAAACGAAATCGTAAATTATTAATGCCAGCGTTTCATGGAGTCGCATTAGCTAGCTATATTACCACCATGGAAGAGATTATTCAGCGTCATTTACAACGATGGCAGACATTAGAAACTTTGAGTTTATTTCCTGAATTAAAACAAATGACATTTGAAATTGCCAGTTGTTTACTAATGGGAAGTGAACCGGGAACTTTAACTAATCAGTTAAGTCAATGGTTTGCAGAGTTGACAGCAGGTTTATTTGCGTTACCGTTACGTCTGCCCGGAACAAAATATAATAAAGCAATAATCGCTCGCGATCGCTTACTTAAACATATTGAAAAGGTGATTCAACAGCGGCAACAACAACCGACTCAAGATGCGTTAGGGTTATTAGTTCAAAGTCGAGATGAACAAGGAAACGGACTAACTTTAGAAGAATTAAAAGTTCAGGCATTATTATTATTATTTGCCGGACATGAAACCACAACTTCGATGTTGACTTCATTTTGTATGAGTTTAGCTCAACATCCCGATATTTTAGAAAAATTGCGAATTGAACAAAAACTAATTAGTAAAGAAACACCTGAATTAAATTTAGAATTACTAAAAAAAATGACTTTGCTTGAGCAAGTATTGAAAGAAGTTGAGCGGTTATATCCGCCAGTCGGAGGTGGATTTCGCGGTGTGATTAAACCCTTTGAATTTAAAGGTTATCGGGTTCCTGCCGGATGGATGGCACTCTATCAAATTAATGCAACCCATCAAGATCCACAAGTTTATTCTAATGTAAAAAACTTTGATCCAGATCGATTTAGCCCACAACGAGCTGAACATAAAAAACAGGATTTTAGCTTAGTCGGATTTGGTGGAGGGCCGAGAATTTGCCTAGGACTTGCATTTGCACAATTAGAAATGAAGATTTTTGCAGCTCATTTATTGCGGAATTATCAATGGGAATTATTACCTCAACAAAGCCTTGAACTCGATCCGGTTCCCACCTTACATCCTCGAGATGGACTACAAGTTAAATTTAAAAAAATTGAGGAAAAATAAATGAAAAATTTTAGGACTTCAGTTGCGCTAGGAACCAGCTTATTTTTGACACTTGTATTTTTCTGGGTTACTCCATCAATTTGGGTCTGTGTTATCTATGGCTTAATTGGAGGAATATCAGTAAATTCTATGATAAATTGGTGGCAAGATGATGAAAAATCAGAGGCAGTAAACGAATCAGAACTCATTCCTTTCTCGAAAGATCTTAATAAAATGCTGGTTAAAACTAAAATAGTCAAACCAGAAAATACTAAAGCTAAACATTCAACTGAACCTTCCTCAATTATAGAGTGGTTTTTGAAAGCTGATAAAAGCCCTCCGACAAAATAAATAAACTATGATGGATAGATCTCAGTCAGAATGGGATTTGCCCCGATCCTTACACAATGCTCAATAATCTGGTAAAAATAGAGAGTGACCTAAAGAGAATATAACATGACTAATTCCTTGATTAAGCTTCCCTATTTTGATTTCTTGTTGACTCAATTTCAGGATGCTAACACAAATTTTGAAAAAGCTTTTGGTCGTCATGTTCATTGGGGATACTGGGAAAATCCTGAATTAGCAGATGGAACAGTAGAAGATTTTACCCAAGCAGCCGAAGCCTTATCTAACATGATTATAGATGCGGCTGGCATTCAATCCGGCATGAAAGTTTTAGATGCAGGGTGTGGTTTTGGTGGCACCATTGCTAGTATGGGCGATCGCTTTTCCCCGATAGAATTGGTCGGAATCAATATTGATGAGCGCCAGCTAGAAAGAGCAAGAACAACCGTTTTACCTAAGGAAAATAATACCCATAAATTTGTCCAAGGAGATGCTTGTGAACTGACCTTTGCCTCGGAGTCCTTTGATGCAGTTGTCGCCGTTGAATGTATCTTTCATTTTCCCAGCCGAGAGGCATTCTTTCAAGAAGCTGCCCGAGTTTTAAAGCCAGGAGGAAAATTAGCCTTATCTGACTTCGTAGAGCCGAACAAAGAACCCCTGTGGAAAGTTCATTCCAGAAGCATAGTAGAATCCATTGTAAATCTGTTATACGGACCGGTCAATACCTGTACTCTCAACGATTATGCAGCCATTGCAGAAATGGCCGGACTCCGTCTTTGTGTTGAGCAAGATATTACAGCCGAAACGATGCCTACCTACGATATTCTCTCGTTAATGACGAGAAATAAAGGGATTCAAGGGGTTATTGCCAACTGGATTAATCAAGCCACCGCCACAGCCCAAGGATCGCGAAATATTCTGTACAAAGTGTTAGCCTACGAAAAGTTAGGATAGTGCCCCACACAAAGCGTAGGAAAGTAGCAACAGCGGCTCAAAAACATCACATCGAGAGCAAAGTAATTCAATACTGGCTTGCTGCGGCTTCATTCCGACTCAAACTATCATTAAGGTTGAGAAGGCCGACAAATGCCAAAAACAGAGGTATAACCATGTAAAAAGGTTCCTCCTCCGACAGGCCCAATTTCACCGTTGCAGAAAAATCCACTAATGGGTAAATTCAGATAGCGTCGGAATAGTTGAGAGTCAAAATTCGGTTGTTCGTAGAGATGTTCTCCCCGACCTAAACAGGAAAACATCAAAGCACCTGCCCCAGATAAATTAGTAGAACTTGAAGGGTGATTAATCTGGTAAGATTTGAGTAATAGCTCTAAGTCTTCAACCGAAGTTCGAGCATCTCGCAGGTGAAATTGAATCCGTTGTCCAGGCCGAACCCGATCTCCAATGGCGATCGCCCCCACTCTGGGGTCAACCCCCATTAAGTTGCGAATTAAAAAGTCTCCCGGTTCAAGATTCAGTTTAAATTCATCTCGAACGACTCCGATAAATAACGAATTCTGAGCCAGATCTCGATCCGCTTCATCGAGGGTTTGAATCAATTCTTGCAGTGCTTCTAAGGGAGACAGGGGTGAAGCATTCCCAGATTCGGGTTCAACTTCCAGTAGAATATTGCGATCGCCTTTCGTTACCCGATACACAGGGCCAATGGGACGGCAGCCTTGAGCCACAATCGATTCAATTGTAATATTACCACTGAGGGCGACACCCACTGTTGATCCACTGTAAACTTGATCCTGACAAAAAACCGCTGTTGTGCCGCCTGTCATGCCGCCACTGGCTAACCCGCCTACTTTAGTTGAACCGGGATAAGCATAATCTAATCCTTGCAGCAAATCGTTAATTTGGCTTGACATTGGGTCAATCAGCAGAATAAATTGAGGCTGGTCTTCTGGAGAGACCCCAATCCAATCAATCCAGGCTTGTGGCGGGCTATCTAAATCAGGTAAGTCTTGAGGAGAAAGCTGGAAAGGTTGAATTTTAACGTCGGGTAAGTGGGCTAAACAGAGGCTAATGGCGGGTTTTCCCTCCACTTCCAAGGCTTGTTCTAGATGGCTCATTCCCACAATGCCACCCCCACTACACCCAATCAAATGGGGCAAAGCCAGATGTTCTTGCAACAAGGGCATCAGTCGGGAATACTCACTGGCAAAACTGGAAGAAATAAACACTAACCCTAAGTTTGGCGGGGCTAACAGAGTATTTTGCGCTTGTTGAACCACCTCTTGCACCGCTGCTTCTAAAGACGGACGAGTGGATAGGGCACTCACCCACTGCATTTGTGCTGTTGTTGCGTTGACCATCTGACTCTCCCGATTCGGTTTTGCCCAATTTGCTGTTGATTTCAGTATGTTAACATCACTATAATCAACCGTAATCCAAGGTTGACGGATATCATGATGTACTGATATCAATAAATCTTAAGAGATTTAGAGAAATATCTTATACACCCTTGTGACTGATGTATCACAGATAAAAGGAATGATATTTCTATAATGTTAAAGGGAAAACTCAGTTTTCCCTGAGTGCAATCAAAAAAAGTGTCGTTAACAAAGGAACAACTATGAGTAACATTGAAGAAACCATTGAACAAGAGCGTGCTTCAGCCCGTGCAGTTTGTGATACTGAGGGTGGCACTTCCAAAGAATGTGCTGCGGCTTGGGATGTTGTAGAAGAACTACAAGCTGAGGCTTCTCACAAAAAGCAAAAAAAGCCCAAAAATTCACTAGAAGTGTATTGCGATGAAAACCCTGAGGCAGCAGAATGCCGCGTTTATGAAGACTAGTTCGTTATGTGGTTCTGTCTCATAACATAATAAGTGATACAGAGGGTAAGCAACTGGGATTTGACGGAAGTTTTTCCAGTTGCTTATCTTTTTAGATAAGGGTTTATCGTTCAACAATGTTTAATTTTTTATTTGTAGCGCAATTGGATGGCTTGAAATCCTGGGTATGGACGGATTATCGCTTAGCAGTGCTACTGACTGTGATTTGTCCCATTATCCTGTTAGTGTGGGCGTTTGTGCAAAAAATTGATGTTCTCCAACGCCTATTAATTATTTACTGGCGAGTCGCCAGTTTATTGGCAATTACAGTTTACTTGATGATTGGGGCTTTACCCATTGGCTTTTTATCTGGATTTATGGCTCGTCTGTTAATTCCGGCTAGCTTGTGGTTTTGGGTTGATCTCAACGATGAAATTGAAGATTTACAATTTTCTCCCCTAAAATTGGCCTTTACCTCTTGGCGTTGGGCAGTAAGCGTTTACAATGGAATTGGCGCGATCGTCTTTTTACCCTCTCTCAAGTGTGCGTTTTCTGGGTCAAAAGAGTTACTCGCTAATCCCTCTTGTCGAATTTGGCTTGATCCGCCTTGGGGATACAAACAGCTAATTCATCCCGGCTGGACAGCGGGATTTATTGGATTTTTAGGATTGGCGGGCTTGGTTATTTATCTACTTTATTTTGGTTATTTTCTTCTGGTTCGCTTAGGAAAACAGGGACGCTCAGCAACAGGTTACTAGTCTGCTGGAGTGAAACGCTGAATCTTGAGCGCTCCGGAATTCAATTGGGAGAAATTTAGAACAATGGTGCTCCAAAAGTGGGAAATGAGTCTGTTGAATCTAAAGCTGGAGCCAATCAGTTTAATGAATAATTCAATTGCTCGACGCTTAGAGTTGTATACACAAAAACGCCCGCAAGAGGTTTTGATTATCAGGGCTGAAATTGACGGAGAACGGGATGAAATTGCTGTTTTTAAGGGATTCTCTAGTTCTCTGATGCGACCAACAGCAAGCGATCCGGATCTACCTGTTTTACCGGATTCTGCTAAGATTATTACGATTGATCGGGTTGCCAGTCCATACAACCCGAATAATCCACAATATATTCAGCAGGGATTAACTTGGGATACTATCCAATCCTTGTTATCTGATGTCGGCATTTGATTAGGTGTTGATTAACCCAAAACAACCCAGCTAGACTGGGTTGTTTTCATGAAATACAATTTAATTAAGCTATGCCTAATCCACTGAGCCACCTGCGGCTTGTAAGCGTGCTCTGGCTCGTTTATAAGCTTGCTCAGTTTTAATTTTGTCTTGACGGTCTGTGGTTGAACTCAGCTGATCAAAATCAGTTTTTGCGCTCTGATAAACTTTACGAGCTTCTTCTAAGTCGATGGTGTCACCTTTTTCTCCATCGCTGACGAGAATCGTGACTTCACCGTCTTCAACTTCAGCAAAGCCGTCATTCAAGGCAATAGGAACCCATTCTTTATCAACACGAACCCGCATCACCCCAGTCCCTAAAGCCGTTAGTAGGGGAGCGTGACCGCTGAGGATTCCCAATTGACCAGTTGTACTGGGCAGAATGACTTCTTCGGCTGTATCATCCCAGATTGTTTTAGTGGGTGCAATTACCTTCACATTTAATGTCATTTGTCAAGTGCTAGATTATATATCTTAACCTTTTCAGTTGCCAGTCAGCATTGGCGAACTGACAACTGATGAGTAAGGGATTTAGCCCTTCAATTTCTCAGCTTTCGCTTTAACCTGAGCGATATCGCCAACCATATAAAAAGCCTGTTCAGGCAGATCATCAAGTTCGCCGTTCAGAATCATTTGGAAACCCTTGATGGTTTCTTCAATGCTGACATATTGACCCGGAGAACCGGTGAAGACTTCCGCTACAAAGAACGGCTGAGACAAGAACCGCTCAATTTTACGAGCGCGGGCAACCGTTAACCGGTCTTCTTCCGATAATTCATCTAAGCCCAAAATAGCGATAATATCTTGCAGTTCTTTATAACGTTGCAGGGTAGACTGGACTGCTCGAGCCGTTTGATAATGTTCGTCACCCACAACACTGGGTTGCAGCATTGTTGAAGTAGACCCTAAAGGATCAACTGCCGGATAAATTCCTTTGGAAGCTAAGGCCCGAGACAACACAGTAGTCGCATCTAAGTGAGCAAATGTAGTTGCCGGAGCCGGGTCTGTTAAGTCATCTGCCGGAACGTAGACAGCCTGAACGGAAGTAATTGAACCTTCCTTTGTCGAGGTAATCCGCTCTTGCAGTTCACCCACGTCAGTACTTAACGTTGGCTGATAGCCCACAGCAGAAGGCATCCGACCCAGTAGAGCGGATACTTCAGAACCCGCTTGTACAAACCGGAAGATATTATCAATAAACAGCAATACGTCCTGCTTACTGACATCCCGGAAGTATTCAGCCATGGTCAAGGCAGACAGACCAACGCGCATTCTCGCGCCAGGAGGCTCGTTCATCTGACCGTAAACGAGGGCAATTTTGGATTTGCTGCGGTCTTCTTCGTCAATAACCCCTGATTCAATCATTTCTTTATAGAGGTCATTCCCTTCGCGGGTGCGTTCACCCACGCCACCAAACACGGATACGCCACCGTGAGCTTTAGCGATGTTGTTGACCAATTCCATCATAATAACGGTCTTACCAACGCCTGCGCCGCCGAATAAGCCAATTTTGCCGCCACGACGGTAGGGTGCGAGGAGATCGAGTACTTTGATGCCGGTTTCAAATACAGAAGGACTGGTTTCAAGTTCCGTAAACGCCGGAGCGGAGCGGTGAATTGAAGAGGTTTCTTCTGTTCCCACAGGGCCGAGATTATCAACGGGTTGCCCAGTCACATCAAAAATCCGACCTAATGTAGCAGGGCCAACCGGAACACGAATGGGAGCACCGGTGTCTAAGACATCCATACCCCGAACTAACCCATCAGTCCCGCTCATAGCGACAGAGCGAATTTGGTTATCTCCTAGTAACTGCTGGACTTCACAGACAACTGAAACTTCTTGACCTGCTTCATTTTTTCCAGTGATTTTCAAAGCATTGTAGATTTCAGGTAATTTTCCAGAGGGAAACTTTGCATCTACAACCGGACCGATAACTTGTGTAATGTAACCTACGTTTGTCTTTTCTGCGGTGGAGACCATGATCAGCGCCTAATTTTCTAAAAGTAGCTCTATCCGATTACTCGGGAAGCTTTACGATGATTTAACAATGTCATCTTTTAGAGTATCATCGATCATGCACATCACGCGAGATAGAATTCGTCGGCTAAGGGTAACCGATTTAAATTGTGGGGCATCTTGGGTCACCCGGAAACAAGTGGGGAGGGTGAGGCGAGGGAGCAGAAGAGAAATTGATGATTGTTAATCTTCAGGTAGACTATTGCGAAATCTTACCCCATCGACCGATCTGCCGATAGCCCTGGAGCTTCTTCCTCAGACCCATCTCTGCCGATCTGTTTAATTCGTCGGATGGGTAGGTTGGCAATCAAAGCGGTTGAGCGTTGATCGCTTTCTAAACCAAACTCAGAATCATTGGGGTCAATTTCAACATAGCGCGAAACCACTTCAAGAATTTCTTTTCGCATCGCTGCGACTAATTCTGGGCTTAAGTCTGCCCGGTCATGAGCTAAAACCAATTTGAGACGGTGTTTGACTGCTTCACGACTATTTGTCCGTTGGGGAAAGAGTCGTTCAAGCACTTCGCTGAGTTTCATTACAAGTTTCCCGGATTAATAAATAATGAAGAATAGAACAAATGTCTGGGCTCGTGCGCTACTCTGCGATCCGGAACACAGAACCTCAAACTAGAGGAGGAGACTGGGGTTCTAATCACTGCTGTTTGTGCCCTGGCTTTCCACAGGTAAACTAATAGCCACTTTATAATGTAATGCTACCAAATTATTGAGCGGACAGGAGGATAATTTTCCACAGACTTAAATAATTTGACACTCCACGGGTTAAAACCGCGTGGATTCTAAAGGAAGCTTCAAGCAGGGGATGAATCCACCTGCTTAAACTTCACATTAGTTAAGGGACTGTCATAGACCCCATCCTTTAAATCATCCATATCCATTACAGATACAGCTTTCTTAAGATTCAAAGGACATGAAAAGCCATTCCATTGACCAATATTTTGACTGGCATTCCAATCCGCATGACACCGATAGCCATCATAGCCTGTAAAAGTATGCTTAACTCGTTTACCAATCACTCCGTTACGATGGTCTGACTTACTGGTCATGGGTGCAGGTACAGACTCTACAGGCACACCTGCACCAATAGCCTTGTATCGGGTAAATTGTTCGAGTTGATAAAAAGCCCAAAAGTCACGGTTTTGACTGGCATCTGACTTAGTCTTTTTGCGCTGCTTGGAAGTCTGTCTAATCCCTGACAAATCTTCAAACCGCAAACCCATGCCATAGTCAGAAGCGAACCTGACTAACTGCTTAGAAATGACATGATTGATGTGAGTCATGATTCGACGCTCACGTCTTTCAATGTCTTTAATTTTCCTAAGCTTTTTAGTCTTCTGGAGTGAAGTACGCAGTTTTTGATAATGCTTTCGCAAGGCTTTAACCCGTTTACCACTCCAAAACTTACCAAAACTGTTAGGCAATGCGGCAACGGCTATATTATTTTGACCTCTATCCACTCCAATCCAGTTGACTGGCAAGGGCGCATCGGGAACATCCATCGATACTGATATGAGTGCATACCACACCCCTTTTCTAGATTTTGAGATTTTCAGAGAACCTAATTTAGCCTGTTTGTTAATGACTTTTTCTAAAGTCAAATGATGTGATGCTGAATGGACTGATAGAGGGATTCGTTTCTTAGCGCCTCTATACAGGCTAAAGGAAACAGTGAATAAATCACCTTGACGATTAATACGATACCCCTGATTGTTAATCTCTAAAGGTAAACGTTTAAACTTCTTCACCCCTGTGCTAGCGCAAGTATTTCGGATTGTTTGGTTAATCCACATTGAGCCAATTTCAATGTGTTGAAAATCCCTACTTGTATACTTGCGTCTGTCTGACTTATCAACCTTTAGTAGCGTATTGGCTACTTCTGTATTAAGTAAAGTTAACCGCTCAAACTCAATCGCCTTGCAAGCATTAAGTCGATAAAAAGGAAGTTTAAGTGTTAAAGTTAACTTACTCATGCTCCCATTCTAGCAACATCCTACAAAATTGTGTAGGATACTGCGGAATCAATTCCGCGAGTCATTTTTCATCCATGGGATAAATCCACATGGCTCTCATCTTCCTTTAAGGTTATGGTAGAGATCTCTCAATCCATCAAACACAGGTTAGACTTGACGATGATTGAGGTGATGCTCAAGTTTCTGCTGAAATCTTGGCAAAAACACCTCTTAACAAATTTGAGAAAAGGTTGATGACTAACGCTAAAAATATATTGGGTGAACCCCTTGACCATTGCTGTTCTTCCCCCAGAACCGGGTTTTACCGAGATGGCTTTTGTAATACTGGGCCAATGGACTCTGGTTCTCATGTGATTTGTGCTGAGATGACCGAAACCTTCCTGGCTTTTACTAAGGCTCAGGGAAATGATCTCAGTACTCCGATGCCAGTTTATCAGTTTCCCGGCTTGAAACCGGGCGATCGCTGGTGCTTGTGTGCTCTGCGTTGGCAAGAAGCCGAAGATGCCGGGGTGGCTCCTCCGGTTATCCTATCAGCCACTCACGAAAAAGCCTTAGAAGTGGTTTCTTTAGAAGATCTCAAGCGTCATGCCTGTGTCAATTCTCCCGAAACATAAAGCGTTCTGTTTTCCTTGCGAGCCTGAGAAAAACGTGTTATTGATAGGAGATAATTTATCAAGATTAATCTCCGGTCATTGATGTGACCCGATTGAATTCTATTGTTGCCCCTGTTACTATCAATTCTCTTTCTTAAGCCTTACCCTTTATGTCTGCAAAACTTGTTCCTCTGAATATCCCCAGTGGCTGGGCAGTCCTCCATAATACTTTTGGCGATCGAGACCCTATCATTCAAAATGGTTGGATTGTGAATCATGATTGTTACAGTGAGGATTTACTCTTGATTCAATCTTTAAAAGTTCAAGACAATCAATGGAAGATTGATCCAGAAAGCTATCAGATTAAATTAGGATGGTATCCCCAATCCGATCCCAATGGCTGTTATCACTTACAGCTTCTACAAGCTCATCAAAATTCAGTGGTGTTTGAGTACAAATCTAAGAAACGCAGCGCAATTCGTCCAGTGATTGAACGTTGTTTTGATTTAATTGCACAAAGTGTTGAGCTAGAACAGATTCAAGCCGAGATTCAGGGTAATAAACGAGAATTTGAAAAAGGCGATCGACTGTTTGCTGGCACTCGCAAGTCGTTAGAAGATGAAAGAGTCGATAAGAAAAATAGATTAACCTACAGTCAAGTGGGATATCATTCAGTTTATTATGAAATCGTCAATTTAGCATATATTGAGGAAAAATCTAATAAAATGTCTTATAATAACTTCGTACTAGAAAATCAAAAAGTGTAACTTTTAAACTAAAACAATTTGAGACTAAGGAGTTAATTAAATTATGGTTGTATCTGAGCATAATCCTGAACTAATCACAACTGATTATCCATCTGATAAGCCCATTTTTGATGTTCTTATTGATTTTTTAAATATCGATGGTTGGGTTTACAAAGAAATTGAATATAGACGGGTAATTGCCTTAGGTATTGAGGGAAAAAACGGTCGCTTTGACTGTTATGCTGTGACTCGAGAAGAAGAACGTCAGCTCACCACATACTCAATTTTTCCAGTTAAAGTTCCCCATCACAAACGTTATAGCGTGGCGGCTTTAATTACGATGCTGAATTATGGCGTAGTTATTGGTAACTTTGAAATGAATTTTTATGATGGTGAAATCCGTTATAAAACCAGTATTGATGTTGAAGGGGATCGTTTGACACCCGCTTTAGTTAAGCATTTGATTTATACAAATGTAGCAACAATGGATAAATACTTACCAGGAATCATGTCAATGATTTACGGAAACTTATCCGCCGAAGAAGCGATTTCTCGAATAGAATCATAAACTGACAAACATAGGGGAGACTAGGAGATAGAGAGCGATCTAATATTGCACTCTGTGACCTTTTCTCCTTCTCGATTTAATCTATAGATATTCCCGACAGAAGTCTGTTATTTTAATCGTTCAGTTGACGACGAATTTCTTTCAGTAACAATGATTTTTCTGCTTGAATAATTGCATCATAAGTTGATGTAATTGCCTCAGGATGAACCGATAAAGATGTAACTCCCCATTGAATAAAATTTTGAATCAGATCGGGATATAACACTGGAGCATCTCCACAAATTGAACAAGGAATTCCTTCTACTTTTGCCTGTTGAATTAATTCTTTAATCGCAGCAGTTACAGCCGGATGAGATGCATTTAAATGGGTTAAATGTTCATTATTATTACGATCAATACCCAGCATAAATTGAGTCAGATCATTCGTGCCAATCGCAATCCCTTCTACCCCAGCTTTGACATAGTTTGGCAACAAAAATAATACAGAAGGAACCTCTGCCATGATCCACAATTTAAAATGTTGGTTGTTCGTTAATGAGGCCTGTTTAACCCAATACCGATAAACTGAAAACTCTTCTACAGAACGCACCAAAGGCAGAATCAAATTAATATTATGGTAACCCCATTGATGCAGTTGGGATAATACAGCCAACTCGAGATCAAACAGCGTTAAGTCTTCTGAATCGGTGATTGAATCGGGGTGATGTAAGCGCTGACGTAATCGGATATATTCCCATTGGGTTTCTCCCCAAAAAGGGCGGGCTTCTGAGTAAAATTCTCGTAAATCTAATGCTCGATAAAAAACGGGTTTAGGCGCTAAAGCCGCAGCAAATGAACATAAACTCTTTGCCATCTGTTGAATAAAATCTGAGCGCAACTGAGGCTGTAACCATTGCTGAAAATTCCATGACCCACTCTCTCGCTGCCAAGGGAGTACATCTAATGCTAACAGTTCAGAGCGCAATAACCCAATTCCATTAACAGGTAAATTTTGCAGTCGCTCAATCGAATTAGGTTGACTGATATTAACCATCAAATTTGTGGTGATGCTCAAAGAAGTCGCGGTTGATAAATCACTTTGGGAAGTCTTCGGAGGGGATAAGGATAGCCCCTCAGGCTGATTCATTCCCAACAAATGCACTTCCCCCAAACTCCCCTGCAAGAAAAGAAATTCTCCAGTTTGAATCTGTTGAGTGGCTTGAGAAACGCCTAAAACCGCTGGAATGCCTAATTCTCGGGCTAAAATCGCTCCATGACCCGTCATCGCCCCAAATTCGGCAACCACTCCGACTGCGTGTTTGAGTAAAGGAAAACTATCGGCTGTAATCTTGGGAATCACTAAAATTGATCCCGGTTGAAATTGATCCCCTTCAGGGGTTGGCGAGGAGACTACAACTGCCCGCCCCATCACAACTCCGCTAGAGGCTCCCAAACCTGATAAAGTTTGACGTTTTATGGCGTTTAGATCAGAAGATTGATCTGGAGGCATAGGGTCGGCAACAGGGAGAGATTGGCTAGGTGTTTGATGGAGTCGCTCAATTAAATACCAATAAAACTGCTGAGTCGAATGGGGAGAAGTCGCACCAAAAATCCAACCCAGTTGCCAAGATTGACCCAACTGAGCCACTAGATTTTGAGTTAGTTGAATTAAGGCCTCCAGTTGAGAGGAATCTAAAACCCATGGGGTTTGTTGCTCTGTGGGTAAAATTATCCCTTCTAAAGGAGAATCCGCAAAGTCAGCAATTAAAGGAATAGTCTGGTGAGTGACAACTGTCTCGGGTTTGGTGGGTTGTTTTTTCGGGGTAGACTGGAGATGATAGGCTATGGTTTTGTGTCCCTGTTTTTGAGATTGTACTTGATAAGTTTGGGGATCAATTTGATAACAATCTAGCTCAGTGTTACCCCAATCAATCGATAAGTTTAATCCGGGAGTCGCTTGAATTTGCCAATGATCCCGGTGAGTTTGTACGATACCCGAAGCAGCGACTGAATATAAGGGTTGTACTAAAATAGTCGGTTGAAGTTGTTGTAGCGTTACACCCCAATAATCCCAATAAAATAGACTTCTAGCGCGAAAAAACTCAGCGATTATCTGTTTGAATCCTTTAGCCATTGCAGTCGGATTTCCATGGCTCAAAACTGGATCAATAATGCCTTCTGTCTTGAGAGCTGAACTTCTCAAATAGCCGTGAAAGATGATGGCGGAAGCCGACCATTGTTGAATCAGATCTGAAAAGTGAGATAACCAGTCTGACGACAGGGTTGAGGTTAAGATATGATGACGAATGCCTTGAGCAATCCGCTGTAAAGTTTGGGGATCGCTGCCATCTAAATGTAAAACAGAATTTGATAAATCAACAAAGAACGGTTCGCGCCAATTGATTGTTTCTAAAACTTTCCAAAACTGTTGAGCTGGAATCACAACACCCGAGATCACAGGATGATTTTGATGAGTGAGAGTACTCAAGTAAAATCCACGATTTCCCACAATATCGCGATCTGAGTCTTTAATTTGGTGGAGCCAGTAAAATTTATCCACACTGTAACATCATGCTGATTAACACATCTATTCATCTAAAGCGTTGAGATTATCAGTTTGATGGGATAAAAATTCACCCGATCAACTAAAGTAGGACTGTATAGGAAAAATCAATAACTTTGATTTCTATCCTGTTCGTGTATAGTAGTTCTTCTAAAACTGATTTTCTCAACTCAATTGATTGTAGCAAGGGACTTAGAAATCTTAAAACTGATGGAAGTTTTTGTGATGTATCAGTGACACTGATTGAAAACTTCTAACTTTCATTAATTTTCCCATCCGTTTACCAGTGGTCAGTGATTCCTTTTTAGTAAATACCTGGAATTAACTGATTGACCTGAGAACAGTATTCAATGTATTCTGAATATTTCTGCTTTAACCAGTTTTCCTCCTGTTTAGATTTGAGATCGAGAAAAACGAATAAGACAACCGTTCCGATAAAATGAGAGAGACTGAGCTGAAAAATAGCCCATCCTAAGGCAGCAAAAATTAAACCACTATAGAGCGGTGCGACCCTGCTGCTTTTCAAGCAGCTAAGGAACGCGCACCAAGAGAGGGGATGGCGAACAACGCTGTAAATTCCAGTTTTGATCAATTTGCCATTCTCTTTGGGATAGGGAAATGGCGTTAAGTTGTTCCCCAAATCTATCAATCCTTTGACTATAAATATTAGCGCGGTTAAGCCGAAAATCAAAGTTAACGCCCAAATTCCATATCGAACCCAATCCGCCATCAAACTCAGTTTCATTATCGGTCTAGGCGGTAATAAGATAAACCCCAATAGTAACAAACCTTGTAGCACGACCCAAGCCTCTCCCCGTTGTCCTCGCTTGAGTCGCAATAAGTGAGAATGATTTTCTTCTAATTTTGGATTCATTTCGGGTTTCTATCTAAGCGATCTAAAGAAATCTTGGCGGCGGCTGCTACTTGAGGGTGACTATCTTTACTGAGATAAATCAGGGCATCAACCGTTTTCGCACTGGGCAAATAACCCAAGGCCTCAGCCAGACGCTGTCGCACCAGCCAATCCTCTGAGGAGGTAAAACGAAGTATTTTGTCAATCGCTTCCACATCCCCAATTTCACCCAACGCGGCGATCGCCCCTTGTTGCATGACCACATCTTCACTATCCAATGCTTTAATTAAAACATCATGGGCGCGAATATCCTTTAAATTTCCTAAAGAAACCGCCGCACTAAAACGGACTAACCAAACCGTATCTTCGTAAAATGCCCGTACCAGCGGTTCAAAGGCGCGAATATCTTCTAAATAACCGAGCGCCCCAGCCGCATCCGCCCGAATTCCGTAGTCCGGGTCAGCTTCGAGTAATTTGACCAAAATCGGGAAACATTCTTCTGTCGGTTTCACTCCCAGGGCAAAAACAGCCATTGAGCGCACCTGTAGATTCTCATCATCTAGCACTTTTTTAATTAAAGGGACTGCTTCTTCTGCTGGCAGGGGTCTGAGCGCCACAAGGGCCAATAAGCGATCGCGCGAGTTTGGACTCTCTAACTGGGTGGCAATTTGTTCAAGATTCAACGTATTACCCATAAAATTTATGATGATCTAGGCTAGAGACTAATTTTTAACATTCTGACATCTTCTTTTAATCAATTGGGGATAATGACTAGAGTATCTGTTCTGATTGTTGACAGTGCTATCCTGGATTTTTGTCTGATTCTCTGATTTAAACTGAGCAATTGGTTATGCCATCGTACCAACCGCCCCACTATTCCTCTGCGTTAGAACAAGCCATCGATCGTCATCCTTTACAGGTGACACCCGACACCTCTCTTGGGGAGGTGATCACATTAATGAGTCAACAGTACAATCAGTGTACTTTACCTTTGCCCCCTCAAGATCGAGAAGCAGAGGCTGTCGGGGGTGAGGAAGATGAGATTCGAGCCAGTTGTGTGCTGGTGGTGCATGGCAAAACATCGGCACTGCTTGGGGTTGTGACTGAACGCAATATCCTACAACTGATTGCCACCGGTGCCTTAGAATCTCCCACAGATGCAGCCTCTCAAAAAATCAAAATCAGTGAGGTGATGTCCTCCTCACCTATTCATTTAACCGAATCTGACGAACAAGATATCTTCTCTGCGTTATCTTTGTTTCGTCAGCATCACATTCAGCATTTACCTGTTTTAGATCCTCAAGGAAAGCTCGTCGGTGTTGTTACCCCGGAACGCATTCGTCAAGTTCTCCAGCCCTCAAATATCCTCAGATTAAGGCGAGTTGCCGACGAAATGAGTACGGATATGGTTACGGCTCCTGTTACCACCTCAGTGCTGAATTTAGCCCAGATGATGGCAGCACATCAAGTCAGTTGTGTCGTGATTTATCAATCTTTCACGTCTTTCGCTTCTTTTACCGAGCAGAGATTAACGCCTGTGGGTTTGATTACTGCTGAGGATATTATTCAGGCCCAGTTTTTAGAGTTGGATTTAGCGGAGATCTCAACCGAACGGGTGATGGGAACTTCGTTATTTTATCTCAAGCCAAATGACTCCCTCTGGAAAGCTCATCAAGAAATGCAAAAGCAACATTTACAGCGGTTGTTAGTTTGTGGGGATGAAGGGGAATTATTAGGAATGATTACTCAAATTAGCTTACTCAGAATGCTCGATCCAACTGAAATGTATAGGGTGGTCAAAAATCTACAGCAATCGGTTTATCAACTGCAATTAGAGAAGTTAGAATTGCTCAGAAGCCGTAATGCTAAATTGGAACAGCAAGTTCAAGAACGCACGGCTAAACTGCATGAACAATTGCAGCGAGAACGATTGATGGGGAAAATTTCCCTACAAATTCATCAGTCTTTAAATTTAAATGCAATTCTCAATACCACTGTTGCAGAAGTGCAGCAAGTCCTGGAAGTGGATCGGGTGGTGATGTATCGAGTTTCTTCGGCGCAGTTGGGTAAAATGGTGGCTGAATCTGTTGCGGCGGGATGGCGATCGCTATCCGGAACTGTTTTAGAGAAATCCACGATTGAGAACTATCTAAAAACTTTTGAAACGGATTATGTTTATGCTTTAACTCATTTGCAAGAAGAAACAAATCTTACTCAAATCGAACAAGAACGGTTTGCTAAAATACAAGTTCAAGCTTGTTTGGTGGTTCCTATCTTTCAAGATGGTCAACTTTGGGGAATGATTGCGGCTCATCAATGTTCTCATCCGCGTCAGTGGCAGTCTTCGGAAACCAATTTAATGCGCCAGTTGGCGACTCAGCTCGCGATCGCGATTCAACAAGCTCAGCTTTTTCAAACGGTTCAAGATCTCAATACGGATTTAGAGCGGCAAGTTCAAGAAAGAACGATTCAACTTCAGCAAAAGGTTCAAGAATTACAAAAGCTTAATCGTCTCAAAGATGATTTTATTGATACTATTTCCCATGAGCTGCGGACACCACTGGCTTCGATGAAATTGGCTATTCATATGCTGAATATTGCGCCGGATAGTCGGAATGCAGAGCGGTATCTGAAGATTTTAGAATCGGAATGCTCCCGAGAAATTAATTTAGTTAATGATTTACTAGATTTACAAAAATTAGAAGCAGCATCTGCTCCAATTGCTCAGGAAATTATTCATTTACATCAATGGCTGCCCCCATTTATTCAGCCTTTTCATTCTAGAGCGGAAGAGCGTCAACAAAATTTAGAGGTGAATTATTTATCTGATATTCAAGCTATTAAAACTAATAGAAATACATTAGAACGAATTTTGGCAGAGTTACTGAATAATGCTTGTAAATATACGGCTAATGAAGGCAATATTGAGTTGGAAATAGACTTTTTGGAAGCGGTATCTGATGGTTTAGAAGTTCCGACGGAGCAAATTCAATTAAAAGTTAGTAACTCTACAGAAATTCCGGAGCAGGAATTGCCCAAAATCTTTGATAAGTTCTATCGAGTTCCTAATGCTGATCCCTGGCGACAAGGCGGAACGGGTTTAGGTTTAGCTTTAGTTCAAAAGTTAGTTGAGCAACTTGATGGTACGATTACAGTGATCAGTAAAAATAACAAAACAATATTTACAATTAAGCTTCCGATTTCTTGAAAAAGACTAAAGTATCTTCTGATTGCAACTTAATCTTAAATTCTGAATATCTCTATATTTAGATCGTTTTAAATGGGTAAAAATATTTTAATTATAATTCGCTGGACTGTAGTGACAGCGATAGCTTTAGGGATTGCTGGTTGTCAAGTTCGATCTGAAAATAACAATATAAACAATCGTGATAAAACTATTAATTCACAGAAAAACCTATCTTTAGAAAAACAAAATAAAAAATTAAATGACATATATAATTTTAATGTCAAAGGATTAGCCATTCGAGAAAAAATGGCAGCAATTGATTTAGAGGAAAAAGATGCATGGTGGCGACGTATTCAATTAGGAGATCCCCATAAATATTTATTACCGATTATTTTAGCCAGATTAAGCTTAAATCAGGAATCTGTTTATGATCCTCAAAATAGTTGGGATGTTTTATTAAAATTAGATCGAGATAAACCGGATTTATATCATTTTCGCAGTGCCTTCGATATACGGATTTTTTTCTTATTCCAAGATATAATGCCGCCAGCAGTACGGGCAGCTTATCAAAAACAATTACAATTACCCCAAGTTTTGGAATGGACAGAAGGGGGCACAGAAAATCATATGTTTATGCATCGTGCCTCCGGTTTAGCATTAATGAATGGTAGTGGTTTTCCCGTAGAAGATCCAGCAAGTGCAGCTACTAATGAAGCCTGGTTACGTTCAGAATTGAATAAGTTTCTGACTATTGGACAAGGAGAATTTCATTCTTCAATTTACTATGGTTATAGTATCAGCGGCTTACTCAATCTTTATGACTTTTCTCAAGATCCTGAACTCAAAAACTTAGCCCAGGCTTTACTCGATTGGTATGCTACAAATATGGCACTTCGTTTAAGTTGGGGAACGGCAGGTGGGGCTGAAAGTAGAGGATTCGATCGCAATACTTGGGATAGTGGTTTAACTGCAATTGCAGGTTTATGGTGGGGAGAGGATCAAATAGAATTTATAAAAAAAATGAAGAACTCTTATGGGAGACTGGCATTAAATGCAGCAATGAGTTCCTATCGTCCCCCAGAATATTTAAAAGCTATTGCCCGTAAACAAATTCCTTTACCGTTTGAAGCCTTTGCCAGTCATCCGCCTTATTATAGCTATAGCGAAAACGATCAATTATGGGAAACCTTTTATGTCACAGAAGATTAT
>CAYNXM010000077.1:0-3788 GCA_964401105.1 uncultured Lyngbya sp. | reverse complement strand
GCTCCTGATAAATCCTGATTTTTAAAGGACAAACCCCTGAGGTTGACTCCTTGAAAATCTCGTCTACTCTGAGCATATTGTTGTAAAACTTCACTCGCTTTCATGGGTATCAACAGGTGCAATTTTCGGATGTTCTAGATGAGTCATTCCTTAACCTCTATTCTACATTGAAGATAAAAATGTAGTACAGACAACAACGACATTATCGGCGAGTGACAGCGCGAATTGGAACAGATTTTTTTCCCCATAATTTATCTCGCGCTTAACCCACCCTACGGAATATAAGGTTTTATAATCATTGGTAAGAACTGTTATTTGCCTAAAGGAGTGAATCAATGCTAATTCAAAAAATCATTCAAGAGCTAGAAAAAATTCCTGAAGAAAAACTCCCACAACTTTATGATGTCATTCATGATTTTCGCCTGGGTTTAAGCAAAGATAATCTAAAGCCTCGCACTCCTGGACTATTGAAGGGAAAACTGGGTGATGCTTTCTTTGAACCGCTTCCGGAGGAGGAACTTCAGCTATGGGAATGAGCTATCTGCTTGACACCCATATTTTACTGTGGTGGTTGTTTGATGATCCTAAACTTAATACTGACTGCCGAAACATTATTCGTAACCCAGATAATTGCATTCTAGCCAGCAGTGCTTCTGCCTGGGAAATTGCAACTAAATACCGCATCGGCAAGCTTCCTGAAGCTAAACAAATCGTTGAAGAGTATTCGCAGATTATACAACAAGCTCAATTCACCGAACTTGCCATCACCAGCGCTCATGCTCTACGTGCTGGCAGTTTGCCAATTCCCCATCGTGATCCGTTTGACCGAATGCTCATGGCTCAGGCAGAACTTGAAAACTTACCCATCATTACCTATGACAAAGCTTTTCACACTGGGTTAATCCAAGTGATCCCATAATAATACGTAAATGATTAGCTGGGATACAGAAGGCAATACAGTCGCTACAATGACTATAGCCTCTAACTTTCACGACTGATGTCTTCTCCAGCAACTCCACTATTACTTAAAGATCCACAACGCCTAGAAACGCGGTTAAAAGAAATACCGACTTCTCCAGGTGTTTACTTAATGCGCGATCGCACCGATAATATTCTTTATATTGGTAAATCGAAGAAATTACGGTCGCGGGTTCGTTCCTATTTTCGGGATTATAATCATCATACTCCCCGCATTGATATGATGGTGCAGCAAGTGGCGGAAATTGAATTTATTGCCACAGATACAGAAGCGGAAGCATTAGCTTTAGAAGCAAATTTAATTAAGAAACATCAGCCTTATTTTAATGTTCTGCTGAAAGATGATAAAAAATATCCTTATGTTTGTATTACGTGGTCAGAAGATTATCCGAGAATTTTTATTACTCGTAAACGCCGTTTAGGCAAGAAAAAAGATCGCTATTATGGCCCCTATGTGGATACTCGTTTATTACGCAGTACTTTACACATCGTTAAACGGATTTTTCCATTACGACAACGTCCGAAACCTTTATTTAAAGATCGACCCTGTTTAAATTATGATTTAGGTCGCTGTCCGGGAGTGTGTCAAGCATTAGTTACCCCAGAAGAGTATCGTAAAACTGTGCAAAAAGTCGCAATGATTTTTCAGGGACGAACAGGAGAATTGATTGATATTCTCACAGAAAAAATGGAGAAAGCGTCTGAAGATTTAAACTTTGAATTAGCGGCACAACTTCGCGATCAATTACAAGGATTACGATCTTTAAATGCCGATCAAAAGGTGTCTTTACCGGATGATAGAGTGTCTCGGGATGCTATTGCTTTAGCGGCTAATGATAAACAAGCTTGTATCCAATTATTCCAAATTCGCGCTGGACAATTAGTCGGACGCTTGGGATTTTTTGCGGAGGTGAAGAATTTACAGCCGTTTTCAGATTCAGTTTCTTACCCCCCTGTGTCCCCCCTTGATAAGGCAACCCCCCTCTCATCCCCCCTTGGTAAGGCAACCCCCCTCTTATCCCCCCTTGGTAAGGGGGGAAGTAAGGAGTTAGATTCAAGTTTATCCGAAGATTTGCAGGAAAATGAGGCACAAACTGCTATAAATTATGGAGATAATTCTAATATTTATATAGAAGAATTAGGGGCAATTTTACAGCGCGTTTTAGAACAACATTATCAAACGGTTGATTCGGTTGAAATTCCGACAGAAATTTTAGTGCAATATGAGTTACCGGATGAGGTAATTTTAACAGATTGGTTAAGCGATCGCAAAGGTCGAAAAGTTACAATTGTTAATCCGCAGCGGCAAACTAAAGCTGAGTTAATTGAGATGGTGGAACGCAATGCTAATTATGAATTAGAACGGGTACAGAAATTTAGCGATCGCAATACGGAAGCGATGCAAGATTTAGCGGATATTTTAGATTTACCTCAGCTTCCTCACCGTATTGAAGGTTATGATATTTCTCATGTTCAAGGTTCAGATGCGGTGGCTTCTCGGGTGGTATTTATTGATGGTTTACCGGCAAAACAACACTATCGTCATTATAAAATTAGAAACCCGGATATTCATATCGGACGGTCTGATGATTTTGCCAGTTTAGCAGAAGTCATTGGTCGTCGGTTTCGAGAATATAACCCGGATAATATTAACGAACAAAGCGATAAACCGGATTTAATTATGATTGATGGGGGTAAAGGTCAACTGTCTTCTGTGGTGGGAATATTGCGAGAAAAGGAAATTTTAGAGGAATTAGCGATTATTAGTTTAGCCAAACAACGAGAAGAAATATTCTTACCGGGAGAATCTTTACCGTTAGTAACCGATGGTTCACAACCGGGTGTACAATTATTAAGAAGACTGCGAGATGAAGCCCACCGCTTTGCCATTACCTTTCATCGGGATAAAAGAAGTGAACGGATGAAGCGATCGCGTTTAGATGAAATTCCCGGCTTAGGACATCATCGTCAAAAGCAATTATTAGCCCATTTTCGTTCAATTGATTATCTGCGTATTGCTACTCCTGAACAAATTGCCGAAGTATCAGGAATTGGGCCGAAATTAGCCCAGCAAATTTATGATTATTTTCATCCAGCAACTTTTACATCTGTTGAGGTGTAGCGGCTCACAAACAAGCGCTTTTATTCACTGATGAACGGGTAAGCTGTAGAATATTTTACCATGCTAACGACTAAAAATTAGCTCTGTATCTAATCAGGAACATCACCGATGAACGTTTATTTTTCCCGCTTTTTTTGACTAACTGTACTTTATAACATAAATAAGAAAAGCAGTGCTTAAGCACGGGGCCCCTGACCCATTTCTTCGGTCATTTATTTGCCACTATCTAGGGCCTAACGTTATTGAGGTGGGACTGAATTTGATCTCTAATACCGATAATTACCATTATAGGAATTAGATAAATGCTTTAATTGATGGGGCTTTAGAGGATATACTCTGTATTGACGGTAATTAGAGGTTAAACCCCGATCCTAGACATCGAAAGGCTGAGTCTCACTCTGAAAATTCGTCTATTGTTGTCAACCAATGAACCAAAACCTGTTTTGCAGTCGCAGGTAAAGCCGTTTGTTTTCCGGATGGCGTGGGAGATAACCACCAACCTTTGACTGTATTAGGCGCGCGCCACAACTCTAAATGTTCGACAGCGGGATCTGCCCAGAAACTCTCAAGACCATGACCGAGTAGGGCTGAAGTCCAATGAGTAAAATAATCGTGGCTGATACGATATACTGGAAAGCTACCTAAGACAGGCACACCCCAGCCATCTAGGGCGATCGCAGCCTTCACA
>CAYNXM010000076.1:0-12170 GCA_964401105.1 uncultured Lyngbya sp. | reverse complement strand
AACAAGTTTACGTAATATATTTGGTTGGAGTAGTGTTGCTGACTATTGGTTTCCTGATATACGGTCAGTTGGGGGAGCGATCGCGCTTTTAACTCTTACTCTCTATCCCTACGTATATTTACTGGCTCGTGTGTCTTTTTTGGAACAAGCGACTTGTACTTTAGAAGCGAGTCGTTCTTTGGGCTGTGGTCCTTGGCGGAGTTTCTTCACAGTGGCTTTACCGTTAGCTAGGCCTGCAATTATAGCGGGTTTAGCCTTAGCTTTAATGGAAACGTTAAATGATTTTGGTACGGTACAATACTTTGGGGTAGATACGTTTACAACAGGCATTTATCGCACCTGGTTTGGTTTAGGAGAACGAGTGGTTGCTGCCCAGTTAGCGGCTGTTTTGATGTTATTTATTTTAGGTTTATTATTACTTGAAATATGGTCGCGTCGGCAAGCTAAATATTATCAAAGTGGCAGTCGATTTGAGCCTTTAACGCCTTTTAAATTAAGAAATATTAGAGCAATTATTGCTTTTTTTGCTTGCTTAATCCCGATTGGATTAGGGTTTTTGATGCCGGGAGGATTATTGCTGCAAATGACATTAAACAACTGGGATACTATTCTCGATCCTCGTTTTTTTGATTTCGCTAGTCATAGTTTAATATTGGCTATCATTACAGCATTTTTATCAATAATTGTTGCTTTAGTCATGGCTTATGGTGTTCGATTGAATCATAATTTAACTATGATTATTCCGACGAGAATTGCAGCAATGGGATACGCTATTCCGGGTTCTGTGATTGCGGTTGGAATATTAATTCCAGTCGGACGCTTAGATAATTTCATTGATAGTTTTATGCGTTCTACTTTTAATATTTCAACCGGATTAATTTTTAGTGGAACTATTATTGCTTTAGTTTATGCTTATCTCGTCCGATTTCTTGCCGTTTCTTATGGTGCTGTAGAATCGAGTTTAAGTAAAATCAAACCCAATTTAGACGAAGCAGCCCGTAGTTTAGGACATCGACCCACGAGTACTTTAATTCAAGTTCATGCACCGATGATGTGGGGAGGATTATTAACAGCCGGAATGTTAACCTTTGTTGATGTGATGAAAGAGTTACCCGCTACATTAGTGATTCGCCCGTTTAACTTTGATACTTTAGCGATTCGAGTCTATAATTTAGCTGCCGATGAACGATTAGCTGAAGCAGCCGGCCCCGCTTTAGCGATTATTGCAGTGGGTATCATTCCGGTAATTTTTCTCAGTTTAAAAATTACTCAATCTCGTTATTAATTTAATTTTGATGATAGTATTTTTAGTAATAGTATAAGCTAAGACGTGAGTTTAATCTACAAGAATTGTTA
This sequence comes from uncultured Lyngbya sp., assembly GCA_964401105.1. Lineage (GTDB taxonomy): Bacteria > Cyanobacteriota > Cyanobacteriia > Cyanobacteriales > Microcoleaceae > JAAURB01. The sequence continues at coordinate 10,814 of CAYNXM010000076.1, read as the reverse complement.
TAGATAGCACTACTCAGTTTAAAAATTACTCAATCTCGTTATTAATTTAATTTTGATGATAGTATTTTTAGTAATAGTATAAGCTGAGACGTGAGTTTAATCTACAAGAATTGTTTATAGGAGTACGCGCCTGCGCTTTAGACAAATTGAATAGGTATGTTATACCCAAACTTCTTACCTCAGTAGGGACTCAGAAGTAAAAAGCCTGCCCTCGCACAATTCGGGGGTAACAAACCCTGGCTATTATTATAAATTTTACTCATTACTCCCGTACAGACGTTGCATGCAACGTCTCTACTTACTCAATGACGAGTTACTCATTACTCAATTCATACCAAGAGTGCGTATTGCCTATTGCAAGAGTGCCCTTACGCCTATTGCAAGGGCGTGCAGCGCTATAATTTAGATTTATATTCAATGATCGCAGATCAAAGATGACAACACTAGCAGAATATCAACAAAGACGAGAACAATTACTGGAAAAAGTAGGCAACGCTACAGCAATTTTTAGAAGTGCACCGATGGCTGTAATGCATAATGATGTAGAATATGCTTATCGTCAGGATAGTGATTTTTTCTATTTAACAGGGTTTAATGAACCTGATGCGGTTGCGGTGTTTGCCCCCCATCATGAAGAACACAAATTTATTCTGTTTGTGCGTCCAAAAGATTTAGAAAAAGAAACCTGGACGGGTTATCGAGTTGGAGTCGATCAAGCGAAAGAAGTGTATGGCGCTGATGTTGCTTATCCCATTCATGAATTAGATGAAAAGCTACCTCAATATTTAAGTAAAGCCGATAAAATTTACTATCGTTTAGGACGAGATCAAGGATTTAACCAAAAAGTTTTAAACCATTGGCAACGGTTAATTCGGGTGTATCCCAAACACGGAACGGGACCTATTGCACTACAAGATGCTGGCACGATTTTACATCCGATGCGGCTAATTAAAACAGAAGCTGAATTGGCTTTGATGCGAAAAGCGGCTGATATTTCTGTTAAAGCACATAATACGGCGAAAGAAATGACCCAGCCTGGAAAATATGAGTATGAAATTCAAGCCGAAATTGAACACATTTTTGCGATGAATGGAGGCAGCCCTGCTTATCCGTCTATTGTGGCTGCTGGTAAAAATAGTTGCATCTTACACTATATTGAAAATAATCGTCAGATTCAAGATAACGATTTATTGCTGATTGATGCCGGATGTTCTTATCAATATTATAATGCAGATATTACTCGAACCTTTCCGGCAAATGGAAAGTTTACAGCAGAACAAAAAATAATTTATGAGTTAGTGTTAGCCGCCCAACTGGCCGCAATTGAGCAGGTTAAACCCGGAAATCCTTATCAACAAATTCATGATACAGCAGTGCGTGTTTTAGTGGAAGGGTTAATGGATTTAGGACTGTTAACAGGAGATATCGAAGAGATTATTAAAGAAGAAAAATACAAACCATTTTATATGCATCGCACCGGACATTGGCTGGGGTTAGACGTGCATGATGTTGGGGTTTATCAATGGGGAGAAAATCCTCAACCCCTCCAACCCGGACAAGTGTTAACAGTTGAACCCGGAATTTATATTTCTCCTGAAATTAAACCCGTTGAAGGACAACCCGAAGTAGACGAACGTTGGCGAGGGATTGGAATTCGGATTGAGGATGATGTATTAGTCACCCCAGAAGGATACGAAGTCCTCACTGCAGGGGTTCCTAAGTCGGTTGAAGCAATGGAAAATTAACCCAATATTCTGCATTAGTCCCGCCCCATTATTCTGTCTCAGACTAGGGCGGGGACATCAGCTTAATCTCCCAAAGAAATTCCCATACTGCGAGCCGTTTTAACTAAAATTTCACCCGGCTCAACCGCTCGATATTCGGCGATCGCTTCAGTAATGGGTACACTTTCAACGTGACGATGTTGCCATATTACCATGCGGTCGTATTTATGATCGGCAATTAAATCCACCGCAGCGACTCCAAATGCCGACCCAATCACCCGATCTGTCACCGTAGGAGGGCCTCCCCGTTGAGTATGACCCAAAACCGTTACACGGGTTTCTGCGCCGCTAGCGGCTGAAATTTTATCCGCTAAATACTGCCCAATTCCCCCTAAACGAGATTGCCCTAAACTGTTGGTATTGGTTACAGGATCTCCGGTTTCTGTTTTAACCGCCTCCGCTACCACCACTAAACAGTAATTTCGTCCTTGCTTCTGCCGTTTTTCCAGTTGATGGCAGATTTTATCAATGCTGTAAGGAATTTCAGGCACTAAAATCACATCTGCACCCCCGGCAATTCCAGATCTCAGGGCAATGTGTCCGGCATCACGTCCCATAACCTCGACAATCATTACCCGACTATGACTGGCAGCGGTAAAATGTAGACGGTCTATTGCTTCAGTAGCAATCGTGACAGCAGTATGATAGCCAATAGACAAATCTGTACTACCGACATCATTATCAATCGTTTTAGGAATTCCAACTAAGTTCAGATTCCCTTGCTGAGCTAAACGCCGCAAAATCGCTAAGCTACCATCACCACCAATCCCAATTAAAGCATCAAGACCCAGTAAATGATAGCCCTCAATAATCTCTTCGGCGCGATCGCGTAAACTTCCATCTGGCATGGGAAAGGCAAAAGGATCGCCCTTATTGGTTGTGCCCAGGATAGTTCCCCCCAACGTTAAAATCGGATCGACTTTATCAATCGTTAAGTTAATCGCTTCAGGAGGACGACTCATTAAACCATGAGTGGCTTGGCGAATGCCAATCACTTCCCATCCATAAGTTCCAACAGCTCGGTAGACAACGGCTCGAATCACGGCATTTAGACCTGCACAGTCCCCTCCACTCGTGAGGATGCCGATACGCTTGTGTTCTGTCATGACTCACAAGATAAAATTAGTGACCTTTAGATTAAATCTTCTCGGTCAACTTCTCTTCTAACTTTAATTTTCTTAACTATAGTTTGGACTCCACAGCAGAGATTTTGGGAAACGACTCAAATGTAAATTATTATAAACAAACTATTTTCTGTAGCGTAGACTACAAAATTTATGATATATTAAAAATTGAAAGCAAAAAAAACACGACAGACCTAACTCGTAAAGGAAAAACCACCATGTCAGCTCAAGATCAAGCTCGTGCCCTGATGATGCGCCATCATCATCAAATCAAAAATCGTCAGCAATCTTTACTCAGTCGTTGCGCCGCAGAAGCTGGGATAGAAAATGTTGGGGAAAGTTGGAGTGGTATTCAAGGTAAACCGGACTCGGCAACACGCGCCACTTATGATCGGAGTCATTCTTCGTAGAGACGTTACATGTAACGTCTTTAAGTTAAAAAAATGGATCTTCTAGAGGGATTAGAGTTGAGGAATTGTTGAACTTTAGTTTGACTTATGATATCCCCAAAGCCTTGTGAAGCTTGAGGTTCAATATTTATTTTCAACTAATTTATCAGGCTCAGTCTAGAAGAATAAAAAAAATTACTTTTTAATAAACTGATTTAAAACTGGAGGATTTTAACTATGTCTACACAAGATCAAGCTCGTGCTTTAATGATGCGTCACCATCATCAGGTTAAAAATAGGGAGCAGTCGATGTTAAATCGAATTGCTGATGAAGTGGGGATTGAAGCTGGGGACTATCACAGCACCATTCAAGGAAAACCCAGTAAAAGCTTCCGAAAAGATTATGACCGCAGCTCTGCATCGATGAGCTAAAACTCAAACTGAATTGATTTGCTGATCTCATCAGCTTGCAAGCTTGTAGCGTTGGCAAAGCCTCTCCAAAGGAAAATCGCTACAAGTTTTTGATTTTTTTATAAATTAATGTTTGGCTGAAAACCGATGTGCCTTGTGCCTTCGGATGAAAGCCAAACCAACAACAAACAGATGTTGGATACCGTTTAGTCGCGATCTTTTTGTGTCTCAATATATTTCTTAACTACATCTTCTGAAATATGTCCCACTGAAGCATAGTAAGTTCCTTTGCTCCACAAGCCAGAACCCCAAAATTTGCGCTGTTTTAACTTGGGAAACTTGTTAAACAGATGAACCGCACTAATAGATCAGAGCGTTTTTGCTAGATCTACAGGTGCGGTTGTGTGGTCTTTGGATGAAGATATGGCAATGATCGGAGATAACTTCAAGAGAATGACATAGCCAACCATAAGCTTTACAAGTCTCTACCAATATGCGTTTTAGCTCTACTTCGATTGCTCCAGTTAAAACTTGATGACGGTATTTTGGACAGAAGATTATGTGAGATCCCAAACTGTGCTTTGCATGAGAAGAGGTTAAAGTTTGCATATTGACAAAATATATAAAGTTTTAGTAGTATAGCAGCTACATTGCGAGCGTGTTTGACATAAAAATTGTCTTTAAAGGCAATCGGCAATAGTAAAATGTCCTAACCGTAGCACGTAGCGCTATATATTAAATGTAGCAAGGTAACACCTCGACTTCCCTCGGTGTTACCCTGGATTTCGACAGGTGAAACATTGAGCTTGCCGAAATGCTCAATCGCCCCGTAGCCGAAGGGTAAAAATCAATCCATCTGCTGAGGATGCTTAGAACTATTTCAATCCCAATTAATTTACCAAAACAGAGATTCTTCTCTCTCATGGCGCAGTGTGCAGAAATATTTAACGCACATATTGATTGGGCATTGGAACAAAAAACATGGAATAAATCAAAGGCGCATCGGGACTTGTATCGTCAACTAAGGCTTACTTATCCTGATGTGCCTTTGATTTACTACAAGCAACTAGAGATCATGCCCTTGAAGCAATCAAACAGGCAAAATTCAAAACAACTCCCCGTAAAAAATCTACTTCTCGATTGCGTTACGACAAACGCACCATGACTTTAAGAGGAGAACAATTAACCCTTAGTTGTGTTGGAAAACGGGTCAAGTTAATTCTCAATGTTCCTGACTATTTCCGAGAAATTTACGATAACTGGGACTTTCGAGGTGCGACGGTAACTTACACCAAGCAAACTAAGCAGTTCTGGGTCAGACTGGTATTTGAACATCCAGACCCAGAAAAACTAGAGTATGGTGACGTGCAAGGTATCGACAGAGGTTTGTACCACCTCTGTTCTACTCACGACGGGAAATTCTTCTCCTCAAACAAGATTCGAGCTACTCAAAGAAGATACTTATACAATCGAAAACAGTTGCAGCAAAAAGGCACTCGTTCTGCTAAACGTAGACTAAAATCTATGTCGGGTCGCCAGAAGCGGTTTATGCGCGATGTTAACCATTGTGTGAGTAAAGAGTTAGCCAATCAACCAGAATATCGAATATTGGCTTTAGAAGATTTGTCGGGAATACGCAATCAGAGAAGAGGTAAAAAGCTGAACAAGTGGCTTAGTAGTTGGTCGTTTTCTCAGTTAGAATTTTTCTTGGGATATAAAAGCGTAGCTCAGGGAAAAGAAACAGCTTTTGTAGATGCTAGATACACCTCTGAGGGTTGTAATCGTTGTGGCAATGTCAACAAAGCTAATCGTAAAAAATCTCGCTTTCACTGCCGTTCTTGCCATTTTGAGGCTCACAGCGATATCAATAGCGGACTAAATATTCGCGATAATTTTTTCCTTTCCTCTATCGATTCTGGAACGGAGGAACAGGCTGCTGTCAATCAGCCAATCGTAACAACTTCGCGTTAGTTACAAGCTGCGTACCCTTGTGGTCGCAGCAATTGACCTTTATCAAAATCAAAGTGCCAATCTCACCAAAAATTCACAAACCTTAAACTTTTGGAGAAATTGTCAAAAATCTTCAAAAATAAAGTCAATTTTTATCAAAAACAAGTATTTATACTTAAAATATTTAGGACTAGATTGACAGTCAATTGAAGCAGCGATAGCAAGCGTTTAAAGCCTCATTCAATACAATTACCGTCTTAATCTCGATCATGACCATAATTGCTGCTGTAGCTCCCCTCTTAAGGCGCTGAAGCAATCTAATCCACTCTCATCAATGTCTGTATAGACTCCACATATTAGACAAGAGAATACTTTCGGTAACCGAGATCAAGATCCTATTTTTTTTGTTTATTGTAACTATTTTTATAAAAAATAGTAATTAAATATTTTATTAATTATAAATTAAAGGTTAATATTTTTAATAAGCTGCCAAAAAACTTTTATGCTGCAAATGAAGTCTTAATCTCGGTTTTAAGCATCAACTTGAGAAAATGGCTTCTTTCTTTTCTAAGAGAGTTAGTCAATAATGCTGACAAGGGGCAAGCCTCGGGCAGCTTTCTCCTGAACCAACCGAAGTAAGCTTGCCCAGAAAATATAAGCAATGAAGGAGAAAAACTTTGAAACTAGCAGTTTATGGTAAAGGTGGCATTGGCAAATCAACCACCAGTTGTAATATCTCCGTTGCCTTAGCCAAACGAGGCAAGAAAGTGCTGCAAATTGGATGTGACCCCAAGCACGACAGCACATTTACTTTAACCGGCTTTTTGATTCCGACAATTATTGATACGCTGCAAGAAAAGGATTATCACTACGAAGACATCTGGCCAGAAGATGTAATTTATAAAGGCTTTGGTGGGGTTGACTGTGTTGAAGCGGGTGGCCCTCCAGCGGGAGCAGGTTGTGGGGGTTATGTTGTTGGAGAAACCGTTAAACTCCTGAAAGAACTCAACGCTTTTGATGAATACGATGTCATCTTATTTGATGTGTTAGGGGATGTGGTGTGTGGTGGATTTGCCGCTCCTCTTAACTATGCAGACTACTGTATGATTGTGACTGATAACGGCTTTGATGCCCTATTTGCCGCGAATCGGATTGCTGCTTCTGTGCGGGAAAAAGCTCGGACTCATCCCCTACGCTTAGCGGGATTGATTGGTAATCGGACTTCAAAACGAGACCTAATCGAAAAATATGTTGAAGCTGTGCCGATGCCGATTTTAGAGGTGTTACCCTTGATTGAAGATATTCGGGTTTCCCGGGTGAAGGGTAAAACATTATTTGAAATGGCAGATCGCGATCCATCCCTGAGTTACGTCTGTGATTATTATCTCAATATCGCAGATCAAATCCTGGCTTTACCGGAAGGTGTGGTTCCCAATGACGCACCGGATCGAGAATTATTCTCTCTATTGTCAGATTTTTACCTCAATCCCGGAAAAACCCCTAGTCAAACTGAACAAGATGAGCTAGACCTGATGATGGTTTAATTATGTCTAGCTGCTCAGGATGAGGTAAAGAGGCAATGGCTTTCTTTAATGAATTTACGGTTAATCTCAAACAGAAATGGTTACAGTACTACCAAGTCAATAGAAACTGGCTGGTGTTGCAGATGGATCTTAATCGGGTCCCAACACCAGATGGCGGTCGAAGACCCGCCTCCTCCCTCATCTTGGGGACTATTAACGCCCTAGATCCGGATGCGGCACAGTTGATGATGCCGTTTTCCCAACTCAACCCCGATCCTGACAAACTTGTAGAGGTTTTAGGATTAAACTTTGATCCTGATATTGCTCTAGGAAATCCGCCTACATCCCGTTCAACGGCTCAAGGAATGGCTTCTCCTGCAATCTCTATGCCACCTACTCCACCCCCTGTGGCAGAACCACCCATGACACCTGAGATAGGAATATCTGGGATGGCGGCGGCTGCTATGGGAGGAGCCGCGATTGCTTCTGCACTGGATGAGACTGAAGCTCAACTGGAGATGGATCTTGATGCAGATGATGACCTGGGGATGGATCTCGATGCTGGGGACGACTTAGCGGTTGATGATGAATTAGTTGACCTCAAGTTGGATGACATGGAGGACGCTGATTCAGACGATTTGACCCAGTTAGAATCAATAGATAGCTCAGATGATTTTGATTTGGGTGAGTTGGATCTTGATGATGATTTAGGAGGAGACGACGCGACCTCAGATGATTTGGATGACTTAGATTTAGGTGACTTGGGAGATGATGACGACCTAGGAGAATTATCCACTGATGACTTGGATGAGATGAACTTGGATGACCTAGGAGAAATCACAACAGGAGATTTAGATGACATTGACTTAGAAGGTCTAACAGATGCTCCCGATGATGATGGGGATATCTCATTATCTGACTTAAAATAAATACCTGAATTGAGGTCACGGTTTTCTGGAGTCTAACTGCTGTAATGCGCCTACAAATCAACTCCACTCTTTACCTTTATACTGGTCGATTAGCAACCATCTTGGTTTTGGGTATTTTTCATCCAAAATCAGGAAATTGCTGACCACAACTGTATGAAACTAACGAATTAATATTAAGAGGAAAAACCGATGACAACTGCACAACCAGAAGCTTTAACCTTTGAATGCGAAACGGGAAATTATCACACATTTTGTCCCATTAGTTGTGTGGCATGGCTTTATCAGAAAATAGAAGATAGCTTCTTTTTAGTAATTGGAACGAAAACCTGTGGCTATTTTCTCCAAAATGCCATGGGAGTAATGATTTTTGCTGAACCCCGTTATGCGATGGCAGAACTCGAAGAAGGAGACATTTCTGCTCAATTAAATGATTATAATGAACTGAAGCGACTTTGTGAGCAAATTAAACGCGATCGCAATCCGAGTGTGATTGTTTGGATTGGGACTTGTACTACTGAAATCATTAAAATGGATTTGGAAGGATTAGCGCCTAAATTAGAAGCTGATATTGGTATTCCTATTGTTGTCGCCAGAGCAAATGGTTTAGATTATGCCTTCACACAAGGGGAAGATACGGTATTAGCAGCGATGGCGGCACGTTGCCCGAAAACGGCTCAAGAAGAGGAAAAAGAAGAGCGCAATGCTATTCAGAAACTGTTAACATTTGGGAAAAAGAATGAAGATAAACTTCAAGAAGAATCAGAATATATCGATCATCCGCCTTTAGTGTTATTTGGATCTTTGCCCGATCCAGTTGTTACCAATTTAACCTTAGAATTGAAAAAGCAAGGGATTAAAGTTTCGGGTTGGTTGCCAGCTAAGCGTTATACAGAATTACCCGTTTTAGAAGAAGGATATTATGTGGCGGGTGTTAATCCTTTCTTATCTCGCACTGCGACTACTTTAATGCGTCGTCGGAAGTGTAAATTAATTGGCGCACCTTTCCCAATAGGCCCAGATGGAACTCGTGCTTGGATTGAGAAAATCTGTTCTGTATTTGGCATTGAACCCAAAGGTTTAGAGGAACGTGAAGCCAATATTTGGCAGAATATGGAAGATTATCTGGAACTGATTCGGGGTAAATCTGTATTCTTTATGGGAGATAATTTGTTAGAAATTTCTCTCGCACGTTTTCTCGTTCGCTGTGGCATGACTTGCCCGGAAATTGGTATTCCTTACATGGATAAACGCTATCAAAAAGCAGAGTTAGACTTGTTAGAAAAAACTTGTCATGAAATGGGCGTTGCGCTTCCTAAAATTATCGAGAAACCGGATAATTATAATCAGCTTCAACGTATTCATGAAGTTCGACCGGACTTAGTCATTACTGGCATGGCACACGCTAACCCTTTAGAAGCGCGGGGAATTAATACAAAGTGGTCAGTTGAGTTTACCTTTGCTCAAATGCATGGCTTTACAAATGCTCGTGATATTTTAGAGTTGGTGACTCGTCCGCTACGCCGGAATAATAACTTGAAAGATTTAGGTTGGGATAAATTAGTCAAGGAAGAAGCCTAAGTTTAATTAGAATAGGTTAGAAAGGGTGATTCTGATGCGATCGCGAGCGGGTTGCGGAACGCAGTATCGCCCTTTATTGATCTGAATTGTTCTTATATGAAATCCCTTTAAAGGTGACAAGAAAGCTCTAACTACTACTGCTGGGATAGAGCTTTAAAATCTCGCTGAAAATAGAGAAATTGATGAGGTTTGAGACAGGTTAAACCTTGAGTGAGCCCGAACCATAGAGTCATGGCATTAACCCAGGCATGAGTCAATAGCCCCATCTGAAAATGACTATAGTGTGGCTCAAGTTGTTGCTGGTTTTTGTCAGTAGTAGTCACATAATTAGATAGGAGAGTGACATACTCCCGCCGCTGCAATTTTAAATTACAGCGCGGGCTACGAGCGTGACTCTTCATTGAAGACATTGACTGAGCTAGAACGGGATGCCCCGACCCTCGTTTCTTGATATTTATCGCCGCATTTAAATCTCTACACAAACTGACATGACATACCGGACAGTTGTGCGTTCTCTGAGATAGCAGCTTTTTGACAACATGACCACAGCTAGAACAAGATTGGCTAGTACCGTTTGGGTTTACTTTTATTACTGCCAAACCAGCATTTATGCGCTTCGCGCCGGCTACGCCAACGGCTTTATTTGTCAGTATTGAAATAAATTGTCCCCACCCAGCATCGTTTACAGATTTAGCTAATCTTGTTCTAGCAAGTCCCTTAATCTTGAGGTGTTCAACTACTACAATATCATGTTTTTTAAGCAGTCTGTTAGCTGTTTTGAAGTGGAAATCTATTCTGGTATCAGCTAGTTTTTTATGCTGAATACCCAGTTGACGAATAGCTTTTTTACGTCTATTAGAACCCCTTTTCCTACGAGAAACCTGACGCTCTAAGTACAGGACAAAAAATGGAGAGAGTCAAGAAAAGCATCAAATTTGTGGTCAAGATTAGTGAAAATAGAACGCAAATAATCACGCGCCTAGATGAAATAGACTCTTAGCCCGTCGTTGATGGGATTTGAGTGGAATAGGTTTGAGTGTATGTTGCCATAAACCCGTCTTCATCGCCCAGACAAAAGCGATTGCCAGCAGAGCTAAAAGTTTACTGAGACGGTGAGTATCAGTGA
>CAYNXM010000075.1:0-22708 GCA_964401105.1 uncultured Lyngbya sp. | reverse complement strand
ACACCGATCAATAATGCCCAATTATTAGGGGTTAGAGGTTTACCGGCTAACGTGGGGTCAGCAGTAGATTTTTATCGCCTCGGAATACAAGAAGCCAAAGCGGGTAACTATGTTGATGCTATCAATTATTATAATCAGGCGATTGGTTTAGAACCCAGATTAGCGGCTGCCTTTTTTGCCCGGAGTATGGCAAAGGCAGATTTAGGGGACTTACAAGGGGCGTTTGCTGATGCTAAACAGGCGCAAGATTTATATGGGCGGTTAAGAAGCCCGGAAGGGGTACAGGTTTCCACTGAATTAGTACAAGTTTTAGAAGCGCGACTTAACCCAGAGGAAAATCAACCGAAAGGTGGCTTTTTAGGGGTGATCGAAAGCGCTGCACCCTTACTATTAAGATTCTTATTTTAACTGAATAAAATCATGCACTGCACAAAGATTAATATTAAGTATTGAGGGAGTTGATTAAAATGGGAGAGCAAAAACAATCTTTTTGGAATTCGATTAAACAAAAAGCATCCACTACAGGGAAAACAATTACTGAAAAAACCACCGAAACTGCAAAGAAAACCGTGAGCCAAATTGGGGATAGTGTGAGTCAGCAAGCGGCAAAAGCCGGAAAAACTGTACAAGATAAAGCAACAGAGGTGAAAGACTCCATTGCCCAGCCAGCAACAACCGCCAGCAAAAATATTATGGATACGGCAACAGAGTCCGTTGAATATGTTACCAAAACCTCTCAAAATTGGGTAAATAAAACTCTGAATGATGAAGAAGAGTTGGGGGATTATCATTCATCTCCCGATTGGAGTTTAGATGAACTTTATCATATTTTTATTGATTCTCAACTGACTCAAGGGGGCGGATATAAAACCGTGACGCTGAAGACAGGAAAAAGCTATGAGGTAAAAATTCCCCCGAGACAAACTGAAGGCTCACATTTACGTTTGAAAGGCTGTGGAGTGCAAGATAATGATGTATTTTTAGTCTTACATACATTAGTCAATCCTTATTTTAATGTCGATCGCAAAATTAATCAATTAATTGCTCAAGCTCCTATTTATGACCGCAGTAAAATTCGCTGTTTAGAAGCTTATAATCAAATTAATTCTGCTTACGGTATTGATGATATTTCTGCCTTAAATTTATTGGATTATCTGGTGAGTCTTTCTAAACTGAATACTGAAATCGGTCAACATTATACGATAGCCAGTCAGAATGCTCGCTTAAGTCGGTTAAAACATTGTCTGGATACAGCATTATCAGCCAGTAATTTAAGCAAAAAAGAACAACAATTAATTAAAGCCACTTTTCAATATATTGTAGCCGCAGAAGCTGTTCCTAACTTACAAGCATTAACTTCATTAGATGGAATTATTCTCAATGCGGCTCTGCCTCGAAGTTTAAAGCAATATTATCTTTATCATAGTGTCGTTTCTCGGGTGATGACTCTCGATTTAATTATCATTAATCAGTTCAATCAATCTCCCAGTATTCAACAAAACAATCCAGAACGGTGGTTATCTGTTTATACCACATTTCGAGAGGATAAAGATATTATTGATATTCTAACATTAAATGAGCTAGATCAATGGATTCCTCAGACGAATCTACCCAATAGTGGCAAAACCGTTTATCATTTAATGCGCCATTGTCGTTTAGAATTAAATGAAGAATTTGAACGAGATGATTATCAAGAAAATTTTCAACTCATACAATCTACTTTACAGTCTTTTAAAAACAAAAAAGAGACTCATTCTCAATCTGAAAATCAATCTATTAATGTCACGAGTATCCCTCCGAGAACTTTAGCGGAAAACACCTATCAATCCGTTGCCAGAGGGGGATTAGGTTTACTCAGTGGCATGAAGACAAATACGATCGTTAATCTATTTTTAGAAATGACGGCCCGAGTGGCGATCGCGGCAGTTTGCTCAATGACTCACTCGGATAAAGTTGCCTTAGGAATTCCGGCTGTTAGTCAATCTAAAGAGTCTTTTGTCACCGGCTCAAACTGGCAAGCTGTCGGATCTTTTGGAATGTTTGAAACAGATATTAGTCAACTGGATGCAGAAACAGCTTATCAAGCAATTTTAGAAGAAATTGATGGAATTGCTGGATTAATTAATTCCAACTTAAGTTTAATAAAACAACCAGATAAAAGTATTTTAAACTTAATCAAAAGTAAGCAAAATCAACAACAGTCTCTCAAACAATTAGAAACTCAGATGTATTCTTAAATTGTTAAAATAAAGAGAGAACTTAGTAGGAGGAAAAATGAAGAAGAGAGTGACCTTAACCTTTTCCCAACGTTCGGTTCAGATGCCGGTTACTTATCGACTGGCTAAAGAATTTAATGTGGCTGCAAATATTATCCGTGCTCAGGTGGCTCCCAATCAAGTCGGAAAATTAGTCATTGAGTTATCAGGTGATATCGATCAACTGGAAGCTGCAATAGACTGGATGCAATCTCAAGATATTGATGTTTCCCTTGCCAGTCGAGAAATTTTAATTGATGAAATGATTTGTGTAGATTGTGGTCTGTGTACGGGGATTTGTCCCACTCAAGCTTTAACCTTACACCCAGACAGCTTTTATTTAATGTTCAATCGTTCCCGTTGCATTGTTTGTGAGCAGTGTATTCCAGCTTGTCCAGTACAAGCGATTTCCACTAATTTATAAAATAATCAATGTGAAACTAACAACCTGGCTGGCTTTATTTCTCTTATTCATTACCTATTTTACTCTCGGTTGGGCTTTATTCGTTGCTAAATTTTCTCTATTGATGTGGGGAATAATTATTACAGGGATGGTCTTATTAGTTTTCTGTTTAACCACTCCTCTGGAAAACTTAAAAGGGCCGCTAATGAGATGGTTTCGTTCTAATGTAGGAACGTTTATTGCAGTTATATTTGCTGCTTTTTTGTTGGTGGTGTTAGCAACTTGGATTGATATCTTTTTCAAGATTATATTGATGTTATCCGCATCTATTTTAGCCCGAACTGAACTACAAACCATTGGCGTAAAGCACTGGTTAGCTTTTCTCATTCTCATGACGATTTCATTAACAGGATTAGTCCTAGGTTGGGAACTTCATTATTACACCTTCTTTGGCGAACATCCGTCACTGTATTAACTTCGCTCACCCGTAACCGCTTCCGGTAAAATTAACATTGCATCCCCAAAAGAGTAAAACCGATAAGGACGTTCAAACTGACCCGCCGGTTGATTGAGGGCCTCTTGATATAAATTGAGTAAACGTTGACGACCAATTAGGGCAGAGACTAACATCAATAAACTAGAGCGGGGAAGATGAAAGTTTGTAATTAATCCGGATACCACTTGCCAACGATAACCAGGATAGATAAAAATGTCAGTTTTACCACAATAAGGCATCAGTTTTGCCGTATTATTAGGATAGTGTGATGCGTTGGCGTTGCCTGTGCTTGCATGTATTGCGGCTCCTTCCAAGGCTCGTACTGCCGTCGTTCCGACCGCAATCACTCGCCCCCCTTTGGCTTGAGTTTGATGAATCTGTTCAACCGTTTGGGGAGAAACTTCAATCCATTCAGCGTGCATTTGATGGGTGGTAATCTGCTCAACTTCCACAGGACGAAAAGTTCCCACCCCAACGTGTAAGGTAATAAATGCTGTTTCAACGCCTATATGTTGTAGCTGTTGGAAAAGTTCATCCGTGAAGTGCAAACCCGCCGTCGGTGCTGCCACTGCCCCCGGTTGCTGAGCATAAATCGTTTGATACTGTTCCGCTTTGGCTTGAGATTGGGTAACATAAGGAGGGAAAGGGATATGACCGTAGTGCGGTAAGACATCAATCAAGGATTGTCCTGCCGGAAGATCAAACTGTAACCATCGTCCTCCCGTCGGTTCATCGGTGTCTAACACCGTCGCCTTTAAAGGTTCTCCACTGATGTTGCCATCAGACTCAAACTGAAGGATTGTCCCGCGTTTAAACCGCTTTCCCGGTTTAACCAGCGCCAGCCAACAGTTGGGTGTTGATTCTTCTAACAAAAGAATTTCAATGGCTGCACCACTGGTTTTATGACCATAGAGACGAGCCGGAATCACCTGTGTATTATTGAGAACGAGCAAGTCATTGGGTTGTAACAAATCCGATAAGTCTTTAAATAATCCATGACGGTGAGATGTTGGGGAATCGAGAATGAGCAAACGAGAGTGATCTCTTGGAACAACAGGGGTTTGAGCAATCCGTTCTTCGGGAAGTTCATAGTCATAAGCACTTAGTTCCCAATCTGATGTTTGAATGGTCTCAGTATCCCTAAACATAATCGCTCACTTAAGTTGGTTGTTGCTGTTGGGTAGAATTCCCCATTCTAAATCGGGGGCTTTTCCCCTATTCAAAACCAGTTGATTCTGCAAATATATAAGTATAGCTTGACTTTATAGTCCTGGAAGCCAATCGATCTTGTTAGTTGTTCGTTAAGACATTGAGTCCGAGTCACGAACAACAAAGAGTGAAACAGCAAGCGATCGCATTGCCCTCTCTAAAAGAGCAAGAGAGGTATATCGGTGTGAAAATCAATTTTTTCAGTGGACTAGCCATCAGCCAACATAGGGGAAGTACAAGCCCCACTACAACTTGCTCCCCGTTGCAGGTTTCTAGGGCTTGACTCTTTTCAAACCAGATAACTACAGAAGGATGCAGGAGAAAGCCAATGGAATACCTTTACTGTCTTGCCAATACTAGCTTGACATTAAGAGTTGTTGATTACCTTTGTACCAATGCCCAACAACTCCCGGTTCAGTCAATTACTGTGATTCATCAAATTGACTGCTGGATTATGAAAATCAAAATGAAGCCGTCAATCACAGCCGAACAGCATGGCAATTTCAGAGCATACATGAGTGAGCTGGGTATCCCCTACCAACCCAGTATCCGGATTCAAATGGCACTTTGGGGCTTGGAAACCGGACAGTCTCCCCTGAGTGTGATGCGCCGCTATCAAGTTGCTGTAGTCTCTCATGGTCAACCCAACCGAGAAGATATTGAAACATTTCGGACTCAATTTGTCAAAGGGTTAGGCTACTGTCCTGAAGCTTTGGCATAAGCAACAATCAACTGATCCAAAAGGCAGATTCAATGTAATGTTGTAGAATAAAGCTCCCTTGAGGCAGGTTGACCGGTTGACCCAAAATAATCTCACTCGGAAATTCTCCAGTTGGAGAAGCGGTGGGACGTACTAAAGTTTGTTTGTGAATCGAACCCTCGCGTTGCTGCCATCGAACCAGTGCTACATCAAACCGACAGGGATGATTAGCCATATCTGGAAATTCACTGAGAAACCATTGGGCAGACATAATTAATTTTTCTTGTTTTGTAGAGGTAATGGATAGGGAACCCTCACGATCCCAATTGCGACGATTGCGAGTTTTGACCTCTACAAAAATAAGTGTTGCTTCCTCCGGGTAGAGGGCAATGAGATCAATTTCTCCCCAACGAGTCCGATACTGATGCTGTAAAACCTGCCAGCCCTGACCACAGAGCCATTGAGCCACCAACTGTTCGCCCCAAGTACCAATTTGTTGGGTATTATGAATACGAGAAGAATCAGACTGAGGACGACTCATAAGCAATTGGGGTACACAAGAAAGAGAACATCCTGAGAACTTAGATTAATTAAATGGTATTGGGTGATCGAGCGGTGCCAAAGGATTTGAGTCCAGTTCGGCAGGAGGCGGCGGTGGTAGCGCTGGTGTTGCTTCTGGTTCTGGTGTCTGGCTCTCTTGCATTATAATCGGTGCGGGTTCTTCTTTGGGAAGAACAACCGTTTCAATCAAAACTGAACGCTGAACTTGTTTCCCAACCGCATTAGTAACTCGCAGGGTTAGGGTTTCCTGCCCAGATTGGGGAGCAATGGGATAAGTCACATTGCCGCTGTTGGCAACCCCACCAGGCACCGGCAGCAATTCCGTTTTTAGTTCACCTTCTCCACTCACATCCCATGAAAGATTCAAGGGCGATGGGGGATTATCCGGATCAATTTCAATCACATATTTTGCCGGCGCAGCTTGACCATTAATTTGGAATGTATTAATTTTTGGCGGCGCAACAGGTTGGGACACAATACGAATGCGTTCACTTTGAATCGATCTCGTCCCTGACTGTAAATTTCCTCGTGGGACTGCCCTCAGTTCAAAGATATAATCCCCGGCTTGGCGGGCTGAAGTCGGCACATTACGACAGACTAAGGTAGAGCTTGTCAGTTGACAATTCTGCTGAAATGCTTGAGGAATTGTACCATTAAACGGGTAAATTGTTTCCGGAACTTGAACAATACCATCTGGCGATCGCCCGACGAGGCGAATTTCCTTTAACTGCTGCGGATTTTCTAGGGTCCAATTGAGGCGAATGGGAGTGTTTTCTCCTGCTTGATAGTTGAGTTGGGCAGCAGCTAAACGACTTGCCTGTGGCGGTTGAGGGGCTTTAATCTCAATCCCATAAGTCTTTTGCGATGGCTCTGTTTCTGTCAACTCTGAGCTGGGAATCGCCGTTAATTCAAAATTATACCGTCCGGGTTGCAACAATGAAATCGCAAAATTATTGCAAACCAGTTGTTCTTCGCGAATTTGGCATTTATCTTGTAAGGTCTGGGGAATTTGTCCATCGAAGCGATAGGTAACGGTAGGGAAATTCACCAATCCTTCCGGGGATACACTCCGCAATTCTAACCGTTTGAGTTCGGCTAGATTCTCAACCACCCACTGAAACTGAATTCGTTGCTGCTTACCGATCTGATATGTTGAGCGATTACTGGTAAACTGAGTTACCTGGGGGGGTTTGGGGGCGGCTAATGCAATCGGATCGGCTGTTTGACGATCGGCGATTTCCCCTTGACTTTCTGGAGAAATCACCATCAGTTCAAAGATATAAGTATCAGGTTTTTCTAATTCCAGCGATAACCCCCGACAAGTTAAAATTCCATTTTCATCAATCTGACAAGCCCCCAACAAATCTGGAGACAATTTATCCTGACTCAAATTATAAGTTTTCTCTTCAACATTCACTGTTCCATCAGTAGAACGGCCCACTAATTTGAGGGTTCCGATGCGATCGCCGTGGAGAACTTGAAAATTTAACCGCGCCACAGGGATTGTGGGGGGTTTGGTGATGGAGTTATTGGCAATTGAGTTAGGGGCTGGCTCAGTGGCAAACTTCGCCACAAAATTCGTAATGTTAGGAACCGGCAGCGGTTGGATCGTAATTAAACTGGTTTGTGCAGACTGAATCGGTTGTTCGCCATTTCTGGGCAGCAGTTGCAACTCAAAAATATAATCTCCCGGTTGGCGGGCATCAGTACGAATATTGTGGCATCGTAATAGTTGTTTTAAAGTACAGAGAGACTCCAATTCCTGGGGAATGCCTCGGCTGAAATCGTAGGTGACGGATTGACTAGAAATATTACCCTCTGGCGATTTGCCGACAATCTGAAGAGCGCGAATTTGACGAGGATGGTCAATGATCCAGCCCAGAGAGATAAAATCATCATTGGCTGCTGCGTAGCGGGGAGACTCGGAAGTAAACTTCAAGATCCGAGAAGGGGCGGGGGGCTTGAAAAACACCCACCAAATCGCTAAAATCAAAGCGGCGATCGCACCCAGTCCAGTTAAAATTGCCAACAGTAACTGCCACCAGGGGCGAGCCTCCCAAATCAAGGTCCCATTAACCCGCTCTTGCGGCAGGGGTAAGCGATGTAAATCTTGGGGTTCTAGGTAAAACTCAAACACCCGTCCTCGTCCCCACCACGGCCGATGCCACCACCGTTTGGGCTTCACCCAAAGGGATGTTTGTAGGCTTTCTTTTTGGCGAATACGGAATTCTTCTGGAGTTAGGGTATAAAGACAGTGTTGTACTTCTCCCTCTTCTCGGGCTTCAAACCGCAATTCACGGGCTGTATTGCCTCGATTGTCAATCAGCAGTTCAAACTGTCCCCGACCTCGACGAATGCGACCCACAACCGTTCGTAGATTTAACCCTAAGTCGTAGTCAGCCGGAACACTGAAGTGTAGAATATCCAGCAAGGCGAGTTCTGGACGATTTTCCGAAGTCAGATGTAAAGTTGAGGCATATCGTCCCGCCTGAACCTCTGGGGGAAGATTCAGACGCAATAAAATCTCTCCCACTGCGCCGGGATTCAGTGCCAAACTCTCAGTGGCGACGACTAAACCCAAGTCATTGATCCCTTCTGGATACTTAATTTCTATCCATTCCGAGGGAATATCGCTACAACTCAACCGAAATCGATCCACTCGATTGTCGCGGTTATTCACAATAGCCCGTACATTCAACACTCGTCCCGGCTGCACAATAGTGGGTTCAGTCGCCGTAGTGGTGGGCATCAGACTGAAGGTGGGATCGTCAATCCGTACTGCTGACTGTACCGGCGGCAACACCTGAAGATTTGCTTGATGGTGAATGGGGGTATCTTCTGGGTAATGTTGCGGTGCATCAACTACCAACAAATAACGATAGGTTCCGGGTATGGTTTGAGGCGGCACCGGACATTGAAACACCACTTCTGCACTTTGTTGAGGACTCAACGCCAGTCGTTCATAGGGACTGATACACCAATCCCAAACAGCAGTCGAGGTTTCATCTAGATAAACATCTATAATGGCTCCTAAATTCCCTTGGTTGACCAGGGTTACCCGCAGTTCAAATGTATCCCCAGCAGAAATAGCATAATCCCCTGAAGGATTGACAATCAGGGTAAGGGATTTTCCAATACTTTGAACTTGAACCATTTTTCCGGCTTGTTCGCCGTTGTATGAGAGTTGTGTAGTGTTCATGAGTTTCTATTACAGCGATCAACAATTTCTCAGGGTTAAAATAGTCTTTTTTTAGGGAATAGGAAGAGACAAGTAAAAAAGTCAATCCTGACTCCCTGTTCCGGTGATCCGCAGTTAAGTGTTCCGGTGATCCGCTGTTCCCTCTAATAACAGGAAAAAGAGGGACGTGGGACTCGGTGCAGACGAACTTGATAGTCATCCCCTCCGGTCACAATAATTAGGTCAGATTTAATCGCCATTAGATCTAGACTATTAAGGGCAGACCGTAATTGAACGATCGCTTGAGCGCCCAGACTTTGAGTTGAGCGTTCTCCTGAGCGCTGTAAACTCCACAGGCTGACCTGTCCATCATCTCCGGTACTCGCCAGATAGCAACCGTCGTCAGTCAACGCCAGAGATCGGATGGGTTGGCTTTCAGTCGCTTGCCACCGTTCTAGAATTTGGCAGGAAACCTCTTGATTTTGTACACAGCCCTGAAGATTCCATAGACTGATATAACCGCGATCGTCAGCAGTGGCTAACAAAAATGGTTTTTCCTCGGCTGTTGCCAAACTGGTAATATATTCATCCTGGCCTCCGGCTTGGTAGGGAACGGCTTGGAGGCGATCGCGTTCCCAGTCCCATAACACCAGTTGATTATAGCGACCCGCGATCGCAATAGTTTTTTCTTGGGGGCCGACGAAGGCGAGATCGTAAATGGCAAAATCCAATTCTTGCAGGCGTTGAGGTTGATTCACATTCACTAACTCAGTAGTCAGCCCGATTGGCCACTGTAACAGTAAGCCACTACCGTGGGCGCTAAACAAAAATTGGGAATCTTTTGTAAACGCCAGATCCATCACCCGATCATCTCGGCGATAGGAGAAGGAACGACTGGGTTGTTGATCGGGGGAAAGCAAGTCCCAAATTTGAATTTCTCCATTTTCTAACCCAACCGCAACATAATCATTGTCAACGGGGCGGTAGCGGCTTGTGCGGCCAGCTTTGCCCAAATCTCCCAGCAAACCCATGGGGCGAATTGTTTTTCCTTTGACTCGCCACCCCCGCAAGGTTTGGTCATTAGAAGCACTGATCGCTCGGTTTCCCAAACCATTCAATTCAACGGTATTGACAGGACCTGTGTGATAGTTGAGGCGAACCTGAGAATACCACAGCCACCAAAAAACACCGAGAATTAACAACGCCAGGAGTAACTGTAGCCAGCGAGGAATCATCGGCAGGAGTTGCAACTCCAGATTCTGCACAGGATCTTTAAAGTAAATTTGGGGATTTTCCTCACTGGTGGTTTGCTCCCACACCGGCAATTGCTGATGAGTCCCCAGACTCATCGACTGTCCCGCCACTTCAATCTGTTCCGTTCTGCCAGGCCCGAGCCAAGGCCGTTGGGCATTTGCGATTAGGTCTAAGGTTCGGGTTTCTGCTAATTCTAAATTGACCTGTTCTGGCAGAATGCTTAATTGACGGAGTTGTCGATCTTTTTGACGGCGGTGTTTAAGAATCTCGGCTGTGACTTGTTGGGGTCGGTTAGAACGATTGGTAAACTCTAACTGATAAATGCATGGGGAGATTCGCCGCTGAGGCAGCCAAGGACGACTTTGAGGCAGGCGATGAGATTGAGGTTTGGCTTCCAACTCGACAACGCCAATCGGTAAAACCTCCAGAGTTCCCTGAATTTGAGCAGGACTCTGACTGGCGGAAGTCACATTTAGGGTAAAAGGAAGGGCTTGGGCAACAGCGGCAGTGAGTTCGGGAACCCGGCACAGAAAGGAAAAATCAGTCCATTGGCTACTGGGGAGTTTAAGGGTTTGGGTGGCTAAGATAAACCATTCTCGTTTCGGACTCATACAAGATAAAGCGACCCTGAGGGCTTTCGGATTGCTATTGTAGATACGAGCTACAATCTCAACTTCACTGTCTGGAAAGGTTTGGACACGATGATCGAGCAGTTCAATTTTAAAGGGAGATTCACCGACACTTTTGGTGAGGTGAAGTCGCAGAATATGACGTTCTTCACTACCCAGTTCCAAGGAAAAAACTTTAACTGTCAGGTTAACTAACCCGATAAATCCTGGAATAGGCGATCGCCGCACTGTTACTTTAAATTGGGTTTTGTCTCCTGGCGGTTTTTTCGTAGAAATGTCGGGAGTGACAGTATACCAATCTAATGGATTATTTTCTGTCATACCCAGGGTTTGAACGGACTCGGTTCCTGCGGCAAACATCTGGAGTTGAAAGCTGGCAAAGCGATCGCTGGTGTTGATCACAATCATCTCAAAAGTCGCTGGAGTTCGCCCCGGTTCTAGGGTTAATTCTTTGGTCGAAATTTCTGTATTGATTGAAGTTTGAGACATTATTTTTTTATATAATTGAAATGGAAATTATGATAGTAAAAAAAATAAATTATCTTTTCTCGGGATACTTTCGGGTTTTTCTCGCTTGATCGAGAACATTATTAAAGTGCTCCATTCTTAGGTCTTGTTTCTGTTGAACAGTGCGTCGCCATTGCTGATTTTGTGTTCGGAGTTCATCTAGTTTATCGCTCATGCTTTTCTCTCTGGCATTGACAATCTCTGCCATTTCTAAGAAGGTTTGACCTAATTCCCCAATTTCATCAGGTCGAGAAGCAATTTTTTGAAGAATATTAACATCTAAAGTATTAGATTTGATGGCCTTCGCACAAGTGTTCAGATCGCCGATAGGTTTGATAATCCATACAGACGTAATACCCCCTAGAATAATTGCAATAATTGTAATTCCTAAGCCAACGATAAATGTAAAGCGTAAATTAGTATAGATGAGTTCCATAAAATCTTGCTCGGGAATGACAACAAAAACCAGCCAATCTAAACCATGACTTTGTAATGGGGCAACCTGGACTAAGTGACGTTGATTTTCTAATGTATATTCCAAGGCAGTTAAGTCTTGAATTGGCATCAGACTAGACTGGGTTTCAAGTAAATGTTTCATTGTCACCTGAATCGTTAGTTTTTGACTATCCATTGCCAGTAATTGTTGATATTTACCATTCTCACTGAAGAATAGTTTTTCATCCGTTGAACTCGCAATTAAATGTCCTGTTCGGTCGATAATAAATGCATCTCTTTTGGGACAAATGTCTAATTCTTTGAGAAAATAACTGAGATGTTCTAAGCTGAGATTAATACCAAACACACCAATAGCATTCTCTGGTTTATCACTTTCAGATGAGTCATAAATTGGCATAGTTGAAGTTATTTCTGGTTCTAATGTTGAGGCGGAAATCTGAATAGGACTCCAAGTCACTTCTTTAAAATCGATAGCTTTTTTGTACCAAGGAAGGTTACGAGAATCATATTGTGTTTCTAAAGTCTCAATCCGTTCACCTGGTTCACCTTGAGCCGTCATTTGATACATTTCTAGACGAGGTGCATTGGTTGCATCTCGCAGTAATAATACCATCTGACCATCCGATCTTTTTTTGACTCCAATAAAATCACCATTGCGATCTCCGAAGTAAATATAATTCAAAGAGTTAATCACCTTTAGTTTTTCTTTGAAATAGTGACCTAAAGATTCAAACTCATTCGGATCGAGTAAATCATTTTCAACGATAATCCCATTTATTTTATTAATTATTGCAGGAATTATTAAATAAGAATCAATATGTTTTTCGATATAAATAATAGCTTTATTACTAAATTTTAAAGCCAGGTAATTTACCGCTTTAGACCCGCTTAAGTATCCCAAGATTGCCGTTGCTACTGTCGCCGCAATTAATGGAGAAACGATTAATAATGTTAAAATATATCGAATAGAAATAAAATGTTTCATGGGTTTTTTATAATTTCATCTAAAATAGACTCATTCTGATTAAATTGAAGTTTTGAAAGTAACTGTTTTTGACAAGCAAAATCCAGGATATTAATCCCAAATTCCTGAGCACTTCGTAAGGTTTCTCTCGATAAATTCATGTTCTCTTGATTTCCCCATCCAGAAGATAAAAATCCAACAGATAAGATAATCCCTCCCCAATTAAAAACCTGGATTGTTTCATGATTAACAATAGGTAAATCTGAAAATAGAAAAGGTTGAGCTTTCAGACGATGATGTCGGTCAATGATTCCAGAATTCACAGCCGGAATTTCTAACTGTTTAGCCAGTTTTTTTATAGGTTGGATGGCAACTTCTAGACGTTGCATCAGTTCTGAATCACAGCCTTTCAGTTCTGCATATAAATCCTGTTTCATATCAGGAATATCGGCAAATGGTAGTTCTGCAATTGCCTGTTTTAGTTCTCGAATTACAGAATTAATATCAGCAATTTCCATCTCCTGGGATGAAGCTTCAATCAAAAGAACAGTTCCCCGATCTGTATAATATTTAAGGCTATTAATTTGGTACCGATCCCATGCTAAAATTTGGGAATATCGAGCATGAAGTAAACTATATTCTGGCATTAACACCTTTGCTAATTTTGGGTTTTGCAAAGTTTCTGGAGAAGCATTCAGTGTAATTTCTCCTAAAGGTTCAACGCTAAGACTGTGGGAATGTAAAGCTGAAACCGACTTCAGCAGAGACGAGAGATTATCAGCAATGTATAAATCTTCAGAATTTCCTTGTAATATCTGAGCCACCCGTACAGTTTTTGGCGATCGCAGTTGTACAGGCACCCGATAACGCAGATCTAATTCATTTACATCTGGCTTAAACACATCGAATGCGGGTTTAATTTGCACGGTATCCACAGAAATAATCATCCGACACAGTTCAATTTCGTGAGTTTCTGGAGGAGAGTTCTTTTCATTAATCCGAAAAGTTTCTACCATCCAATCTTGCTGATTTTGATGATAAAGAGTCTCTGGATCGACATAACTAATCACTAAATAAACTCGAACAATTTCAGTTGTTGCAACTGATGCAATCCGAAATTCCATGGGGGCATCAACAATAATAGGATTTCCCATTAAATCAATCGCAATTCCCGGCTGAATTTGCACCCATCGACCGTCTCGATATTGAACGGAAATACTATCGGGTGCTTCGATAGCACAGACTCCCAATCCTCTAACAATTCCAGGTTGATAGAGAGATTGATAATGGAGATTTTGCCGCCGACGATGATATTCATGGGTTCGCTTCCATCCATCAGCATTCAGTAGTAATCCATCCCGTACCATTAATCGTTCGAGGGGAGAAATGTCAGGGAGGGGATAATTTGTGGGCGGGTCAGTCACCATAATCTTAGAGTGCGGCTTTAGAGGTTGTCTTCAAAATGTCATCTCCTATTCAAGCATCTCATGAGCGCAATAGTTAAATCTACTTAAACATTTTATGAGCGCAATAGTTAGATTTACTCAAGTATCTCATCAGCGCAATAGTTAAATCTACTCAAGCATCTCATCAGCGCAATAGTTAGATTTACTCAAGTATCTCATCAGCGCAATAGTTAGATCTACTCAAGTATCTCATCAACGCAATAGTTAGATCTACTCAAGTATCTCATCAACGCAATAGTTAGATCTACTCAAGTATCTCATCAGCGCAATAGTTAGATCTACTCAAGCGTTCAATCAGGGTTCGGGCAAAAGTCTCCCAGACTCGCGATCCACTTCCGGTTCGATTTTCAGGTCATAGTTACAAAAAGCGGGTTTTTGGGCTTCGATTACAGTCCGAACACTTTTTTCATCAATTAAATGGGGATCGCCCCGCAAGCGAATCTCAAAAGAGAAGGGTTTCCCTCCCCCCAAAAAGGTATCCTCACCCAGATTAGATTTTCCAAAGATCGCGCCTTGGGTAAAATTTTCCAGAATGGCAATGTGCTTTTGTTGTTCTGGGAGATGTTGATCTAAGGGTAATCCTGTTGCCAGATGCAGGTAAAATCGCAACCCTCGTTTAGTTCCCCGCCAGCGATAAATCTCTAGGGCATGACGAATTAAGCGCCGTTGCTGTTCCAGGGTTAAATGGGCTTCTAGAGGCCAACCCACCCAGTGGGCTAAAAAGGGTAATAAACTTTCAGGTGCCGTCAGCGGGTCAAGATAAGCCCAAAGCGTATCTAGAATTTGAACATCAGGATCGAAGGTGGTTTCAATAATTTTCAGAAAACGACCGACAAAGTCAATTTCTCGATAAATTTGAGGTAGAAAGTTAATGTAAGGCGATCGCGATCGGACAAATAGATTGAAATCTGCAAATTCTAAAAGTCGTTCTGGAGTATCGGGGTAAGCCCCATAGACGTTTAACCGACTCAAATAATTCAGTCGCAGATTTTCCCCTAACACAATAGCCTGGGAATTCTCAAAAAAATTATCTTCAACTTGAAAAGAAAGCACCAGAGATCGGCGTTCACCGGGTAACAGTGGATCTTGTGTGATTTCCATCTGACACCAGTGCAGGGGAAAATTGCCGGTCAATTCACAGGTTAAGTTGAGAGGACGAGTATCGAGGTTTTCCAGACCAATGATGATTTCACTTGTTTGTCCAGGAGTTAGGGTAAGGCTTTCTGTGTCGGGTGGCGATAGGTAAACCGTACTGGAAAGTTCCGGTAACTGGGACGGTTGAGTCTCAGGAAGGTCAATAGAGACGATATCTAACAGTACAGAGTCGCTAGAGGGAGCCTGAGTCATCGAATAATATTAATGATGTGACTAGAATTAAGCATTGGATCTGACCAAGAACAGAGAGTACCATGAGGGCCAGGATAGATCAGGGTGGAAGGCTGTCCCCGTACCCAGCGTTCGCCTTGGTAATGCAGGGCAAACAGTTGTACCGCTCCCAAACTTTGAATGGTGTTAAATTGCTGCAACAAGGCAATCACATCAGAGGGATACAACGGTTTACCAAACGGCCACCCCTCTTTTTTGATACCACCCACAATAGGATTAATAAACCGATACAGTGCCACTTCTAACTGTTGCAGAATTTCGGCTTGAGCGGTAGGGTTCTGGTATTGCGGTTTGAGGATGACTTCAGTTTGCACCGCAACGCCAACATACTCCGGTTCCTGACATTTGACCTGTATTCCTAATAAACGGCGTTCGTCAAGATAACCCAGAACTTGATGTTTGAGTTCAGCGGTGAGGGTTAATTCCGCTGGAGAGATGCCCAACCCCTGTTCAATCTCCAGCAGACCTGTGCGGGGAATTAACAGCAATTCTACGGTTCCGGGTTGCTTCGGATCGGCGGGTAAACAGCGGCAGCGGGCAATTGCCCCCTGTCCCCCCACAATCGCCAGGGTTTCAAAATCTTCTGGAGTAACCGCGCGATCGCGGGTTCGTAACATCTGAGGAACGCGGATCGCAGCCTGTTCTAAGGATTCAGCATCGCAACCCCGACGAGCCGGGATATGGTTAATAACGCGACCCACATAGGGAACCGCTGATTTGATCATGGCGATCGTTCCGGGCTGTACGTTGCCTTTGACTCCCCCACCTGTGCGATAGCGAACCATTTTCAGGGTTGCGCCTCGGGGCGCTACAGCACCGTATTGTCGCTCTTGGCCGGGGGCGGGTGAAATGGCTGCCGGATGAACGGTTGTTTGGATCGTGGCACGATACTGGGTTTCTTGTACCAGTTGGGTCGGTTCCCGCACCAAAGGCCCAAATTGAACCACCCCAGTTAAGGAGTCAATCAGGTAATGACGATCGTCGGGCTGGGAATTGGAAAAATCGGGGACTTCTTCCCATTTTTGCGGTAATTCTCCCGGTAGCGTAACAGTTAAATATTCATCTTCTTCTCTGGCTAGGATCGGCAGGCGTTGCAGTTGGAAAATCTGACCCGGGTTGCCGTCGCTCATTCCCAGCACTTCATCTGTGACCACTTGGCATTGAGTGGCTAGGGTGGTGCCGCCAATCGAACGAGAATCCATGCCAACAATACGAGGAGAACGACTGTAAGGGGCTCGATCGGCAATGGCTTCGGTACAAACACAACGCAGCCAACGGCCTTGATAGGCGGTGAAATGAGCCACGGGAAAGTGGACGGGGAGATGAAGAATAATATCAGCGCCTTGGGCGGGGTCGCGTCCCTGTCGAGTTAGATCTCGGAAACTAAAGCCTTGGGTTTCGTCGTCGGCTTCTTCCAGCAGGACAGATTGCCAGTAACGCCCGTTCCAGGCTTCCCAATGCCGGGGAGGATGGTCGGGATTGATGCCTGTGGGGGTCGCTGCTTGGCCTTTGAACGTGAGGGCGATGACATTGCCTTCCAGGGGGGCATCAGGCGCAAAAACCAGGTAGAAACATTGTCCCGGATCGGGGCGATCGCCGAACAGAGACAGTTCAGGCCCTGACCAACTGCCATCAGAGGCCCTTGTCCACCAGTTGGTAAAGCGATCGCGCAACACTTGTGGAGTATCTTCTGGGGTTGGGGCGTGGAGAAAGTGGTGAATCAGAGGTTGAGCAATCGTCAGGGGACGATCTGTACTGAAAACAATAGATTCAGCATCGGGGAGACGTTCGGTCGCCACTTCAATCCCATTGGGAATAGTGTAGGTTTCAGGCAGATCGGCGACCAGATAAAAGGTGACTTCAGTCTGGGCCGGGTGGGGAGGTTGTAAGCGAATGCCTAAGAGTTCTAAAAATAGAACATAGTTTTGGCGAGGAAGCTGGTTGAAGCGAGTCAACATCTGTTCCATCAACCAGGCAAACAGTTCTAGCAGGGTAATTCCTGGGTCGCTGGGATTATAGTTACTCCATTCCGGACAATAACGGGGAATTCGCAGCAGACATTCTTGGATCAGATCGTCGTAGCTGCGATCGTCCAATTTGGCTTTGGGGAGGTTGGGTAAAAAGTCGAATACCATGTTCTCTGGCGGAGTTGTAGATGGGTGAGGCGCTATATAGGCTGCTGTTGCAGGTAGAAGGGATAGACCAGGCTGCGGCGGTCGTAAGTCTGTTTGAGACGGTAGTTAATCACCAGATCAACTCGCCCCAGATTGCTATTGGGAATGCTTAAGACCTCCTCTAGGAGAATGCGAGGTTCCCACTGTTCTAGAGCTTCTTGGACGTAAAGCCGCATCAACGTTAAGGTTTCACTGTTGAGCGGGGCAAAGCTGAGTTCCTGAAGCCGACAACCGAAATCCGGCCGATGAACTCGCTCCCCCAGATCGGTCATTAAAATTAATAAAATAGATTCTCTAACGTTGCGATCGGCTGCACTTAAAGCCCAATTTCCCTGCTGGTTCACTTGTAGGGGAAAGGCAAATCCCTGACCCAAGTGTAGATATTTTGGGGAAACGTTAACCATATTGGGTTTCCTATAAAATTTTAAAATTTAACTCCAAACGAAGAATTACGAACTGTGATTGAGATGCTCTCTATTGCACAACTGCGATTCGGATGAATCTCTGAAATTTATAAAGTTTGATAATTGCTATACAGTCTAGCAGGTAAAATCTGAATTGAATATGCTGGTTCTCCAAGATTGCCACAGTATCAGACAACATCAATTGATCGGATTGATCTTAATTAAAAATTTGGATTTAGGAACCATAAGTTAAGATTATTGATTTTTGATAAACAATGATGAAACTTAGCCAATATTTACCAAACTTGTTGTTTGACACTCCCACGTCCGTTGAAGGGTGAGGATTCTTAATTTCACAGATTCCAGTTGCTGAGATAGGCTTGTTGCCTCTGAGGGTATCTGTTCCTTTCCTTAGCTGATGTAAAATCCGCGCCTGTCGTACCGCTAAAATAGTAGCGCTCAACTCTCCAGAAGCGGGTTAAAAAAGATTTGTATCTTTGTTTGCAAGGAGAATCTAAGTTAAAAGACTTAAAGCGAGAGTTTCAGAAGTCTAATTTGAAGTGGGTAGCTAGAAAACTAATTAATAAGTTTAAAAACTAGGTCAAAGAGAATAGAGTTATTCATAGGTTATATATATTGGTTTAAACTTATTTCTGTATTTTGTTAAAGGAAATTTATATTGGTATCCACTAATTTTGTAATGTTAAAATGAGAATATAGTCCGGATTTAAGTCAATTAACTTTAGTACATTGTAGTTAATATTCTGGACAATCGATTTAAACAGACTGAAGCTAAAACTATGTCTTTTGAAAATAATCTAAACCCCATTGCCAATTCTGATGATTTTACGGTTCATGCCGGCAATCTTCTGATCAATAATGTTTTACATTCTGGAGAGGATTTCAATGCAGATCATGATCCAGAGAATGACATCCTTACTGTTGTTGAAGTCAATGGTCAAGACTTTATTAATGGTCAACAAATCACTTTAAATTCTGGTGCGTTATTAACTCTCAATAGTAAGGGTAATTTTGAATATGACCCGAATGGTTTTGTCGGATATGATTGGTTTGAATACACGATTAGTGATGGTAATTTAGGGACTGATACTACATTTGTTGATATTGATGTCAGGAATCCATATCCGGGTGAAGTTAATGAACAATTCTTTATTCATGCTGGGAATTCTCTAAGCAGCTATATTTTAGCAGATGATACTTTCACCATTACTGAAGTTAACGGTGAAGCAGGGAATGTGGGTTCTCAAACTGCCTTACCTTCCGGTGCATTATTAACTCTTAATAGCGATGGAACTTTTGATTATCAGCCTAATGGTGTTGTGGGGGATGACCAATTTGAATACACTATTAGTGATGGTAATCAAGGCTTTTCTACTGCCTGGGTTAATATTCAAGTTCAGAATCAAGAACCACTAGCAAATTTTGATTATTTCGGCGTTCATGCAGGTAATTCTCTGAGTGATAATGTTTTACAACCCAGCAATGAAATGCCTGATTCTGATCCCGATAATGACATTCTCACTGTCATAGAAGTTAACGGTGAAGCAGGGAATGTGGGTTCTCAAACTGCCTTACCTTCCGGTGCATTATTAACTCTTAATAGTGATGGAACTTTTGAGTATACTCCCAATGGTTTTGTAGATTATGACGGGTTTGAATATACGATTAGTGATGGTAATCAAGGCTTTTCTACAGCATTTGTTGAGATTGAAATTCAGAATCAAGAACCATTCGCCATTGATGATAATTTTAGTTCGGGTCAAGACGTTTCTCTGAGTGGAAATGTTTTGGTCAATAATGGGAATGGATCGGATTACGATCCAGATAATGATGCTTTAACGGTAGTTGAAGTCAATAATCAGCCGCCTGATATCGGTTCTCAAATTACCTTAGCTTCGGGTGCATTATTAACCCTCAATAGTGACGGAACTTTTGACTACAATCCCAATAGTCAGTTTGATTATCTAAATGTCGGTCAAGTGGCAACTGATAGTTTTACTTACACAATTAGCGATCATCATGGAGGTACAAGTACTGCGACAGCAGAAATTACTATTAATGGTAATAATAACGATGTGATTTTTGGGTCTGCTGATAATGATGAGTTGTACGGATACGCAGGTGATGACTCTATTAATGGGGGTGAAGGTCAGGATAAGATTTACGGCGGTTCAAATGACGATACCCTCATCGGTGGAAAGGGAAATGATACCCTCTGGGGTAATAGTGGCAATGATGTAATTGAAGGAAATCAAGGTAAAGATCTAATCTATGGGGGTGGAGATAATGATACGGTTTACGGTCATCAAGGCAAGGATACCCTTTACGGTAACTTAGGAGATGACTTAATTTATGGTCATGCCAGAAATGATTTGTTAAAAGGAGGTCAAGGAAACGATACACTCAATGGTGGAAAAGGTCGTGATAAATTGCGTGGCGGTACGGAGGATGATTTACTCATTGGTGGTGAGGGTAATGATATTTTAACTGGAAATCAAGGTCGCGATCGCTTTTTACTCCGCAGTGGACAGGGTTCTGACATCATTACTGATTTTACCGATACTGAGGACTTATTGCTTCTCAAGGGTGGCTTAACCTTTGCTCAATTGACTATTATTGATGACAATGGTTCAACCCTAATTAAATTTGAAGAAGAACTGTTGGCAACCCTTAAAAATGTCAACACTAGTTTAGTGACTGCCGATGACTTTATCTAAGACTAAATTCCCATCATTATCAATTTTTTTTTGTAGTGCTGACAGATTCAGAGAACAAAAAATTGCTGAAACCTTTCAGTAAATTGAGGAAACACATGATGACGGTTCGTAGCCGAGATCAATTAAATTTTGGAAGATGAGAGCAAATTAGGATTCTGGAATGAGAACAAGGCTGCGATAGACTTGCTCAATGGGGACACTGAGGTTAATACTTTTGAGTTCTATGGTGTCTCCTTCTTGGTAATTAATAATAATCCATTCACCCGCATCATTTTTATGATACAGATCCATTTCAATACGGGTGGAACTCACTAATAAATAGTCTTTTAAAACTGGGTTTTTGCGATACATTCTAAACTTGCCACCTCTATCGTAGGCTTCAGTACTATCGGATAAAACTTCAACAATTAAGCAGGGATAGGTAAAGTAGTTGGGGGTGTTTTTGTCGCGCTCATCACAGGTTACGCTAGCATCTGGATAGGTATAGTTATTGGTTTCAACAATATGAACCTTGATGTCAGAGTTGCCAGTGATACAACCGCTACCTTCTAAATGAGCATCGAACATAGCGGTAAACCGGATAGCAATGCGGCCATAATTAACGCTACCGCCACCCATAGCGTAGACTTGACCATCGATATACTCATGCTTTTCTAATTGCTTTTCTTCCCAAGCAAAATACTCTTTCGGGGTTAACGGTGGGGAATTGTCTTTTGCTACGATCATAATTGAATTAGGTTTTTAGGTTAGCTTTGAGGCTGTTTTAGCTGTTTTTGGCTAAATTCAAATTTTAACAATTTATACAAACATACAAACAGTTTTTGGTACAACGAACGCCAGCTATTATCCCCGTGCGTTGGGTAGCCGACAACAAACCCTTCAACTACAATACTCAACCCAATAATAGAGCTTTAAACCTACTGTTAATCGTGTTTTATTTTACAGTTATCGAAGTTTATTAGCTAAATTAGCTAATTCATTTTGATCGGCTAATTCATAATCATGAGAAGAAATATAACCTTCATATTGCTCAAAATACTTATCTACATTAGACTTAATATTTTTCCATTCACTAAATTTTGTTCCGTGCATGGGGAAAAGTTTAGAATGTACGTGATTCACTCCAATTCCTTCACAAACTATAGCAGTTCTACCCACATTATCCAGCTTTTTATCTAGTATCTTCGCTACCTTTTTACTAGCAATAACTAGTTCAGACAAGACCGAATCGGGTAGATCAAAGGCATAGCTGGGATAATATTCTTTGCTAATAACAACTGTCACTCCTAAAGTATTTGGAAAAATAGAAAGAAAAGCTAGATGTTTCAGGCCTTCCCAAACTTTGTGACAAGGTAATTCACCCTTGACAATTTTGCAAAATGTACATTCTGGAATATTCAAGATCATTCAACCTCCATATTAGATTAATTAACTTGACATTCAAAACTTGAGTCAATTTCAAATTTAGTTGTATTAATTTGGTAGTTTCTAGAGTCAATTAATAACCTTTTTCCTAAAGTTGCTATATCTAACTCTAATAAAAATATTATAGCAATAATAAATCATTTGTGAGAAAATAGGGTTTGGAGTTGTTGTGGAGGAAGCATGGAAGAACTAAATAGCTTGATCAAGTCAAATCCTGAGCCCAGAGAATTGAGAAGGGGCTTGGCAGTAAGTATGGCAATGAGAGGTTATAAACACCGTGAAATTATCAAGATATTACAAGTCAGTTCAGGATTTATTAGCAAATGGAAACAGGATATCTCACTTATACTAAATCTTTAAGTTATAGCGCTGAGCGCTGGTGTTGTTACAATTAAAGGTGATGTTTGCCAAGCGATCGCGAGATCAAGAGCTAATGGCGATCGCTTGGCAGTAAAGACCTGCCTCTACGCGCTATAAACTTGATAGAGAAGGGAATGTCAATC
>CAYNXM010000074.1:0-3725 GCA_964401105.1 uncultured Lyngbya sp. | reverse complement strand
TTAGTGGTCTTCACCTCAAGGGTAAAGCTTTGCAGACTAATCTCACCTGCCCCATCTTCGACCTGTAACTCCACAATATGGTCTCCCACTTCACCATTACCTGGAGTGCCGCTGAGAGTGGCTGTGCCATCTCCATTGTCTGTTAGACTCAGCCAACTGGGTAAACTCGGGGCGCTAATGGTGAGGCTGTCTCCGGTGTCGGGGTCATTGACGATAAAATCGTAGTTATAGACAGAACCCAGAGTCGCATTGGTTGGTGCTATGCTAAGAAACTCAGGTGCTTCATTGATATTGCTGATATCGACTGTAACTACAGCACTGGCTTGATATTCACCATCACTGACTCCAACTGTTAAGAGGTGGTAGGAGTTAGTCTCAGCATCTAGATTGGAACTATCAGCAATAGTAATTTCCCCTGTATCTTCAGCAATGGCAAAAATGCCATCATCATTTCCAGCAGTAATACTGTAAGTCAGATTCGATCCGTCTACATCACTGGTGATAACAGTTCCGACGACAGTTCCATTAGTCACATTTTCATCAACCATCAGGCTCTGGCTACTAATAACTGGTGCTTCATTGATATTGCTAATGTCAATAACAATATCTTTGTCGTAGCTCAGTCCAGCAGAATCTGTGGTTCGGACTTGAATGGTATGGCTGGTATTACTCTCATAGTCGAGTAAGGTTTTATTTGCAACAATAATTCGCCCATTCTCAAGTGCAAAACGTCCACCGGCATCATTCAGTAATGTATAGGTATGGGAGTCGGTCTGATTCAGGTCAATTGTGGATAATATCCCAATTTCTGTGTTATTTGTACTGTCCTCAGCAATTGTAGAATTACTCAGACTTAGGTCGGTTGGCGCCACTGAATTAATCACACCCGTAGCACCCAAAATGCCAACTTGTCCATTACTAACTGAAACTTCGATACCATTAACGGTTTTTGTTGGGTTGGGGTTCTCAATTTTTATTCCCCCTATCGGTTCTAATAAAGACGCAGATACACTAATCCCATCAGAAGTGGCTAGAGGTGAAAATTGATTCAGAAAGTATGAATCTAGGCTCTGTTGCAAAGCTGAGCCGGGGATGTCTGATAGAGATAAACTAGTACTGGTACCATCTTCATAGCTAAAATTGAAATCAAGGCTTTGTTGAGAACCATCAATTCCTAAAGTTGCCAGATGAACTGCTGAATATAAATCAGGTGTGATGGCAACCGAAAAGCTTACACTATCATCCAATAGATTAGCGTCGCCGATGAACAGGTTATTGCCATCATCTGTATCACGATATTGTAGCTGGATATCAGGATGGTACTGATTGGCTGCAAAAAAACCATCGTCAGGTAAAGGGACAATGCCAAGACTCTCAGGTAGATTAGATAGGGATGAATAGGCAGATTCGGTAACTAAACTGAAGGAGTCGATTAAATCATTCCATAATGGCTCTTGGGTGGTATCTCCACTATTAACAATACCGTCAGCGTTGAAAACTGAAGATAAATCGAAATGTCTGACATTGAAAACTCCAGTATAGGCTGCTTGAGTTGTAGTACAGAAGGCAAGTTCTGCCTTAACATTGCCAAGAGTTACTTCTAGGTTCCAATTTCCTCCTTTAGCTGCATTCCCAGTAACAGACTCAGAGGCGGCAACCGAGGCTTGAGTAATGTTATGGAGTTGATTGATAAATTCAACCCCAGCATCTCCTGCTGCAACGTTACAACCGTAGAGCAGCAATGAGGGTTTTCCCCGAAGTTGACGGGCGAGGGGGGCAAACCAGCTTTGCAGTTGAGTGGTGTAACGTTCCAGGGTGTCGAGGTTGAGTTGAGCATTCCCCAGGAACAAACATCCTGGTGCACCGTGGGAAATAATATGTAGCGTTGTAATTTCTGGATAGTTTGCCAGAATGCGAGTAATCTGTTCTATACCATCTTGGTCTGGCTTCAGTACGCTCCAATTAATCTCTGGTTTTATCCCATCAATTAACTGTTGAAGATTGTCAACACCGGGGTCAAAAATCACTAGTTCATGGGCATTTAGGGGAAGAGAATTAATTTCATATAACTCTGGTTTACCGAATTCAGAAAGTTCAAAAGTTGAGGAGTTATTTGAAGTAATCATAATTTTCAGGCTCTAGAAGGTGAATACAAGGTTTCTGGCGATGCACAAGGAAAATAGCTCGTCGTCGTTACAGCTATACCCATTGAATAACAAGGCTTTGAGGAACTTAATCCTCATCCGTAACGTCCAATCTAAATTATGGAATGTAGAAAGATTTGTTATCTTCCTTGCGATATGATTTGAACTATTTCTCAATTATGGAGCGTTTTTTTGATCAAAATAACCGTTAAACCACTAAATATATTGTGTGGCTTAATTAAGCTGGAATTCCGTAATTTCTGGGAGAGACCAGAGACTATTTATCAAAGGAATATTAACGACAAATATTGTAGTAGTATATTCACTACTGATTTGTCTATTAACCTGTCTATACTGTCTTAAGATTATATTTATCAAATGTTTCTCAGTAATTCTTCTAGGAAGGGATCTAAAACTGTTACTATTTCCATATTTTTGAGTGAAAAAATAGAATTTAATTGATTATTTAAAATCACAGTATTTTTCTATGTTTTAACAATAGAAAAAAGTTACATATTGCCGACCAATCAATCCAGAGCAACAGCAGTTTTTCATCGGGTTACTCAGCGCAAAAAAAAGTTATCGTCCTACGCTATAAGATCTGAAAAAATCTAAAATAACAATAGGGCTTGCCTTCAGACAAGCCCCACGAGAAGCAAGATTGAGGTAAACCGTTAGATTACAGTCGTATTGAAATCATCAGCACTAATCAGGCTAACGTCAACTCCATTCAAGATTGCCAGAACTTGTTCACCTAACTTAACAATTGTGGCATTTGCGGTGGGTTCAATCGTTAACTGTTCAAAGCTTAAACCCTCCTCGATATCCAGTAAGTCTTCTCCATCGGTGAAGTCTGTGATGATATTAGACCCAGAAGTTGGAGTCAGAACAAATTGATCTTGTCCTTCTCCACCTGTTACGGTATCATTACCTACCCCACCCATTAATAGGTCATCACCTTGAGCGCCGTAGAGTTCATCATCTCCATCACCGCCGTTAATTCGGTCGTTACCCTGGTTGCCGTTAAGCCAGTCATTGCCCACATTACCCCAGACGATATCATGACCATTGCCAGCTTGAACCGTGTCCGACCTTTGACCGCCGTAGACCAAATCACTGCCATCTTGAGCCATAATTAGGTCCGACCCTTGATAGCCATAAATCTGTTCACTTAGATTTCCACCTTCGATGTTGTCATCTTCTGGAGTTCCTGCCACAATATTGCTATCACCTGTGCCAGAGAATGGCGGTGCATATTGTAAACCAAAGTCAGCAGCCAGTTCATTGCTACCGCGACGCAACAGATCGGAGTCGAAATGACGGTCATAAATTTCCCCGTAGTTACCCACAGCTTTAATAATATTCACTGCGAAATCATTCGATAGACCAAGAGACTCACCAATGCTGCCTTCTAACCCAAGGAATTGACGGATGGCAGAGTTATAGTCATTTCAAATAAGAATAATACATCGTGCAGTGCAATAATCTTGAATAATTTTGTCTATAGATCTACCAGGTTTTGCATACATTCTTGCTCTCTTCAATGCGCTAAAATCAGGCTCAATCTCATTGAGGTCAGGA
>CAYNXM010000073.1:0-6093 GCA_964401105.1 uncultured Lyngbya sp. | reverse complement strand
GTCTAATGTTCTTAGCCCAGGAACTAATGCAATTTCATCAATACCGTAAGCTCTACGGGCTGTTTTGCCCCGTCCAATTACAATATCCATCTGGTGTTCTTAAAGACTGTAAGCAATTCAACTAATCGCGTGATGACTCTGGTGCCATTCAATCGAAATTGATGGGATAACGGATTCACTTTTAGTCTTTTCATGGTAGCACCTTGAGTCCTCTTACGCCGATCAACTCTCTCACCTAATCTGTAAATATTATGATCAAATAATTGAATATCTGTAACTCATGGTTCGTGAAAGTCTAGAATACTTAACTTTACCGTTAAGTTGTTAATCCTTGTAACTCAATCACAGAAGGATAATGCAATACAAATTTCAATTCAGCAATATTAAAAAGGCAATATCCAAAATTTAACAATCAGTTAATCTGGATATTGCAGTAAAGAATACAATCAATTAGACTAATTTAAGCCGTAACTTTTGCCTCGATATATCCGAGTTCTTCCAACTTCCCGAGAACTTTATCTACACTTTCAGAGAGTTCTTCAAGATCGGTACGACATTCTACTTCCGGGTTGGCGGGGGGTTCGTAAGGGTCATTAATTCCGGTAAATTTCTTAATTTCCCCGGCGCGGGCACGTTTGTAGAGTCCTTTGACATCACGATCTTCACATACATTTAAGGGTGCATTGACAAACACTTCGACAAAGTCTCCCACCATTTCACGAACTTCTTCACGAATGGCGCGATAGGGAGAGATCGCTGAGACGAGGACAATAACACCGTTACGAGTCAACAGGTGTGCGACAAAACCAATCCGACGAACATTGATGTCGCGATCTTCTTTGCTAAACGTTAATCCTTTGCTCAGGTTTTCGCGAACAATATCACCATCTAAAATTTCTAGTTTGCATTCACGGGCGCGTAACTGTTTTTCAATTTCTGTCGTAATTGTGGTTTTGCCGGCACCACTTAAACCTGTAAACCAGACTGTAACACCTCGGTGTTCCATCGAAATTTTTCTCCTGTTACTCTACAATTAATCGTTGAATTCAACGATCTCAATTTCAGTCTCTTCTCACCGATTTCTTGCTGGTATTTCTCACCATTAATCATCGGTTTGGCTATGGGTCTAGAATTTCTCTAACCCTATATTCCTATTAAACCAAAAGACTGCAATGCTACAAAGTGCTGAGGGCCTGTTTTGGCTTAATAGAAATCTTCAATTCAGTCCAAAATGCCTGAATATTAATCGCTAAGCACCCTGAATTTGACTTTCATTGCGATAAGCGTGCGAGTTAATGTTACTTTTGAGTAACCACTTGAAGGCGATTAGAGCTTCAGCAATCATTCCAAAACTACCATAGATTATATCACAATTAGCAGCGGGCTAATCCTTCTCGACGGGCGGTATGAGCAACTGCACTAGCAACGGCTGTTGCAACTCGTGGATCGAATACAGAAGGAACGATATGTTCTGCATCGAGATCGTCTGGATTAATTAACCCGGCGATCGCATTGGCGGCCTCGAGGAACATTTGAGTCGTTAAATTGGCAACGCGACAGTCTAACGCCCCGCGCAAAATCCCAGGAAATGCCAAAACATTATTAATTTGATTGGGATAATCACTACGTCCGGTTGCCATCACCGCCACGTCATCTTTAATCAATTCCGGTTGAATTTCAGGAATGGGGTTGGCCATGGCAAAAACTATCGGATCGCGGGCCATTGAACGCACCATTTCCGGTGTCACTACCCCCGGCGCACTCACCCCCATAAACACATCCGCATCTTTGAGGGCATCGGCTAAATTGCCTTGGATATCAACAGCAAATTCTTGTTTTTGCGGGGTTAAATTGGAGCGACTTTTTGAGATAATTCCTTTAGAATCACACAGCACAATCTGATTGACCCCAGCCGTTTTCAATAAGCGGGCGATCGCCACCCCTGCCGCCCCTGCACCATTAAGAACGACCCGAATCTCCTGAAGCGACTTTTTCACCAGTTTGAGGGCA
This sequence comes from uncultured Lyngbya sp., assembly GCA_964401105.1. Classification (GTDB taxonomy): domain Bacteria; phylum Cyanobacteriota; class Cyanobacteriia; order Cyanobacteriales; family Microcoleaceae; genus JAAURB01. Next base: position 4,083 of record CAYNXM010000073.1, on the reverse strand, counting down.
TTATTCAGGGCAGCTAAGCTGACAATCGCTGTACCATGCTGGTCATCATGGAAAATGGGAATATCTAATGCTTCTTGGAGTCTGGCTTCAATTTCAAAACATCGTGGTGCAGCAATATCTTCTAAATTCACCCCACCAAATACTGGGGCAATATGTTTAACCGTTTCAATAATGGTATCTGTATCTTGAGTATCGAGGCAGATAGGAAAAGCATCAATACCGGCAAATTCTTTAAATAACATGGCTTTTCCTTCCATCACAGGCAGCGCCCCGGCAGGGCCTAAATTACCTAACCCCAAGACTGCACTACCGTCTGTCACAATGGCAACGGTATTTTGTTTAATTGTGAGGTGATACACTTGTTGTGGATCGTCGGCGATCGCCCGACAGATTCTGCCCACTCCGGGCGTATAAGCCATCGCTAGATCCGCTTGAGACTTCAGCGGCATCTTACTGTGAATACTAATTTTACCGTGTTGATGCAGACGAAAGGTGCGGTCATCAATGGCGAGTACTTTTAAATCGGCTAAGGATTTAACGGCATCAACAATCAATCCAGCGTGTTCTGTACTGGAAGCATCAACTGTAATCTCTCGAATAGTGGTGTGACGAGTATGTTCCACTAGGTCAATATGACCTAAATTTCCACCGACTGAAGCGATCGCACTCATCACTTTAGCAAGCATCCCAGCACGGTTTGGTAATTCGACGCGGATCGCCACACTAAAACTAGGGTTTGGGGTAAGTTGTACCATACAGGTTAAATAATAACTGGTGAGGTGTATCCACAAGTCATCGGTAACAGAACTGCGATCGCAGGCTGCAACTGAAGTGACAGGTGGGTTTTTCAAGCTCATATCGAGCTACGCTGTTACTAGCCCGAGTTCGGCTGACGGGCCTTCTCGCTGCGTTGATCGGATCGCGGGAATACCCGTATATTTGATAATTTGACCAATAATAGCACGTTGCAGCAAACCGACAAACCCTTTCTACTACTTATGTATAGGCGGCTACAATCAAGATATATAATAAGCATTCAGTTGTTGAACCTGATAGCAATGAGTGTGCAACTTTCGCATTTTTGCTCGCCGTTCTAGGTAGGATAGGGGTAACGCAATCGGCCACAAAAGGGAAGCCAGCCCCAACACAACCCAAGAACTACAATCTGTTTTGGGGGTAGAACTATCCCGGAAAAACACCACCAGGTAAACTAAAAAATTCGACAATACAACTAACCCGTAAATTAATCCCAAAATTGTTAAAATTTTCATTGTTATCACCTTAATTCATCAATTGGGTGTAACCACGCTTCAGAAAACTGTATAACTTCTTACCAGAAACAGCCATGTTGGCTCACACTCTCACCTGTACTCAGGGAGCGTGTTGAGATGGGGCGTATAAACTACGGAAGTGAGGTGAGGAGTGTAGTCTGACCATATTTGAGCGAGCGCGAAAACCAGGAAGACTACGACGACGAGACAAGCAAAATATTTTGCGAGTGGATAATACAATCATCAAAATATATGTTATCATGAAAGAGTAAACACGGTAAGATCGAACCCCTAAGGCTAAACGCCTAGCTGCGCTTACGGGTTCGCCACTTTGGCGTCCCGCCAAACCGACACCGCCAAGTGGTCTCACCATGTATAGAGCAATTAAAGTTAGAATTTATCCCACTGATGAGCAAGAATCTTGTCTATCTCAGTATTTCGGCAATAGTCGTTGGTTGTGGAATTATATGCTGGAATCCACAACAACAGCGTATAAAGAAACCGGAAAAGGACTTTCTAAGGCAGCTATGGATAAGTTACTTCCTGGCTTGAAAAAAGAATATCAATGGTTGGGACTTGCTTATAGTCAAGTTCTACAACGAGTCACATTCAATCTTTCAAGCGCTTTTGTTAACTTCTTTGAAGGACGTGCTAAATTCCCTAACTTTAAATCTAAGCATGGTAGACAATCGATTCAATATCCTCAAAATGTGAAACTGATGCCAGAGTATTCTGTGATTAAGTTTCCGGGTAATTTGGGAAAGATGAAAGTCGTGTTTCACAAACAGCTACCAGATGCAAAATTCACAACTGTAACAATATCGAAAAATGCAGATGGCAGATATTACGCATCTATTCTTTTCAATCAAAACGACAATCCGGTAGTTGCAATTAGAGAAGCTATCGGTGTTGACTTAGGATTGAAGAACTTTGCTGTCACGTCGGAAGGGTCAAAATATGACCTACCTAAAAAACAATTAGCCAAGCTAGAAAAGAATAGAAAACGCAAACAGAATAAATTAGCTAAAAAGACAGACAAAACATCTAACAAGCGTCGTAAAGCTAAACGTTTAGTCGCTAAAGTTAAGAGTAAAATAGCCCTTGTTAGAGAAGATTTTCTACACAAGCTATCTCGCAAAATAGCATACGAAAACCAAGTGATTTGTGTAGAAGATTTGGCAGTAAAGAATATGGTTAAAAATCCCAACTTGGCAAAATCGATATCCGACCAAGGATGGGGGATGTTTCAAACTATGCTCAAATACAAAGCTGAGAAATTTGGACACACTTATCAAGAGATAGGTCGTTTTTTCCCCTCTTCTCAGCTTTGTAGCGAGACTCTACTACCAATCCCAATATTGCAGCATGGCTATGATTCATTGGGTGTAAGGTTTGTGGACTGTTCTCACTGTCAAAAACAGCATGATAGAGATATTAACGCTGCAATCAATATTAGAAATGAAGGCTTGCGAATTTTGGCGTTAGGAACTAGCGCTTCTGCCCAGGGAGGGGATGTAAGACCAAAGTCTTCGGGACGTAAAAAATCCATGAAGCCTGAGGCAATCCCCATTGAATTGGGAAGCCTACACTGACCTGACGGTAAAGTGTAGGTAGTTCACATTATGATAGTTCGATGGCTGCTCAACTGATGCAGTTTTGAGCAACTGTCAAGAAGACTTAACCTAATCGGTAACACTTTCTGGAATAATAAAGAGCGGATTGCAATCAGATTGCCTTGAGGATGTAATGTCACTGATCTCTGCTCAACCTGCTTTACTTGTTTTAGTTGATGGCACAACCTATCGGGGTTGGTCGTTTGGTGCTCCGGGAACCGTTATCGGAGAAGTTGTATTTAATACTGGTATGACCGGATATCAAGAAGTCCTCACCGATCCCAGTTATTGTGGTCAGATGGTAACATTCACTTATCCTGAATTGGGTAATACAGGGGTCAATTCAGAAGATGAGGAATCGGCTAAACCTCAAGTCAAAGGGGTAATTGCCCGCAATATTTGTACTCGTCCCAGTAATTGGCGATCTCAACAATCTTTATCCGATTATCTGATTCAACATCATATTCCAGGTATTTACGGAATTGATACCCGCGCTTTAACTCGTAAACTGCGTACCATTGGATCGATGAATGGCGGAATTTCTACCGAAATTTTAGATCCCGAACAATTGCGATCGCAAATTGAACAGGCCCCCAGTATGGCCGGGTTAAACTTGGTCAAAGAAGTCACCACCTCAGAGATCTATGAATGGTCTCAACCAACAGAAGACATTTGGGAATTTAGCGACTCCGCCACTACTGAAAAAGCTCAATACACGGTTGTGGCACTTGATTTTGGGATTAAACGCAATATTCTTAAACGCTTAGCCAGTTATGGTTGTCGGGTGGTTGTAGTTCCAGCCCATACTCCCCCAGAAGAGATTTTGAAATATAATCCAGATGGTATTTTTCTCTCCAATGGCCCCGGAGATCCATCCGCCGTTCAGGAAGGGATAGAGACAACCCGCGAACTGCTTAAATCTGAAAAACCAGTGTTCGGTATTTGTATGGGTCACCAAATTCTAGGGTTATCTTTAGGGGCTGAAACTTTTAAATTAAAGTTTGGTCATCGTGGTTTAAATCAACCTGCGGGTTTACAACAAAAGGTAGAAATTACTAGCCAAAATCATGGTTTTGCTGTTACTGAAGAATCTCTAGGGGCTGATGTTGAGATTACTCACCTTAATTTAAACGATCGTACTGTAGCTGGATTGAAACACAAAACATTACCTTTCTTTTCCGTACAATACCACCCAGAAG
>CAYNXM010000072.1:0-16003 GCA_964401105.1 uncultured Lyngbya sp. | reverse complement strand
TATTTCAAAGCAGAATGAGCTTCAGATTTTGGTAAGTTTTGACTCAATTGCCGAACCGTTTCTTGAATCACTTTTTGAGCATTAATAGCATTGCGATTTAAGTTATTAATGATCATATCAACTGTTACATGATCGTGATCGGGATGCCAACAATCATAATCTGTAACTAAAGCTAAAGTTGCGTAGGCAATTTCTGCTTCTCGGGCTAATTTTGCTTCTGGTAAGTTCGTCATCCCAATCACAGTCCCACCCCAACTCCGATACAGATTAGATTCAGCTTGAGTTGAAAAAGCAGGCCCTTCCATACAGATATAAGTGCCTTCTAAATGCAAGCGAACATCAGATAAGCTTAAGGAAGCAGCAGCCGAGGCTAAAACTCGTGATAACTCAGAACAAACCGGATGACCAAACCCAATATGAGCTACAATTCCTTCACCAAAAAAAGTAGAAACTCGTCCTTTTGTTCGGTCAATAAATTGGTCAGGAATCACTAAATCTAAAGGTCTAACGTCTTCTTGTAAGGAACCCACAGCAGACGCTGAAATAATATATTCAACCCCTAACTTTTTCATCGCGTAAATATTTGCTTGGTAGGGAACTTCCGAAGGTAATAGGGCATGACTCCGGCCGTGTCGAGCCAGAAAAGCCACTTGCATTCCTTCCAAAGTACCCACAATAAATTGGTCAGAAGGAGACCCAAATGGTGTTTCTACATCCACTTCCTCTACATCTTGCAGCGCCTCCATTTTATAAAGACCACTACCACCAATGATCCCAACTTTAACCTCACTCATCCTCGGGTTCCTATAACGATGTTTCTACTCAGGGTATTTTACACGACTGGTTAACCTTTACAAAAGTTAAGGTGTAACTGTCCCTCGCAAGATATCATAGAGCAATTCGTTCCAATTAACAGTATTTTGCCTGAGATGAGTTCACGCTTCCTGTCTAAACTATCTTTAATTCTACCACTTATCCTCATCGGATTTACTGGAATTATTTGTTATTTCAATATTTTTAACAGCTTTTTCTTGTCTGATGATTTTGTTTTAATTGCTCTTTATTCTAAGCTAGGGGCATGGGGATTATGGGTGAATCAACAGCATGGTAATTCCTTATTTTTTCGTCCTATTTTGAGCCTAATTAGTTTTTTAGATTATCAGCTTTGGGGGCTTCGAGCTTGGGGTTATCATATTACAAATTTTCTCTTTCATGGAATGAATGCAATCTGGGTAGGATGGCTAGCAGCGTTACTTTTATATAATCAGTTTAGTCCATCAATCGCTCAACGATTTATTCCTTATTTAGCAGGCTCTATCTTTTTACTATTACCCAGTCATACAGAACCTGTTTCTTGGATTTCTGCTCGTACAGATGTTATTTCAACCTTTTTTGCTCTCGGTTCTTTAGGATTATATTTGTTTTATAAACAATATCAAAAACCCTCATATTTTAAGTATATTTCATTACTGTTATTTTTATTAGGATTATTATCAAAGGAATCAATTGTCAGTTTTCCCGGAATCATTTTATGCTATGAAATCTATGAATATCTTTTCTCAAAGAGGCATCGAAAACCACTGACTCATCATTTATTAACCTTTTGCCAGTATCTGGTTATTTTAGCGATTTATTTAGGATTAAGATTTTGGAAAATTAATACATTAGTTGGGGGTTATGGCGAAAAAGTTCACTTAAAGTTTAATCTACAGCAAGTATTAGAAAATCTAGTAATTTATCCAACTCGCGCTTTGCTACCCCCTCATCCAGAAGCAAGTTTTAATTTTTGGTTGTTGATCTTTATCGGTCTGCTTGGGATATTGATTCTGAGTTTAATCATCAGTCGGTTACTTCATTCTAAAACATCACAGCTTCCCCAATTGTTAATTTTCTTAGTTATTTCTTTTTTCATTGCCGTTTTACCTGCGATTAATGTCATGGTTTCAACAGTTGATACACAGGGAGAACGCTATCTTTACTTTGCATCAGGATTTATTGCTATTTTTCTGGCAATTGTGCTGAATGTGATCTTAATCCAACCTCAAATTATTCTCATCACTTCTTCTCTTTTATTATTGTATTTTGGTCTGTCAACAAGTTATTTAAATCAAAACTGGAAAATTGCCGGCGAGATCTCTAAAAATATCTTAGAAAGTATTCAGGAAATTCAACCATCTCAACCTGTTTTAATCACCAGTTTACCCGATAACTATCAAGGAGCCTATATTTATCGAACCGGTCTAATTCAAGCCCTCTACTTATTCGATAAAAATAATCAATTTAATATTCAATTAGTTCGTCAAGAAACAGATAATAACTTTGAAAAAGTTCAGTTTGAAACTAATCAGATTAATATGATGATGAATCATGAACTTTTAGATCTAGCCGATACAGTAATTGTTCGTAATTTAAATACAAATACTTATCAAAGTCAACTCTCAAATTCTCAAGCCAGTTTTTTACCCTGGAAAAAGTATGCTTTCCAAACAGAAGTCTATGAAATCACTAATTTACAACCCAATCAGTATGAATTTCAAGTTTTCGATCCAAAGGATGTCGGTTCTATTTTATTTTACTCATTAGGACATTTAGAGACAGTAGCAAGTATTAATAATTAATGACTTGAGTAGATTTTAATTTTCCTAAAATAGCAAGAATGTCAGCCTGCTTAACAACTCCTAAAAAGCGGTTATCGTGATCGACCACTGCAATAGGACATTCTGGCTCACATAATGGAAAAAGAGATTCTAGAGAATCTGAACGATTAACCACTGGAAAAGAGGTTTGAATGAAAGAATTTAATCGGTCAATATTTTGATTGATAACTTTTGCCAAGTTAGATTTATCAATGATACCAACAATTTGATAGTTAGAGTCAATGACATACTGAAACTTCTCAGACTGACTCGATTTGTTTTCAAAGTTTATTGAGAGAGAATCTTGAGCTAAAATTAATGGATTATGTTCTTGAATAATTGAGTCAACTTTTAAGACTTGAGCACGATTTACTTCTTGCAAAAAAGCCTGAATATAATCATTCTTAGGCTGAGTAATTAATTCTTCTGGAGTGCCAATTTGAACAATAGAACCAGCTTTCATCACCGCAATGCGATCGCCTAATTTCAAAGCTTCTTGAATATCATGACTAATAAAAATAATGGTTTTGTGTAATTCATTTTGTAACCGAAGTAATTCATCCTGCATTTCTCGTCGAATTAGCGGGTCAAGAGCGCTAAAGGCTTCATCCATTAATAAGATTTCTGCATCCGTTGCTAAGGCTCGAGCCAGTCCTACTCGTTGCTGCATTCCACCACTTAAAGACTGAGGATAATAATCTTTCCACTGAGCCAAGCCAACCGTTTCTAAGGTTAAACACGCTTTTTTCTGGCGTGATATTTTATCTTTTCCCTGAACTTTTAAACCATATTCTACATTCTCTAAAATAGTTTTGTGAGGAAATAAACCAAAGTTTTGAAACACCATCGACATTTTGGTTCGACGTAGATTTTGTATTTGTTTTTCATCCACATGAGCAATCTCTTCATCATCTAAATAAATATGTCCACTCGTCGGATTAATTAAGCGGTTTATACAGCGGACAAGGGTTGATTTACCTGAACCCGATAATCCCATGACAACAAAAAGCTCACCCGCATTGACACTCAAAGAAATATCTGCAATTGCTAAAGTATTTCCTGTTTCTTGTAAAATTTGATCGGGTTTTGCCCCCTCACGATGCATTTTCAGCGCAATTCGAGGAGTTTGACCATAAATTTTAATCAGATGCTCAATTTTTATTTTTACAGATGAGTGATTGGCTTTTTGAGAGTCTAACTTTGCCATGATTCTGAATAAATAACGTTTAATCGTCTATAATATCTTATCCTTATCCTCAACAAAATAGAGGTCGATAGTGTATGATTAGGACAATTTGCAAAACAACAGGAATGTGAGTTTGGTGTGATGGAGCCAATTTATATTTTAGGTGCAGGCCCAGCGGGACTCGCAGCCGCTTATACTTTAACCAAAATGGGTCAACCCGTTGTGGTTGTCGAGCGGGATAATTGTGTCGGTGGGTTAGCAAAAAGCTTTGAATATCAAGGGTTTATCCTTGATTATGGCCCCCATCGTTTTTATACTAAATTAGCTCCTGTGCTTCAACTTTGGAATGAAGTTTTAGGTGATGAACAGGTTACAGTTAATCGACTAACACGGATTTATTATCGAGGTAAATATTTTAATTATCCCTTGAAAGTCAAACAAGTTTTAGTCACTTTGGGATGGGTTGAAACCCTCAATATTTTAACGTCTTATCTCCAAGCCCGTTTGTTTCCCAATCGTCATCCGAAGAACTTTGCAGAGTGGGTGACGGCTCAATTTGGTCAACGATTATTTGAGATTTTTTTTCAAGGATATACGGAGAAACTCTGGGGAATTTCTTGTACAGAAATTAGCACAGATTGGGCAGCGCAAAGAATCAAAGGATTATCCTTATTTAAAGCGGTTCGTAACGCTATCTTAGGGAATGATGGTAAAGTCAAGAATTTAGTCGATCAATTTCAGTTTCCTCGTTTAGGTTCAGGTCAGCTTTACGATAAAATAGCAGACTATTTACAACAGCATCATCAACCCATTTTACTGAATACAGAGGTTATTGCTGTTCATCAAAATCAATTAAAAGTGACTCATGTCACCCTCAGAAATCGGCAAACTCAAGAAGAAAAAACGGTATCTTGTAAAAGTGTAATTTCTTCAATTCCGATTACCACTTTAGTTCAGCAAATTCAATCTCCGCCGCCGCCAACTGTTACTAAAGCCGCAAAATGTTTGAAGTTTCGCAATACTGTGTTAGTTTATTTAATCTTAGAAGGTGGAGCTGTATTTCCTGATAACTGGTTGTATATTAATGACCCTAGAGTTAAATTAGGTCGCGTTACTAACTTTGCTAACTGGTCACCGGAGATGCTACCTAATTCCCATCAAACACCTCTTTGTTGTGAATATTGGTGTAATTTTAATGATGATTTGTGGCAGGCTTCAGAAGCCGAATTACAAGCCATGGCAGAGGAAGATTTACGCACGATTAACTTAATTCAACATCAAAAAGTCTTAAATGGTTTAGTCATTCGCTTACCCCGCACTTATCCGATTTATGCGGGTGAATATAAACAGGCTTTAACTGAACTTCAAGCTTACTTTCAACAATTTAAAAACTTACAACTGATTGGTCGTTATGGAGCATTTAAGTATAATAATCAAGATCATAGTTTACTCATGGGAATTTTAGCGGCTGAAAACTTAATGACTCCTAATAAACATAATTTATGGAATGTTAATAGTGATAGTGAATATGTTGAAGAAGCCCATTCAAAAGCAACCACTACCACTGCAAAAATCACTCCACCTTCCCGCCGCCGAAAATGGGTTCAAGTCTTACAACAATTCTCTAGTTATTTATTAACGGGAGGGGCTGCTACTTTAGTTGATGTATTAATTTTCATCCTATTAACTCAAGCGGGTTTATGGTATATTTATGCTTTAGGAATTAGCTATTTTATCGGATTGACTACTAACTTTTGTTTGAGTCGTCGTTTTGTTTTTGGTATTTATTGGAATAACTGGAAAATTCAATATGCTGTATTTACAATGGTGGCGCTTAATAGCTTACTCGCTAATTTAGGATTGCTTCAATTATTAATTAATGAATTAGATTGGCAAGCGTCTATAGCCCGTCTAGTCAGTGCGGGTTGCGTTGCTTTAATTAGCTTTACAGGTCATAAATTATACTCTTTTGCCGCTTCTAATCAATCCACTGAATCTCTGTCAAACATTCGACTCAAATAATAATGTTTGAACCTAATCATAAAACTCAACCCAGACTCGCTTGGATTCTCTGCATCTCCTTGCTGAGTATTTTATTTCTAATTCCTTGGGTAAATTTGATTCAACTGCCTTTAAATTCTAGTCCCCATGGAATTATCTCTTTAGTATACATCAATAATATCAGCCCTTATACAGACTATATTAAATATATTATTCTATTACTCACTCCGGCATTATTGAGTTTAATTATCATTAACTGTAGCTCTAATTTTTTAGAAAAAATCATTACATTTATTCTCAATATTATTCAAAGTAAAAATGTTTGGATTGTTACAACTACACTTTTAATCGCGGCTTGGTTAATTAATACGCCGTTTAATCAATTTGCCATTAATGATATTTTGATAGACTCCTTTCATCAAGGTGAATTTTTAGGCTTTTTACCTAACTTTATTCAGTTAGATAAACCTTGGACGAATACAGTTTTAATTCATGGCTGGGGAATGGATGTTTTTCCCACTTGGATGGCAACTCAATCAATTTTTAATCAAAATGGTATTGCCTTAACCCGATTTTGGGTCAATTTAGAAAATGTAATCACTTGTATAGGGTATTTTTGGATTCTTTGGGAATTAACTAGTTTAGTCCAACGAGATCGATATCGCTTACCTATTTTTCTACTTTCTTGTCTAATTTATTGTATTTTTGATGGTATTTTCTTTAAGTTTGATGGCAGGCGCGGCACAATATTTATATTACAATTTGCTCTTATTCTTCGATTTTTCAGAGTAATTTTAGTAAAACCTAATCAAGGATTCATCATTTCCTTGCTTTTAGGGGCCTCACTGCCTGCGAGTTTTTTATATGTTTACGACCGAGGGATTTATTTTCTAGCAGTGTATTGTTTTGGCTCAATTTTAGTATTATTTCAGCAGTCTAAAACCATCACTAAAACTTGGTTTATCGGTTTAATAATTGGGGTAACTTTATCCTTACTGACAATTTTAGGAATGATTGGAATTGAGCCAGTCACTGCCATTCTTTCTCAAGTGATTTACTGGGGAAAATATGGTCGTTATATTTCATTTATTCCCCTACCTTCTTTAGAATTGACTTGGATTTCACTCAATTTCTGGTGGCCGATTTTAATTCAAAGTACTGTTATTGCTTATCTATTACTGGATTTCAAACATCACTCATTACAGTTTCGTGACTTTACTCGAAAAAATACTGTTATTTTATTATTATTAATCGCATCTATTGTTTATATGAGAATTACTTTAGATCGGAGCGATTTAGGTCATGCTTATCATGGAGCCATTCCCACAGTCTTTTTAACAGCTTATTTAATTTATTTAGGTTATCAAAAATATATCGAACCGAACCTTACACAAATCTCATTTAATCCAATTAAAAAAATATGTTTAGCTATTTTTGTAATCCTATTAATATTAGTAGAACCCGGATTTAATATCCCAAAAGCCACAGCTAATATTCTGCAACTACCCCAATCCATATCTCAACCCGATACGGCTTTATTAAAACCCGATTATCTTGAAGCTTGGCAAACAATAGAACCAGAAATTAGTCAACAATCTTGCTTTTTCACCTTAACCTCTGAGGGATTGTGGTATTATTTATTTGATAAACCGTCTTGTTCTCAATATAGTTATGTTCTTTATGCTAAACCGATAGAAGCTCAAAAAAGAGTCATTCAAGAACTCGATAAAACTCAGCCTAATCTGATTTTACTAACCAATGAAATTTGGTTTCAAAATCCTTGGGATGAAATTTTAAAAGCTGAGTCTGCCTCTCAAATTTATCAATATGTTTTACAGAAATATAGACCCTATAAAGCCATTCAGTCTCACTGGTTTTGGCAACGTCGTAATCAACCCCTAAGCTTTAATCTAACCACTCTAGCTGAGGGAAATATTGATGTTGCCCCCACTCAACCGATTCAATGGGGTGAAAAGATGTCACTCATGGGTTGGGCAATTTTACCCCAACAGAAAACAGCAGCAGATGCAGTTTACCTCAGTTTTGGGGAACAAAATCAACTGATTGCTGTGGGTCAAGTCAATATAGAAAGACCCGATGTAGCCTCCGCTTTTTCTACAGAAAACTATCAACAGTCGGGATGGATGATTCATGTCCCTACAGCTATTTTATCATCCGGTGAGACACTTTTAAAGGTTTGGGCTTATGATGCCGAATTGGATGAATTGCTGCTGATTAAACAGCAAATAATTGAAGTTTCAGCACCCGATTAATATTGTCTTTAAAAATGCCCGTTTGTTACAATATTTTCAGCTATTTTTTTAATCGATTTACGAATTTGAGGAATATGACCTGTATTATTATCAATCACAGTAATCACATATTTTTCTCCATCAATTTTAGCCGCTAATGTAGTTCCAACAACACGAGAATTTTGACCTGTTTTTTCCCCTAACCACTCCACAGTTTCTCCTAAATCTTCTAAGGCTGCATATCCCATTTCTTGGTCATATTGACGGCTTAATGCTTCAATCAGTGCCTCTGCTGCCGGAACTTCATGATTATAGGTTTTCACCATCATTTCAGTCAGTTCATTACTGGTTAAACTATTACGACCTTTACCCGGTTTTTTCGGCATAATCCGATTTCCCATCAGTTTAAACCGGACTCGAGTTACTTGATAACCCTCATCTTTTAAGATATCATTAATATAACTTTGACCCAAATAATCAATCAATTGATTGGTCGCAATATTGCTACTGTGGTCAATCATTTCTCCCATTAACTTTTCTAGGGGATAAGATTTACGAGCATAAATTTCTGACGCATCTTCTGTAAAGTTTCCGCTGTCAACAAATACTTCCTGATTCAGATCAACTTCTTCTTGAGTTGTTTTGTGTAGAAGTGCAACTGCAACCGGAACTTTAATCAAACTAGCGGCACTGGCAGGTGGTTTATCTCCATGTAAATTCAGACAATTTCGTTGAATACTACAAATACTAATCATAGCCGTACTAGACAAGCCACTTTCTTGGCGGATTTGATCTAAAACCGATGCTTTAGCGAGGATTAACCCTTGATTTGCTGCCTGTAAACTGACTTGATATTCTGTTATTTTTTCAGAGATTTCTGTTGCCCGAAAAGAATCTGTTGAAATTTCTGATAAGTTATTAATAGCCCGTTGCCACAGCGCTTTAGTTTGCTTGTGTTCTTCTATTGTTTTCCGGGGTTTCTTTGCTGCAACAGAAGCCTCTGTGGCTAGCTGAGTGGCTCGTTGCCAATTCTCATTCGCCCGTTGTTCCACAACAATTTGAATATCAATATCTTTCACCTTGGCAAGTAAATCTTGATCGACAGAAATCGATTTATTCTTACCAAAAAAAGATTGAAAAAACTGACCTTCAGAAGCCGTTTCAGTAGGGTTTTCAAGTTCTCGAATCAGTTGCTCCCGTAATGCCACTAATTCATCTAAAGAATTGACACCATACAATTGAGAGGATGAACCCAGCATGGGTAAAGCCTGAAAGACTCCAATTCCCAGTCCTAAAGCTAAACTGCTGACTAATAGCTTACTTGTACGTAACAGTCGATGCATTGTTTCCTCACTTACACACAACACTAACTGATGTGTGAGAACCACTTAACTCCTGCTATAGTCTACAATAAAATTAACCAATTGGGGAGAGCTGATGTTGTCAATGGCTAACATAAATTCTTCAATTCTTGATAAGATGGCCCATTTACGGCTGTTTTTCTATTACCTTTTGTAAATTTTTAATCGAGTTATCCCGATCTGCCTTTACCTTTCCGTTAATTAATTCTATAAATCTTAGTAGATAATCCAGCAATATTTAATTAATTTAATTCAATAATTCAGGTTAAAAATATGGCTAAACTAGTTGCAATTGGTGATAGTTTAACACAAGGATTTCAAAGTGGAGCAATTTTTAAAACAGATTGGTCTTTTCCTGCGATGATAGCACGCTCGATGGGATTAAATATTCCTGATGATTTTCCCGTTCCTACTTTTGAGGGCAGTGGACTGCCACTCAATATAGAAGTTGCCCTTCATTCTATGAAAAAACAGCTCGGATCGGAGATAAATTTTACGGAATGGCTGATTCAATTTCCCTCATTATTAATGAATTTCATGGATAATGTTGAGGATTTATATGAACGAGGTGCGGGTTCTCAACCGATTCATTATGATGGAGTTTATCATAATTTAGCAGTGTGGGGGTTTCGGGTTGCTGATAGTTTTCAGCTTACTTCTAACTATTCTCAAACTGAAATTGATCGACAAGAAGGTTGGTTTAAAGATGACTTTTTAGGGCTGCCGGCGGGGGCAATGTATCGAACCGCTCAAAAAGTTTTAAATCCTAGCCTAGCCCCTGAAAGAATGGATTGGACGCAGTTAACGAACCTGAAAAAAATTGTGGATGACGAGCAAGGAGAACTTGATAATTTAATTGTATGGTTAGGTTCAAATAATTGTCTGGGAACCGTTTTAGAATTAACCTTGAATGATATGGCAGAAGAAGACTTTCTGTCAAAAGATAATCATCCAGTTGGCCGCAGGGAATATAATTTAACCGATCCTACTATTTTTCGACAGGACTTTCAAAGAGTAATTCAATATATTGAACAAATTATCCCTGATTATACTCAAGTTTTTGTTGCGACTATTCCACACGTTACTATTCCACCGGTTACCACCGGAATTCCACCCTTTGATGGAAAATATTTTCAATATTATGGTCGGTTTTTTTCCCAGGAATCTAATTTTGATCCTCGGTTGCAAAAAAGTATTACTGGCGAAGAAGCTAAAAAAATTGATCGGAGAATTGATGTTTTTAATCAGATTATTCAAGAATTGGCTGACTCTCAACCCCGCTGGCATCTGGTTGATCTGTGTAAAATTTTAGACGAGTTAGCAGTTAAGCGAAATGAATGTATTGATTATCCCGAGTTACCCTTAAAAAATTATTATCAAAAACGAGGAATGCCTCATCACCCATTACTCCAACTTTCCCCAATTCCCAGTATCTTAAGTCTGCGTTTAGAGCAGGGTAAACGGGTTGCAGGGGGTCTTTTTAGCCTTGATGGTATCCATCCGTCCACGATCGGTTATGGTATGATTGCAGAGGCATTTTTACAAGTGATGCAAGACAAAGGGGTTGTGAATGCCAATCCCCACCAGCTTAATTGGGACGAGATTATTGCTCATGATACTCTACTGCAAACCTCCCCCATTCTTTGGGAAAAAATTTTTGAGGCGGCCCGCGAGAATGCCACGTTATGGGATATATTACTCAATACCATTTACTAATTGTCTTTTCGGATTACTCTGCTTGTCCCATTAACAGAAACGCCGCCCAATTTTCCGGGTCAGGATAGTCTTGCATCGTTTTCAACATCGCTTGACGCAAAGCAATTGCTTTATCCGGAGCCTGTTGCATTTGATGATAAAATTCAATCATTAAATCGGCTGAAGGGCCATCTGGAATAAACCACAACGAAACAATAATACTGGGCACACCCGCCGACATAAAAGAGCGAGATAATCCAATCACCCCATCAGAAGTAATATCTCCTCGTCCGGTATTACAAGCGCTTAACACCACTAATTCTGCATTTAACTGTAAATCTAAAATTTCTTTTGCGGTTAATAAACCATTATGATAAGCCGTTGTTTGATCGAATTCAGCAGCCGGAGTCAGGGCTAAAGCACCCGGAATATCTAAGTCTAAATGACGGACTTCATTTAAGAGTCCGTGAGTGGCTAAGTGAATGGTTTTTGCCTTTGGCATTTGTTTGAGGATTAGATCTTCTGTGGCTTTTTCTCCTAAAATAGCCTGAGTTTTTAGCAGTTGAGCAATAGCCGTGGCTTCTTTTTCCGTTCCCGGTAAAGGACTGAGGGGTTGGGGATTAGCCTGAGGTTGTAGGGGAATGATTGGCATTTTAGGATTACCCACCACTAAATGATCGAAACGTTGTGCTAAATTCTGGCGTTTTTGCTCCGTTAAATCTAAAACTTGAATCGAAGGAGAGACTAAAATCGTATGTTTTTCTATGAGATATTCACCCTGTTGGTCTTGCAGGGCGGGAAAGGCAATTTTGAATAAATCCCCCTGGGGAATGAAGATGACATGAGCATTGGGGTCAGTGGGTAACAAGTCCTGAATGGGAGCAATCAGACGTTGATATTCTCTAATATTAAATCCCAAGAGCCGTCGAGTAGAAGGGGAAGGTTGATTCTGAGTCGCCCTCTGATTCGGGACGGGCGCGGTTGTTGCCTTTGAGATTTCAATAGGCTTGATTAGCTTCACATCAACTGCCCGAAAGCTTAAATCACCATCGGGTTGAATCACCCAAATATAAAGAATATCGCCTTGACTGACATAAGAATACTCAACCAACGTTGCTTGTTGACGGCGGGCAATCTCCTGCATTTGGCTAAATAACAGCGGAGATGGCGCTTGATAATTCTCGACTTCAGACAGTTTCAAACTCGACGCGATTAATTCTACAAAGGCCCGCGTCCGACCTCGCTCAGAGATTTCTAAGGCGGCCTCAACTTGATTTTGATGAATCAAAGCGTCTTGTAAAGCGGCGTAAGTTTGCGCTTGTTGCTCTTGCAAAGACACTTTATTTCCATCACTTAAACCCGGTCTGAGGGACTCCCAAATATCGGCCGCTTCCAGTAAAGCATCAGCCGCTTCAGAATATCGACCCATATTTAACAACGTCACCCCAATATGAGCCAAAATCCGAGCCTCTTCCGGTCGCTCTCGGGTTTCAGTCGTGCGGGTGATCTCTAAAGCCTGGTGATAGTAATCTAACGCTGTTTCATATTCCGCTAATTTCCGATAAACGCTGCCGAAATTATCCAGTGTTGTAATTTCTCCTGGACGGTCTTGAAGAGCACGACGAATATCCAAAGCACGATGCAGGGTATACAGTGCTTTTTGAGGTTGCTGAAGCTGATTCTGTACCGACCCAATTAAATTGAGAATGCGTCCTTTTTCCAACTCATTACCTTCTTTTTTAATAATTTCAAGTGCTTCTTGATACGTCGTCAGTGCCTGTTGATACTCGCCTTGAGCTTCCAAAACTGAACCCACATTACTTTTAATCGTAGCTTGCTTTTGCGAATGAGGATAATTCACTAACGCTTGTTGGTATAATTTCAGAGCTTGCTGATATTGTCCTAAATTTTGGTAAACTACAGCCAAATTATTAGAGACATCACTGTAGCTCACCCTATCCTCAAGCTGCTCAAAAATCTTCAGTGCTTTTTTATGATTCAATAAGGCATTAGAATACTGCCCCAATTGTTGATACAGGGTGCCAAGATTCGTATAGCTGCTGGCTTCTCCGTATAATCCGTATCTATCGCTCTGTAGGCTACTGATTTCAAGTACCTGTTGAAACTGTTTCTCTGCCAATTGATATTGACCCAAATTGCGATAAGCAATACCAATATTGTTGAGAGTTTTGGCTTCCCATAGGGGTTGATTGAGGACGCGAAACAGCTCTAAAATTTGTTGAAATTGATCTAAAGCCGCTTGAGATTTACCTTTGTTGAGTTGGGTTTCTGCTTCCTGAAAGCGGTTAATCGCTAAGGATTTTTGCTCTTCGAGGGTTTGAGCCTGAACCGGGGAGTGATTAAATAGAGACAGCACAGATGAATCAGAGGAGGTTTGTGTTTGTGGCAGCAGACTATAGCAGAGTAACCCCAGAATGGTTACCAAGGTAATAATCAAGTGTTTGAGTCGGTAGCGCACCAAAAAGTCCTCCTGCTCACCCCGTGATTAACTGTGTGATGGGTTGGATATTTTTTAGTTTAACAACTTGATAGAGGATTCATCAAAAAATGAAATATAGTTTTAAATTCTTTACAGGGTGGGTAACTTTCCTCGGAGTGAGTAGTCTTTTGATGTCTCAAACTATTGCAGAAGAAGTGATTTTTTTTCCTCAAAAACAGCAGTTTTATACTCCATTCCACACTGCCTCTCATTCCCATACCTCAACCGTTCAACAACCACCTAAACCCACAGTAATTTTAGAGACAGAAACCCTGGTTCAAGAGGATCAAAGTAATGTGAATCCCTTTGATATTATCGTAGATTCGGGTCGTCGAGGAGGTAAGAATATTGAGGATATCTTAAATAATAGCTTTTCGACATTTGCTGCCTTATTTACACTAGCTGACAAGAATACTCAGGATATTTTGACTCAAGAAAATGTGATTGTATTTGCCCCAACTAACGACAGTTTGAAAGCGTTAGGCGATCAACTTGAACAACTTAAAGCCAAAGAAAATCGAGAACAACTTATACAGTTATTACGCAATCATATTGTGGTAGATGGTATTTCTGAAAGTCAGTTTCAACAAGGTGACCTTCAAACCTTAGGGGGAGAAAGGATTCCAATTCGACTACTTAGTAACGATGAGACTGATGTGAACGGTATAAAAGTTTTAAATAATCAAGACTTTATTCAAGCCCTTGAACAAAAAAGTATTATTGTGGAGATAGATCGACTTTTATTTCAACCTCAACTTAATGTTAATCAATAAAATTTACTTAGATCGCCAGAGTTGGCTGGACTGATAAACCGATTCTAACTTTAGGTATTTGGGCGCGATCGCCTGCATTAAATTTTCAGAAGGATCATAAACAAAAACACTGGAGTTAATCGGTAAAAGATAAAAATTAGGGGATTGATTCATCAGCAATAATTCTACATCTTGATTGAGTAAATAACTCAAGGAAATTAAATTCCCTTTATTTAAGCCATTGCCTCCTTTATCTGTCACCACCAAAGGAGATTTTTCTTGATTAATATAATCTGCTACTTCATGATTCCAATAACTGACTCCCTGACTCCACCAGGTTTCAGAAAAGCGACTGACTGTGCCGGAAATTATACTACTCGTCAGTAAAGCAATTAAAAGAAATTGCCATGTTTTCGATCCATGAATTAAAGAAATTCTGCGACTGTGAATTCGAGTTGACAAACAATAACTAATTGCCAGTTGAATTCCGGGAAAACAGGGGATTAAATACCGAGTAACTGTTGAACGTCTACCCCCAACCAGGATATCGGGTAACAGTAAAATCAAGAAAGGAATAAAAATTAAGGTTAAAATAAATAGTCGAGTTGAACTAGAAGTTTGAGAACTGACTTGATAGAGGGCTATAATAATCAGAAGAATAATAGGTAAGCGAATTAGATAGTTTTGAAACTGATTAAAATCTAAATTAGTATCAATTAATATAGCACTAAAACTTAAAATCCAGAATTTAACTGAATCGATCAAACCCATCGAGGCTGTTGTCCAGCTTGTGGTGACTAAAGCGCGATTGAGGTGAGTTGCCACAGTCATCATCCAAGGAGTATAGAGTACGATGATAAAGAGTGATGCAATTAAAAACTGGACGAATAAATGAGGAAAACGCTGGTTTCTATTGTAGGGTAAATTAAACTGTATTAAACCGATATAAGCTCCGTGAGCAACGAGAGTGAATCCAAAGAAAGGATGAGTGTATAAACCCAAAACACTACTAATAACATAGAATCCCCAAAATTGCCAATTCTGTGAACGAGTGACTTTCAGCAAAGCATAACTACTCGCCAGAATAAAAACAGTTAATAAACTATATTGACGAGCGGTTTGAGCATAGGAAATATCAAGGGGAGAAATAGAGATTAAAGCTGTCGCCAATAATGCCGCCCGTGCCGAATTAAACAATTCTTTTGCCAAACCATACATTAAGGGTAAAGACAACAGACTCAGCAAAGCCGGTAAGCTACGAGAGGCAGTGATTGAACTACCAAACCATCCCATCCATCCCCGCGCTAGCAAAAAGTATAAAGGCGGATGTTGTGGATCTTCAACAGCAAGAGAATAGATGGTATCAGCGGCTGTACTTTCTGGTTTTAAACCTTGATATTGTTGCAATTGAGCCGCCGGAATAATCTGGTTTTGAAATAAAGCCTGATCAACCCCTGCACTTGTCCATCCCCCCGCTCGTAAATTGGTATAAACTTCATCAAACCAATAGGCTTTTTGATCTAAGGCGACAAAACGAAAAACAATTCCAACAATAATAACAACAATCAGAATCGAGCTTAGAAGTGGTAGTATGGCTTGTTTTTGAGCTTGAGATTGAGG
>CAYNXM010000071.1:0-3279 GCA_964401105.1 uncultured Lyngbya sp. | reverse complement strand
AGGATTATTAATGGATTTACAGGATTTGTTAGGCTATCGGGTTTATATTGTAACAGAGAAGGGTTTAAGTCCTTTGATTAAAGATAGGATTTTAGAGTCGGCAAAACCGTTATAAATCCAGAAATATATCGTGTTTATATTTAGCATATTTCGCAGTATATTAATAAAATCAAAGAGTACACTTGTGATGGTTTATAAATATTTTGGTTCATGATTATTGAAATGGGGTCAATTTAGACCGAGTTTGGAATGGGATACAGGCAAGCCCACGGGACCCGATCGCTAATTATTTACCAGGTTTAGAATCTGCTGTTAAGCGACTGTCTGAGTCTTTAATAAAGTCAAGCTAAACCTTTATAGAATCAAGATGATGCCTGAATATTGAGTCACATCAACTTAATTTGTCTCTCCCAGTTAAAATTGTAGTCAGATGCCTGAATATTGTAGTCAAATTAAATAGTATTTCTATTGGGTAGCGCTATAACTGAGTGAGTTATTGATGCTTCATGAAATCTTTAACAAAACTGTATTGCTATTTACAAAATTCTTTGATATTCTGTATCAATCGGTGCATAACTTTAGCTTTTAACCCATTGCTAGATGGGGGTTAAAGATTACTTTTTAGAGCTTTTGATAGCGCAGATGTATGTCTTGAAACTATATCTGTCTTATCGAAAACATCAATAGGTTTTGATTGAATCAGGCTGTATGACTTGGTAAATTCAAGACTAACTTTTTACTGTCTTTTTTATAGGGGATGAACATGGCGACGATTATTGTCAATACTCTGGTTGATGAAAATGATGGGATTGCAACCGGAGGAGTCTCCTTACGAGATGCGATCGCAGACTCTAATCCGGGTGATATTATTAATTTTGATCCGAGTATTGCCGGGGATACGATTACCCTCAGTAACGGGGAGTTAACAATTGACAAAACTCTCATCATTGATGGGGATGAAACAAATCCGGTGACCGTTGATGCTGCGGGCAACTCCCGTGTATTTTTGGTTGATAGTGCAGCCAGTTCTGTTGCGATTGATGGATTAACGATTACTGGAGGACAGGGAGGAAATTTTGGCGCGGGTGGCGGTATTCTAAATGTGGCAGACCTAACCATTACCAATAGCACCATTACTGGTAATACAGCTTTTAATGGGGGTGGCATCAGAAACTACGGAACACTTTCGGTGATTGACAGTACCGTTAGCAATAATGCTTTTGCTAACACAGGGGGTGGTATTAACAACAACAGCACAGCAACACTTTCGGTCGTTAATAGTACCATTAGTGGCAATACAGCTTATGGTTCGTCTTTTGGGTTGGGAGCCGGAATTGGTGGTGGTGGAACAATAACGATTGACAATAGCACCATTACCGATAATTTCAGTGGAGTTGGAATCTTTCAATCATTTGGAGGCTCAACTACTGTAACTATAACCAGTAGTATCATCTCAGGTAACGACAGCGATAATGATATCGACAATAACTCTGGTGGTACTTTCATTAGTGGTGGTAATAACCTGATAGGTAATGGTGATAATGCAACAGGCTTCACCGATGGGGTGAATGGTGATATTGTGGGAACGGCTGCGGCTCCCGTTGATGCAGTTCTTGGCCCGCTTCAGGATAATGGTGGCCCGACCGAAACTCATGCACTTCTGACTGGAAGTCCGGCTATTGATACAGGCAGCAACCCTGAGGGATTAGCGACAGACCAACGGGGAACAGGATTTGACCGGGTTTCTGGGTCAAGTGCTGATATTGGGGCGTTTGAAATTCAAGTGGCTTCTGGCCCTGTTCCCACTACAGGAGACGATGACCTAGCCTATACTGGGGCTGATGATACCATTGATGCTTTGGCTGGAAATGATACTATTCGCGCCCGTGGCGGAGATGACGATGTTTTCGGCAACGATGGTAATGACCGACTCTTGGGTCAAGGGGGTAATGATACCCTCGATGGCGGTGCGGGTAACGATGTTCTTAATGGTGGCCCTGGTAATGACCTACTGACAGGGGGTAGCGGCAATGACCGACTGTTCGCCTTCACTGGCGATGATATTCTGATTGGGGTTGACCCGACTTCTGAGGCTCCAGGGGCTGGAGAGCGAGATGTTCTGATTGGTGGCAGTGGCTCAGATTTATATGTCCTCGGAAATGAATCTGCTGTATTTTATGATGGCAATGGTAATAGTGACCGGGCTGTGATTCGCGGTTTAGATATTGGATTTGATATGATTCAGCTTAATGGTAGTTCTGGAGATTATCTATTACGAGAAACCAATAGCGGCAATACTAATATCTTTGAAAATACCGGTTTAACACGGGAGTTAGTGGGTGTCGTTCGGAATGTGACGGGACTAGACTTGTCGGATACTGATACTTTCAGTTTCGTTTAAATATAGTATTACGCCACTCAAAATATGAAGTAAGCTGTTGTGCATTTAAGTTACATTTAGATGTGCGACAGCTTACTATAATATAAAGAACGGTTTGCAGGAATGAAGATAATATTATGATTGTCACTCAACAAAAGTTAACTCTAGCAGAATTTTTAGAACAACCTGAAACTAAACCCGCTAGTGAATATATTGATGGAATCGTTTATCAAAAACCAATGCCACAAGGAGAACATAGTATCTTACAAACTCGTTTATCTACTGCAATTAATCAGCATAGTGAAGTAGAAAAAATTGCTTTAGCTTTAACGGAATTACGCTGTACTTTTGGAGGTCGTTCTATTGTTCCGGATATTGCTGTTTTCAGGTGGGAAAGAATTCCAAGAACAGAAAAAGGCAGAATTGCGAATCGTTTTAAAATTCATCCCGACTGGCTGATTGAAATATTATCTCCTGAACAGTCGGCTAATCAAATTATTGAGAAAATAATTTTTTGTATTCATCAAGGAACGCAATTAGGCTGGTTAATCGATCCAAAAGATGAATCTGTGATGATTCTCAAACCCAATCAATTACCTAATGTGAAATCCCTTGATGATATTTTACCTGCATTGGATATATTAGGAGATTGGCAACTCACTGTTCATCAGATGTTTGATTGGTTAAATATTTAAATTTTATTCTAATAACCAACGGAAAGTTGGCTGTCGCCAAACATTTTCCTATCCGAATAATTCTCCTATTGTTAAGTTTAAATTATTAGCAAAATCAGGAACAGGTAATTCTGAATCGAAGCGGTCAAAGACTTCTATTCTTTGTTCTGGAAAATAAACAAATATAGTTTTTTCGTTAGGATCAATTAACCAACCCAGTTGACT
>CAYNXM010000070.1:0-2965 GCA_964401105.1 uncultured Lyngbya sp. | reverse complement strand
TATTTCTGAAACTATCACATTCAATTTAAAATATCCACCCGTGATTGAGGCAAACAGAATTATGGACGATGAAAAACTTGCAAGCAATGGCAAATGTCCGACACTTCTGATTTTTCTAAAAATGTAGGCTATTTGAAGGCTTTTTATCGGCTGTTTGAGGGTATTTTAAAGGTAAGTTGAAGGCTGTCTGAAGGTATATTGAAGGCAGATTCAGTCAATATTTTTTTCAACTCATTACAAGCAGAAGGCTGTTTGTTGGCTGCTTGAAGGCTGTATAAAGGCAAACTGAAGGCTACTTGAAGGCTGTTAAAAGGCTGCTTGAAGGCAGTAAAAACAGCCTATTTTTCTGTAAAATTTTGTAAAATCAATTATCAATTTTTATTGTTAAAATACAATAATTAAGAAAATCTAAAAAGCTTGAAGTCTTAGGGAAAGTTTACGCTAAAAGATCTTTATGAGTTACAAGCTGTTTACTCGAAGGTAGAGGCGCGACGTGCAGATGGCAGAAGGATTTACTTCTAGCTTATCTGTGATTGTTCAAGACCTTTCATGAACAAGGAGAAATTGGATTCGGTAAGGCAGATGGTAAAAGGGATCAATTTTTCAGCTTATTGATGCTTGAAAACATTGAATGAGGACTCTTGGCAGATGGAAAAACATCTACTTCAATCTCTCCCGAATTGGATACAAGCCTCCTACGGCCTGCTAGGGTGCATGAAAGGTTTAGAGGTTCAAGCCTCCTGCAATTATCAACCCTCTGCCCTCTGCCATCTGCCATCTGCCTTCGTTTACCAACAGCTTGTTTATTCAAACCAATAAGTCAGGGGATGCACGATGTGGATGAGGTAATTCTCTCAATTGACTTGGGAAGTAGCTTGACGAAAGCCGTTTGGAGTGATGGCTGTCAGACAACTCAGTGCCATTTTCTAACAATGGAGCCAGAGGTGTTGCAATGTGGTGAAGACTATTTGTCAGCTTACCGAGCATCGAGAGTTAACCTTTATGCCACATCAATTGAAGATGTTTGGCTTCAACTCAACAAAGGCGGTAATGTAACCGCTGTTGGGTTTTTGGCTCAATCACTCCTAGCCAATGTCAACTTAAATGCTTTGAAGTATGAGTCGGCATTGTACAAAATTCTAGCAGTGAGTGGAACAATTGCAGAGTCACGACGAACTACTTCCCTCACTATTAATTTAGCAGTCCTTCTACCTTGGTCGGAATGGAGCGATCGCACTCAATTGTACGAACAAGTTAGCAAGGCATTAAAATCTTTTTGGTTCAGGGGAACGCACTACCGCATCAAATTGAAGCAATGGAATACCTTTCCTGAAGGAGCGGGGGTCACAATTCATCGCTGCACAGGTTTATCCCAAGCCACGAAAACCATTGTCACCCTAGTTTTTGGACATCGTAATACAAGTTGTCTAGTGTTTGAACGGGGAATGTTAGTTGAAGGTGATACGACAGATCTCGGTTTTTATCGACTAATTGATTACATTATCAATCAAACATCTGGACAAAACCCTCATCGTTTGACTCAATCCATCTACCAATTGGGCAATTCTTTAAATCCAGAAAATCCCCTCGTTAAATCTTTGTGTAAGTCCCAACGTCTGGAGAATCAAAAGCGAGAAGCCATCGAATTGATTGAAGCTATTACGATGGCTCAGAAATCTTATTGGGCATTAATCAGCCAATGGTTAATTGCAAAAGTTCCTAACAGCATCAATGAGATTGTTGTAGCTGGAGGAACTGCCAAGTATTTGTATTCCCATTTGAGCCAATATTTCTCAGGAGTTTCATCTTACTGGGGAACAGATTGGCAGGAAAAAATTGAGGCACTACCTCAATTTAAGTATGTAGATTTACACCAAAAAGATAGGGAATCCTTAGCCTTTCGATTTGTCGATGTTTATGCCAATCACCAACTGCAATTAAAGTCAAGACAAACTCAAACTAGCTTAGGCGAAGGCAGAGGGCAGATGGCAGAGGGCAGAAGGAATTAGTCATTCAGCTTATTGATACTTGAGACTAATAACCTTTGTATTTCATCGACATCATTAATGACCGAATTTATGTACTCTTTTTTGCAAAGCTCTACTTCTAAAGCAATGATTAATTGTGTATCTAATTCTCGTGCTGATCCCAAAGCGATATGTAAGAAATTTATGTATTCTCTTTTTCCCTTTCTTCCATATCCCTCAGCAATATTACTAGCAATAGAGATACTGGATCTTCTAACTTGAGAAATCATTCCATAAATTTCTGATTTTGGAAAATATTCAGTTAGCTTATAGCATCGAACAGCTAAACTAATAGCTTTTTTCGCTTAGGAATTGTTCTTTGTAGCTCATAGCAGAAGTTTGTAGATGTAGTCATGATATTTGAAGTTATAGAATTATACTACAATCCCTCTGCCATCTGCCCTCTGCCATCTGCCTTCGATAATTTGTTCCCCCTGCTGACAAATAACTATGAATGATAAAAAGCGCAATCAAGCTCCCCCTGTCGCTGAAATCAATATGCGTCGTAGATTTCATCTGAATGACACATCAATTGTTTATGCCATAAGATATATTGAAGAAAATTCTCTGAATTACGGAGATGTTAATCAAGTAATTATTGATACCTTTGATTGCTTTTACGCTCCTCTTGGGATACGAGCTTATGGCGACCCTGATGCGGCTTTACGAACAGCGATGAAGTCAATTTCAATTTTACAAAGTCATATTAGCTACTTGATGAAACTATGGGAACTCAGTTCCATGACAGTCAACAATATATCTTATATAACTCCCACTAGCCTTAGTCAAAATCTGGCTATGAATACCAATCATCAAGGTGATTTCAATGGAAATCATAATGCTTTTTTAGAAGGACATCAAGCAGAAAATGGTTTAACTTTTGAAGAGCAACAGGCTCTGGCAATTTATCAAAGTTTTAATCAATGAGCGAAGGCAGA
>CAYNXM010000069.1:0-11586 GCA_964401105.1 uncultured Lyngbya sp. | reverse complement strand
ATTGACATTCCCGTTTTCACCAAATCAATAGCACGTATGCGTAAGTCTTCACTATATGCCATCGCCATCAGATATCCATCTCCTTACTTGTGAGTCTATTTAATTTTAGCTTGTAACTACACGCCCCGCTCAGTGCTATAGGACGATCAGGACTATACACAATACAACAGCTTCCTGGTATCTCTACCTGATGCCCATAAACATTCGTATTACCTTTTTTTACAGTAATGACTGGCTGTTGTAGCTGTTTTTTATGATTTTGTCTAATTCTTCGGGAGTTGACGTGAATAATCGTTTTAGTCGGCTTTTTGGGAGAGCGCCAACGGGGAACAGGACCTCTTGTTCCTCTCTGAATCAGAGGTTGACCTTTATATAGAGGAATGAGCCACATCTTCCCTGTCTTGTAGGCTCCTTTGACTCTGCCTGCGATTAGAAGAATTCTCAGTCGAGCCGCAGAGATATTTAAAACTTTCGCCGCTCTCTTACAAAGTTGAGCGGGAACGTCCGGTATAAACGCGCAGGCGAAGCCCAGGCGACACGGACTCCGGAAACCGACACCGCCCACTTTGCGCTTCTGTGGTACCGACTATCATTGAACTACCAGAGGATCGCAATAGTTTTTTTGATCTTACCAGGTTTTGACCCGATTAACCCAAGATTGAATTCCTTTTTTTGTGGGTTGACCGCCAGGAGTAAATGTCCAAATATCCCGTTTCTGTTGCGGGCCATAACTAATGTGTATCGGCCGCTGCCCGCCATAAAAATAAAGAGAATCAAATGGTAATTTTCTATCCAATATCCACTCCACCAATTGAGCGCTGTCTACATCCCGAATCCGAAAATCGCTGGCGGCTCCCAAGCGCTGACAATAAAATCGATCATTTTTCTTAATTTCGTGAGCCATATGTTGATCTAAATGGGGAGCAACCCGACCATTTTTTAATCCCGTTAAAGGATCTTTCTTTTCCAGATATCGTCTTAAATCAGTCGAACAAAATCCATAAGTGAGTTGAAAGCGCTCCCAGCCAAATTCATCAATAATAGGATCAATAATCCATTGATTTAAGGCTTTTAACGCGGTCAAGCTAGCTTCATTTTGAGGAAAAGGATTAATCTGAGCCTTATATTTCTGATAGGTTTGAGTACAGGTACAGAAAGCCTCTAGAGTGAAGTATTTTCCTAATTTAATATTTTTTGGAATCATCTGAACTAACCTCAAAAGTGATGGTGAGTTTGCTCTTGCACTTGGAAATTGCCACAATTGAGACAAGGGTTTATAAATCTTCAACGTGGAAGAGATTAGAGAATACTATAAAATTTTGAACTTAGAGCCGGGAGCCTCCCCTGAGGAGGTGAAACAGGCTTACCGGAACTTGGCGTTCTTGTGGCATCCTGACCGTTATCCTCAGGATTCTCAACAGCAGGCACAAGCGGAACACAAGTTTAAGGAAATTAATCATGCTTATGATCAACTCCGAACTTTTCTGAGCCAGCCTCAGTCTTCGGTAGAATTCTCTACCCCAGTCAAACCTGCTGCTACACCCCCTAATAATCGTGGATTTTACAAGCGTTCTGCTACCGCTTCAAGCCCTTTTTATACCTATAACCGTGTCTCAACGCCTGCTCAACCCACTCAAGCTGAGATTCCTTGGGGATGGCTAATGAGTGTGTTTTTCAGCTATATTCTGGTGGGTTGGATTTTAGCGATTGTCTCTATTCCAGATTGGGCGTGGGCGTTTACCTGGATGGCTTGGATCGCGATCGCTATTTCTGCCGCCAGTGGGTCAGAATCTCAGCATTCCTGGCTATTGGCGTTAATTTTTGCGGGGAGTATTGCAGGGTGGCTGGCCGGTCATCAAGTGGGGGGACTAATTACAGCAGTGGTTTGGGGTTTTGTGGGAGGAGCATTAGGGGCGATCGCCGGTTCTGAAGCCTCCAATGGAGCAGTGATGTGGGTATTTACCTTAGGAGGAGTGTTTGCTATTGCCGGATTAGTGGCAGGTACTCGAACCGGAGATGGATTAGGGGCTTTAGCTGGGGGTTTACTCGGGGCTGTGATTGGTATTGCCATGGGAATTGTCTCTGATGCGGCATTTAATACTAAACGAAAAATGGGAGTTGGCAGTGTGTTTGGATTTGGGCTAGGTGCTTGGATAGGAGCCTGGACCGGGGCTGGCTCGAAAGCAGTTTGGCGGGCAATTGAAAGTACTGGCTCAGATGTTATTATTGGAGCTTGGGGTGCGATCGCGGTGGTTGCTGGGGTTGTTTCTCAAATGGTTGTTGGGGAAAAACTGACCGAACACTTGAATGAATTTTATACCTTTTTAATTCTTGCAACTGTTTCTGGAGTCGGGCTGGGTTTAGGATGCTGGTTTGGGTCATGAGGCGAATGAGTTTAAGTCCGCAATATCAGCAAAATATTCACCAGATCGAAAGAATTTAAAGATCTATTCTTTCCCCTCTGGAGAGACTGAAAACACTTTATAGCGCGTAGTGCTATATCTAAGGATTCAGGATATTTACTATTGGTGATATCTCAGAAAAAGTGAGAAAGCCCTCAAGCGTCTACAGAAAAAACTCTCTAGAAAACACAGCCTCGCTCAACCGCAATCAGCCAGATATCAGAAAAACCGAGTTAAGCTTGCACGAAAACACTTAGATATCGAAAGGCAACGTAAAGACTACGCAGTCAAATTAGCGCGGTGCGTATGTCAATCTAGTGACTTGATAACCTACGAGAATTTAAGTGTGCGTAATATGGTTAAAAACCATTGCTTGGCTAAATCAATATCTGACGCAGGTTGGACTCAATTTCGAGAGTGGATTGAATATTTTGGGAAACTATTCGATCAGGTTGTCGTACCTGTAGAACCTAAACACACTTCCCAAGACTGCTCAAGCTGTGGTCAAAAAATCTCTATCAGTTATAGCGCTTCGCGCTATAAGCTTGGCAAGTTCGCTCATGGAACTGAGAATCCCTCGCTGAAAGCGACGGGAGCGTCAATTCTCCCAGTCTGTTTCAACTTCTCTCAGAACAATATAGCGCTTCGCGCCCTTGCAACAGCTCATCTGGCAACGGGCAACAGTAGACTGTAAAAGGCTTCTTGGATGAGCGGAATGTCCTCACATTAGAACGTAGCGCTATATTGCCTCAAATCGATTACCACACAAACAAGAGAAAT
Source organism: uncultured Lyngbya sp. (assembly GCA_964401105.1). GTDB lineage: Bacteria > Cyanobacteriota > Cyanobacteriia > Cyanobacteriales > Microcoleaceae > JAAURB01. Next base: position 8,404 of record CAYNXM010000069.1, on the reverse strand, counting down.
TAGCCCCTTGCCTGGGTTAAACCTAAAACTCAAAGCCTCACAAGACTAGATCTCATGAGGCTTTAAAGTGTATTTGGTGGCGGGGAGCGGATTTGAACCACTGACCTTCGGGTTATGAGCCCGACGAGCTACCAGACTGCTCTACCCCGCGTTGTTCACTGCCTATCTAGTATAACGCTAACGTTTTATTTTTGACAACCCCTGCTCAAAAAAAAGTTGAAGTTGTTCAAATCATCGCCAGTTCTCCCACTACATCTAACCGTTTAATCTCACTGAGGCTAATATATTGTTCTGCTAGGGTTTCTGCCTGGGTGGGACTAATCCAACCCATTTGTTTTAACAGATGAATCGCAACAGCATATTTAGCCCGCTTTGCTCCATCTAGCACCTTAATTGCTAATCCCATGCCTTCACCAATCACCCCAATACATTGAACCCCCTCTGCTCCAGATTTACTGACCAGTTTCCCCTCACTTAAGCGCATAATTTCGGTATCAAAGTGTCCTTCTCCGGCCACCATCACCGGATGATGGGTCATGGCTCGGACAATGCGTTCCATATCTAAGCTTTCCCCAGAGGCTAACTGAGCATATAACCGGGCCATTTGACCTAATTCCATATAATAGGTCGGCGCACCACAGTCATCCCGTACGCCAATAAATTCATCCGCCGGCATTTGTAGTAATTCTGCTATTTTTGACAAAATTAACTGCTGTACGGGATGTTTACGTTCGATATAGGTTTCCAGCGGCCAGTGTCGCTGTTGACAAACGGCTAACATTCCGGCGTGCTTCCCGGAACATCCATGTTGTAGGGGGCTTTTTCTTCCCATCGGTATGGGACATTTAAGCTGAGTCGGAGCCACATCGCAACGCCAGAGAATATTAAATGCTTGCCTGGCTTGCTCAATGGTTCCTTGATGGGAACTACAGATAATGGCTAAATCCATATCCGTTAATTCATATCGTTCTAAAGTTCCCGTTTGAGCAACAGCCAAAGCTTGAAACGGTTTGAGTGCTGAACGTACAAATGTAGCAGTGTCTGAGCTTCCAGCTATGGATAATACCCGGCCTCGATGATCGCAAACCGTTGCTTGAACGTGATGGGTGGCTTCAATCATACCTTCGCGCAGGAGTCTAACCTGCAACTCTGCTGCTTGTGTTCGTTTTGCCCGTGTCATATTGTGTTTAAAGACAAGATAGAGATTAATCCACCCAGGGCGATGAATCCTGCTAAACCATAAAAAGTTCGTCGCAGTCGCTGAAATAGGGGATGGACTTGGTAGGTGAAGATCAGCTGATCTTGAGCCAGAAATTCTGGCGTTTTTACCCACGTCTGACCATCATACCAGCCAGATTCCTCATAAAAAATGGTTGGGCTAGTGAGTCGGGAGCGAATATAAAACCAGCCCAGATAAAGTCGAATTAATACTAAACTCAGGAGAAAACTGGCTCCGGCTCCGCTACTGAGTAAAAAAGGGAGCAGTTTCTTCGCCGGTGGAAAACTAGCGGCTGCCACTGGCCCCACAAGAATCCAGCTTAACCCCCAAACCCAAGCTAATTTTTTTAAATATTGGGGCCAATCTAATGTGACCCAGCGATAAAACCAAGACTCTCTGAGTTCTTGATATTCATTCACAGGGCGTTGTTCTGGAGGAACTGGACAGACAGAAATAGAAACGTTTTTCATTGTCATGTTAACGTTTGGTTGCTCAAAGATGCAAAGCTAAAATAGGGTATAAATGGCTTGAGAAACAATCCCCATGGTAACGAATTGACTCGCTTTTGATCTACTCTGTTGTATGGCCGCAACTGGGTGAAGAATGAAGAATTATTGCTGGGAACGCATCTCAATTTGAATTGAAGTGCGATCGATCTGTTCTGCGTGTCCCCAGAAAGCCTCTAAGTTATAGAATTCCCGTTCTTCCGGTAGGAGAATATGGATAACCACATCCCCATAATCAATTAATATCCAAGCCCCTTCTCGTTGTCCTTCTACACTGACTGGAACCCGCTCTAACTCTGATTCTAGGCTTTGCAAAATAGCTTGATAAATAGCACGAACCTGTACTGTTGAAAAACCGGTGGCAATGACAAAATAATCTGCTAGATAAGAGACTTCTGAAACTTTAAGAGTGAGGATCTCTTCCGCTTTACGATCCTCTGCCGCTTGAGCTGCAACTAAAGCCGCTGCTAAACTTTGATCCAATTCAGGTTGATTTGGGGCTGAATTGGAGGAGGGGGAATCATACTGGGTTTTGGCTTGATCAAACATTAAGCACTTAAATTTTTGAATAAATGAATGGTAGGTAACCTCTGTCGCCGTTAATTTTTTATATATTCTAACAATTGATTTGATGAGTGTATCAACTCAAGGGATGATCTTAACATTACTTTTTTATTAGTGCTCAGCCATCTATTCTGAGGCGAGGCGAGACAAGGTATTATCTGATGGTTGTTGATATTGCCATTGGGCAACAGTTTTAAGGGTTCCGGACAAGAATTGTTGGCGGCAAGCACGGCGTTGAATTTTACCACTGCTGGTTTTAGGCAGAGTTGCGGGTTTGAGCAAGACGACACTATAAACATCCACCGTATGATAAGTGTTGATCGATTCCCGAATCGCTTCAATCACTTCTCCTGAGTTCAATTGACGGAAAAACCGACGTTCTACTTCGGCCGCCACAATTAACCGTTCTTCCCCTGCTTTTTCAATCGAAAATGCCGCACTACAACCGATACGCAGCGCCGGATGACACTGTTCGACAGTTTGTTCAATTTCGTGGGGATAACGATTTCGACCCCAAAGGATCATCATTTCTTTGATGCGTCCGGTAATAAACAATTCTCCATTATGTAAAAATCCTAAATCCCCTGTCCGTAAAAACGGCCCCTGCTCCCCTCTCTTGGTGCGCGTTAACCAGGGCGGCTGTGCATTGCCTCCGGGTCGCACCGCTAAATAGGCTTGAAAGGTTTGTTGGGTTGCTTCGGGTTGGTTCCAATACCCCAGACCGACTCCCGCTCCTCTAAACCAAATTTCTCCTACTCGATCATCAGCCACAGCAGTTAATGTCTCGGGATTAACAATCACCACTTCATCCCCATGCCAAGTAGAGCCACAACTGACAATAGCTCTGGCATTGGATACCCCAGCATCAACCGGAATCACTTTGTTTTCTTCTAAGGCAACACTATCAACCCATTGCACCACAGGAGGAGCTGTTTTAATTCCTCCAGAAATCAATAACGTGGTTTCTGCCATGCCATAACAGGGATAGAAAGCTTCGGGGCGAAATCCACAGGGGGCAAAAGTTTGGGCAAAGCGTTCTAAGGTTTGGGCACGAACCGGTTCAGCACCAGAAAACGCCACTTGCCAATGACTGAGATCTAGTGTTTTGAGTTGTTCGGGTTTAACCTGGCGACAAACTAAATCATAGGCAAAGTTTGGCCCGCCGCTGGTGGTGGCTTGATAACGGGAAATAGCTTCTAACCAGCGTAAGGGTTTCTGAACTAAAGCAATGGGGGACATTAACGTCACTGGAAATTTGCCATACAAGGGCTGAATCACACCACCAATTAACCCCATATCATGGAACATAGGCAACCAAATGACACCGCGACTGGCTGGGGTATGTTCAAAACAGTGGTGAATGATGGCAGAGTTGTGTAAAACATTACTGTGAGTGACCATCACCCCTTTGGGAATTCCTGTTGAACCGGAAGTGTATTGTAAAAAGGCAACTGTCTCAGGATTGATTAAGGGTTGCACCCAGTCGGTTGCAGCAGATAACGGTAAAATATCGGTTGCCACCCAAGGAATATTGTTGAGGGGAGCGGCTAATTCTGGCTGTTTTGCACAGTAATGCTTCAGTTGAGTCAGTAAGGATTGGGTGGTTAACACCATCGACGCTTCACAAGCTTGCAAGCGTTCTAGCACCTTAGGCAGTGTTTCGCTTTTAGTGGGGGGGTTCATCGTCACCGCGATCGCCCCGGCATACAAACAGCCAAAAAATGCAGCAATAAATTCTAAGCCGGCGGTATAAGGATAAACAACCAGTACCCGCTCACCGGGTGTAATTTGAGTTTGAAGTTGAGTTGCGATCGCAGCGGCTTGTTGATCGAGTTGTTGATAGGTTAAATGACCGGATTCGGTTTGACCATCGGCAAGAAATGTATAGGCTAATTGCTCCGGTAACTGTTGGGCGCGATCGCGCAGTAATTCAACTAATGTCTTTGACTCAACCATCCACCACTATGGCTCACTTTACAAGTCTACAGTCTACACTACTGGGTAAATTATTGGTATTCGGCAACATCCTACCTGCAATAGAGGTATTCTCAATATTTAATTTCTCTGCTATCGCTGCGTTGCGCGATCGCTCCATTGATTAGAATTTTGCATCTCTTTCGGCTATATCCTAGATATCTATATCGATATGAAACTTCAGGAATTGTCAAGGGTGCGATTGACAAGAGTTATTAACAACAATTAACATTTGCACGCTGAGGATCATCAAGAAATTGAGCCTTTGGCGGAGTTATGAGTGATCAAAAGCCGGATTCTGAATTGTAATGATTAAATACATTTTGCTTGCATCGGCGATCATAGCTCAATCATGCTGTATCAAACACCATATTATCAACCAAGATGGGAACATTCTGGATTGTCTGGATCGGGCAAATTATCTCAACATTAGGGACAAAAGTTACAGAGTTTTCTCTGGGAGTATGGGCATATCAAACAACAGGTTCAGTTACCCAGTTTGCGTTTATTCTGGTTTTTAGCTATCTGCCTAACTTTTTAATTTCTCCCTTTGCCGGGGCATTGGTGGATCGCTGGAATCGGCGCTGGGCAATGATTCTGAGTGACTCCATCACCGGATTAACGGGTTTAAGTCTAATGGTTCTTGTTGCCTCTGGACATCTAGAAATCTGGCATATTTACATCTGTGTTTCCATTGGTTCTTTAGCCAAAGCCTTCCAATGGCCGGCTTATATTGCCTCAATTCCCCAATTGGTGCCGCGACAAAACTTAAGTCGAGCCAACGGTATGGTACAAATTTCTCGAGGGGTTGCCAGTATTCTCGGCCCCATTATTGCGGGATTCTTGATTGAAGCGATTCAAATTCAGGGGGTTTTACTGGTTGATGCCAGCACTTATCTGATCGCATTATTCACCTTATTTAGTGTTCGATTTCCGGCTGTTTCTCAGACTCAAACTCAACGTCAACTGGTCACACTCAGTCAACTGTGGTCAGAAACCCAAGATGCTTGGGATTATATTGTTCAACGTCCCGGCTTGCTACGACTCATGATGCTGTTTAGCGTCACTTACCTGAGTGAAGGGATGGTTCAAGTGTTATTCTGGCCGCTGGTGTTGAGTTTTGCCTCAGAATCTCAATTGGGGATTGTTCTGTCTATTAGTGGTTGTGGAATGCTACTGGGCAGTGTGATTGTTAGCACTTGGGGAGGGATCAAGCGACGGATTTATGGTGTATTATTCCTGGTAGGTTGGCAGGGATTATGTTTATGTCTGGGGGGATTTCAACCCTCAATAATTGTTGCAGCTATTGGTGGATTTGGTTATTTATTCGCCCTACCAATTATTGTCAGTTGTAACCATACTATCTGGCAGTGTAAAGTCCCCATTGAGTTACAAGGACGAATATTTGCTCTGCAAAACCAAGTTGAAAAAGCTATCTTGATTTTAACTCAACTCAGTATCGGGCCGTTGGTAGAGAGAGTATTTGAGCCAATTATGATGCCAGAGGGTTTGTTAGCGGGTAGCATCGGACAGATCATCGGCGTGGGTGCAGGCCGAGGTAGTGCACTACTATTGATCATTGTTGGCATTACCAATATATTCGCCGCTGCTATCGGTTATCATACGCCCCGTTTACGACGAGTTGAAAAAGAATTACCCGATGCGATTATGAGCTAATACTATAGCACTAGGGGAGGGAGTCAGCAAGGTGTAGGGTTAAGAGAAAGAGAGTTATTTATTGCCCCACTACCCAGTTTAATCTTCCCCGATCCCCGTTTATCATCACTTCTCGGTTTACTACTGATTGGACTCCAGTGCGGGAGACTCAGAAATGCTATCAGAAATGCTAGTGGTGGATGGAGTCTTGTAAAATGTCTCTAAACTATCGCGATCGCCAACATAACGCCAATGCCAAGGTTCATAACTGACTCCTTGAGAATTCCCTTGAGGAAATGATAATTCAAAGCTGTAAAATGCTGCATTTTTAGCTAACCACTGAAACGCTTTCGTTTGTTCAAAGCTCACGGTTAAATGGGTGTCAGCCCGATCGCGATCGCCAATGTCAATGGCATAGCCAGTATGATGTTCACTATATCCTGGCGGTGCACTCACTTCAGCTCGGGTGGTGGTATCTTGCCCCCGTTGAGCTTTAATGCCGAAAAAGAGATATTCTTGATCTTCTAAGGTGCGAAAACCCGATATTGGTACTAAATGAATGCCTTTAGCACGAGCTGCATCTGACATTTTTAGAAATGCCTCCGCCGCCGTGGTGTGCAGCTTAATTCGACCATCGGCTGTAATTTTTTTGAGTTGCTCCGGAGTAGCTTGTTCGTAGGGTAGATGTCCCAACAGATGCTCTGAACTCTTCTCAGCGGTTGAGGTGGCTTCTGAGACTGTTTTTTGCTCTGTGGTTGTTGTTGAAGAGACAGTCTCAGAAGACTTTGAGGTTAAACTGATTGGCAATTGGGGAATAGAGGTCTCAGAAGATTGGCTGGCAAACAGACCAAACTGATAATAGTAATTTAACCATAATGTTAGAGCAAAGGTTAAAATCCCTAACCCGAGCATCAGCCCAAATCGCCATTTCCGCTTAGACTGACTCATACTGGGTTCAGCTTCTGGGGGGGAGACATCTCGAACCGCTTCAGGAATATCATCAACCGTAGCTGGGAAGATGGTTTGGGGATTGTTTGGCAGACCCGTATTCTTCAAAAGTTTCACTCCTGCACGTCTAATCAGAATTAACTTTAATCGATTTTAGCTTGAATTAATCTGAAAACCTCGATTCAGACAGTTGGCTATTGCCTTGAGATTCAGTTGAAAATTGACTGTTTTCAGAAAAACCTGGGGGAATCAGCTTCAGATGCAGGGTTCTCAGGAAGTATAGCGCTACGTTCTATAGTTAGGACATTTTCAAATCTACCGAACCCTTTCAGTATCTACTGTTCCCCGATCCGCCGATCCACTGTTCGCGCTCCGCGCGTAGCGCTATATAGAACCCATTTGAGATCTATGCGATCGCCACTAATCTCTTCAACATCAGCCTGACAAAACAAAAATTAATTTTGCTTGCAGCATTTTCAAGAGTTCTTTCAAAATTTTTGACTAAACTTTTACATCTTTCCATCCAGGAATTAGTTCTTTCAATAACCCACCTAGCTTGAACGGGTACAAATCCTGTTTTACCTTGTTTATCCTTCTGAGCTTTTGTCGGTTTAGGTGACAGTTTAAATCTAATCTTAGTCATAATTGCCGGATAAACTTTTTTCAACTCCTCCATAATTTTTTGAGGGTGATATCCATTATCCAGTAAGATGGTAATTTTAGGAATGTTCACAGGCTTGGATTTAAAGTAGTCGATATTATTTGACAGCATCTCAATTAATCCAACATCATCAGATACTGATGCTTTGGTGCAATGGACAAAGAAGGGAAAGCCCAGAGTGTCTACTGCTAAATGGCGCTTAATTCCATTAGTGGCTTTATAAAAACATGCGCCCCTTGGATTCTACACTGGCATTACAAGTATTTTTGACGGCTTGTGAATCAATAATAATTAAAGTTGTCCACTTGGCTTTTTTTTAACCTGTTGGCGTACTTGAGCGTGTAAAGTATCTCTAATCTTCTCAATTACCCCTTCTGCTCTCCACTGTTTATAATGCCAAAACACTGTCGAATAAGGCGGTAAGTCTTTAGGCAAGTCACACCAATTGCAGCCATTTTTAAGTTGGTAGAGAATACCGTCCAAGATTTCTCTCTTGCTCCATTTAGGAGGCTTGGTTTTTTTCTTTTCGGGCAACAGGGGTTCAATGATCTCCCACTCGGCATCTGTCAAACTACTTGAGTATGGCATTTTTGATTCATTATACTCTCTTACAAAGATCCCAAATGGGTTCTATATAGCAGTACAAGGCAAGTGGGGCGGACATCTCGGATTGTCTTTAAAAGCAATCGGCAATACAGCAGTAGCGATCGCGCGGAGCGCTCTGGCAATAGTGAATTGGTCAAACACTATTTAGCGTAATGCTATAACCGCTCTAACTCTTGAGTAGATATAACTATTACGCTCTAACTCTTGAGTAGATATAACTATTACGCTCTAACTCTTGAGTAGATATAACTATTACGCTCTAACTCTTGA
>CAYNXM010000068.1:0-4593 GCA_964401105.1 uncultured Lyngbya sp. | reverse complement strand
ATCATCTGAGCCATTAGTGAAAATCACAATACTATAAACTCCAGGACTCAGACTGCGAGAAATATTACGGTCTGCTGTCGAAGTTGAAAAGTCAGCAATTCCATCCGTTTCGATAGTTTCTCCATTATCTAAAATACCATCTCCGTTAAAGTCTGTAGCAATAGTCAATTGTGCCGCTTCTGTTAGTCCTGTTAGGTTTAGGTCAACTTGGGAAACTTCATCGAGAGTAAATTGATAAATATCTCGTCGGTCATTTGTACCAACAAATTCCTCAAATATCTGAGTTTCTCCTAACACTCCAATATCTAAAGCATCTACAAATTCTTCTCCCGGATCATCATTATTAGTAAATATTAATAATATTTCAGATTCTAGAATATTGCCTGCATTGTCTGCAATAATTGATGGATTTATCGTTAACTGATAGTTTCCTTCCTCTAAAGAACTTGCCATATTAATGACTAAATTGTTACCAAAAGGACTATCAACAGATTCAACTGGAATATTTGTATCGTCTTCCAGGTGAGTTAATGTAATGCCAGATAAGTTAATTTTATCGGCATCAATATCCTCGTTAAAATCTATTTTTATTTCAGAAAGATTCACCGAAACGCCATTATTAAGCGGATTTGTACTGACAATTTCCGGCGCAAAAGTATCCTCAACAATTGCAAAACTGAGAACATTAGATAATGCACTGTTACCGCCTGTATCTGTCGCCTGCACTTGAACTTCTACAGTATCACTATCAAGATCAAACGTAGGAACAGAGAAATCAAACGGGAACGAAATATCATTTTTAACGACTTCTCCATTAACTAATAATTCTACATCTCGCACTTGTACATCATCCGTAACTGTACTTAAAATTGGAATCGTTGTTCCTTCAATTACCTGAATTCCAGATGTGTTAGCGTCAAAATCAGTAACCGAAGAATCAATAGTTACAGTTGGAGCTTGACCCTGACTATCAAAGGGCAGATAATTGACAACAGATAAACCTCCTGAGTCATCGGCAACGTAGGCAATTCCAGAAGCGATCGCAACGGCACGGGCATCACCGGGAGTATCGATAGAGGTGATAAATTGAGTCACATCAGTGGGATCAGAACCATCATAGACTGATAATGCCAAACTGGATCTGCCAGCAAAACTGGTGACAGGTAGAACTAAGCCAGAACCATTGGCAACGATATCATGAACAGCCAGTTGCGTTTCAGGGGGTGAACCGATTAATATTGGGGCTTCAGGGTTACTAATATCAATTGTAGAATGTCCTTGGAAGAAACCAACATAAGCTAAACCGTCGGTAACAAATAGACGGCGGCCAATTTCCAGGGGAGCCGTTGAACCTGTTACTTCAATACTGCTGAGGAATTCTAACTGTCCTTGAGAATTATCAAAAATTTCTAATTGCGATCGCGTTAAAACGTAGACTTGATCTCGCAATACACTAATATCATGGGCATCATCACCTAGATTTACTGTTTCTAAGAGTTCGCCTGTTTGCAAGTTATAGGTTTGCAGAGTTTCACCTAAAGTGGCGTAAACCACTCCATCTGCAACATCAACCTGACTGGCATTGAAATCTATCGTTTCAGTTAAAGTGGGTAGCATCGGGTCAGACACATCAACCAAATGCAGTCCACCATTTTGAGATGCGATCGCAGCAATTTGTAAGTTATCATCTATTGCGATATCAATATTATTGCCTTCTAAGTCGAGTTGACCGAGAATAATAGGATTACTAAATTCAGAGCCATCAACAATTGCTAGTCCGTGAGAACCTGTGGCAACATAAATATTCTGTGTTTCGTTATCAGAATTCTCAATCACAACTTCCCTGGCTTCTCCTTCAAGGGGGAGGCTAGCAATTATGCCTGTTGGGAAACCTTGACCGCCAATTGGGTCAAGTCCTTGTTCAATTTCAGCACTATCTTCAATGCCATCCCCATCATCATCAGGATTTTCAGGGTCACTACCAATAGCAACTTCTCCTAAATCAGGAATTCCATCCCCATCAGAGTCCGGGCCACCAAGGTTTGGCAATGGTGCTGAACTAATTTGACATGAACCATTAGAGTCTGTTTTGCCAGAAATTACAGTAGAGCGATTTGTACTTGGACTGTAGATGAACAATGTATATTCTGTATCTGGAGGTAAGATTTCTGAAATTTCGCCATCTGGAGAAGTTTGACCCGCTATTTCAAATCCATTAGACAGCCTGAAACGGTAGTATGCTCTTGGATCATTACCAAAACCGCTTGCTGTGGATATCGATGAAGAATCTATCTGTGCTATTTGTGCTTCGGCATCAGGTTCAATTTCTCGAATAAAAACACGGGGAGAGAGTTTGATTTCCGTACCTGCAAAAATTTCTGCAATTGGGCCTTCGGTTTCAGTAAAATCTACAACAGGTGCAGTAGGAAGAGTGTAGGATGTTGCAATTTTAAAGGTAGGTATTCCAGCAATTGGAACATCAAAGCTACGCTCACTACAAATAAAGTTGCCAGCTCTTGGGATATTGCAGATTGGGCTATCTTTGATTTGTCCTGAAGCTGTTAAAGATATATTAGCAGCAATTTCGGCTTCTATTGTGCCTACCGGATTAAAAGCTGTACCAATAACTTTAGCTTGAGCTTTTGCTTGTCCTTTAATTCCTAACTTACCCTCTGCATCAAATAGTACAATATCAAATTCGGGTATAAATCTAGATTGAAATTCAGATAAGGTGAATGTTGTACTAAATGTATCCCCAAATTTTATACCTTCTTCTGGAAGACGGAACTGTGGTTCCCACAGAAGCGGTTGAAACTCAATCTGCTCATCACCAGTATCAGTTATAGAATTATCGAAGATATTGTTAGGCACTTCAAATCCAAATTTTCCTGAAACCAGGAGTGGTGTAAAAGTTGCGTTAAATTCTGCCCCGGCTTCAAAAGTTACTCTGTCATTTCCGTCATCCTCTTCCTCTTCTTCTTGAACTGGCTCTGGTAAGATATCCACGATTATTTCATTTTTTGCACCCGAACGTACAAAATGCCACCCTGGTGCAAGAATTCCTACACCTTGATCTGAAACAATACTCAACCCATCTTCGCTAACTGTCCCTGTACCAATAACTTCCCAATCTCCTGCATCATGATTAAACGACCAGATAAAACTCTTCTCACCTGGTGCTAATCCTTCTGTATTGGGGAACGTTACAGGTGCTGGAATATCAAAATTAGTCGCCCCACCTTCTGTTTCTCGGTTAAACCCTGCTTCACTACCGGCTTGAATGGAAATCACTAAGCTGGGGTCAACATTAGGGGGTAAAGGTGCAGGTAAACGGTTAGGGTCAACCGGGACAATCATCCCTTGAGTTGCAGTATTGCCTTGGTCATCCTGGGCTGAACCTGCGGGGAATATTACCTGAGTCTGTTGCCAAACTGCGGGATCAATATCGGGGAATTGTTCTTGCAACAACGCCAGAGATGCTGTTCCAAACCCAACTGCTGTACTCCCTGTTGTTGAGAGTTGGACGACATCACTTTCTGCCATTGGGGGCAAATACACATCAAACGGTTCCCCATCCATAAATAACTGAGTGGCTTCTCCAGGGATACTGTGGAAGGCTTTCCCTAAGCTGGCGTATTGAGTTCCAGCAGGTGTATTCTCTACTTCGGAACCATCAATATACACATAGAATTCTGGGGCGGGTACATCCTCTAAAATGAAATAGCCATTTTCATCGGTGACAGCAAATACATCGGGTAGAGAATCTAAGCGAATCACAACCCCTTCTAAGGGAATATTGGAACCATCGGGATTTTGATTATAGGCATCGTAGACATAGCCAAAAACATCGGTTCCCTCAATTTGCGTTAAGGGTAAGGTTCGGAAATCGGCTGTTAAGGTTCCGCCGGGAGTACCATCATCGTCCGCATCTAAGGCTGTGCCATCTTTGAGTAAAATTTTATCCCCTTCTACCACAACTCGTACTTCTGTAGACTGGGGCAGGGGTTCGTCATAGAAGAATGTCGCAAATTCCTCGGTACTCGAGACCACAATTCGTCCGGCTATCTGTTCTCCATTAGCAATCAGATATACAGATTCATCAGTTATCGTTTCTGGGTTAACTTTTTGACCAAAGCGGACAATGGTTTCACGGGTGAGGGCAACCATTTCTTCCCCATTATTGGGAGAAACCTCAGTCGGTTTGATTGAAGCCGCAACAATTTCAGGGTCAACAGTGAATTCTAAATTAATGTTCTCAGAGGCTGAATTACCCGCTAAATCAATAGGTGAATTAATCGTTAATGTATAATTGCCTCCTGCTAAAGGTTCGGCAAACTGAACTCGGGCAGTGGTTTGATCTAATTGTTCAACCGCAGTAATCTCTACTGTTTCTCCTATTCCTGTAGCCGTTAAGTTATAACTGGCGACCTCAAATGCAGAGTCTGTAACCGTTTCGTTATAAATAATATCTACAAAGGTGGAAACTGGATTTAATATTTCAGCGTTATTGGTAATATTGGGAGCCAGGGTATCCAAGGTAAATGTTAATTCAACTGATTCAGAAGTATTGCCCCGTGAGTCAGTTGCAAACAG
>CAYNXM010000067.1:0-24252 GCA_964401105.1 uncultured Lyngbya sp. | reverse complement strand
CTTACCCAGTCAAAGGTACTCAGCTTATTCATTAAGTTATCAACAGAGTCAAACATCACCGAGAATTGGTATTGTTTGGACAGAAGAGTCTAATATGACTGCTTTTTGTAATATTATGAAAGCCTGTCAAAAAGTGGATCATAATCATTTATGCGATCGGCTATATTTAATTCGTAAAGAACGGCTAGGTACTGCTTCAAATAAGGGTTACCAACTGTACATTAAAGTTTTTAAAAACTCCTCTCATCACCATATTAATCCAGATATTGCTTCATTACATTATTTAGTCACTTACACTAAACTGCTAAATTCAGTTAATTCTGGAGAATTAATCATTGCTGGAAAAACACCCACTATCGAAGAATTTCAAACCCTAGTTCGTCAAGAAAATGTATTAGGAAACTGTTCTTTACTGCAAGAGTTAGGCATCACGCAAACTTCTGAGAAAGTGGAAAATTCAAAGTCAGATTCTGATTTACAATCTGTTCAAGATTTCATGATGAATATGATGATAACACAACAGGTTCTGGCTCGTCTAACATTAATTAATGTAACCGTATTAGAATATCCTAAAGTTGAAGTCGATAAAATTAATCAAATTATCGATAAACTTTCTAATCAAAACAAAATTAAAATTCTCAATCCATTAGACAGTTATAGTAGACAGACTATATGTTTACAGGTTTAATTTTATGTCCGATATTCAATCATGTTTTACCTCACAAAAGCTTCAGAAATTCGTCAAGCTATTTCTCAGTTAAAAAATTATCCGATTTTGTGGTTAGATACAGAAGTTGCTAACTGGAGAACATCAAATCCTAGTGTTTCTTTAATTCAAGTTTTAGCAAATCCTGAAGACTTAATGGGAGAGTATGTATATATTTTAGATGTTTTCAATCAACCGGATTTAGTGGATGATTTCATTCAAGAAATTATGAAAAATCCACAGATTGAAAAAGTCTTTCATAATGCCAGTTATGATTTACGCTTCCTGAATAAAATTTTATCACAAAATGTCACTTGCACCCTAAAAATGGCTAAAAAAATTCCATTGGAAACTTTAGGGACTTCTAACCGTAAATTAAAAACCCTAGCCATAGAATTATGTCACTTTGCTGATGTAGACACAGAAGAACAAGCCAGTGACTGGGGAAAACGTCCTCTAACGCTAAAACAGTTAAATTATGCCAAAATGGATACCGTCTATTTGGCAAGAGTTCATCGCCGTTTATTACAATTAAAAAATCCTAACTTCTCTCTACCCATGCCTTATTCTAAATCTTCAAACTCTTCTTCTTTGAGTGCCACTAAAGTTCGACAAGCCTTTGAGTGTCCGCGTTTATTCTATTTAGGATATCGTTTTGGCGGTAAAACATTATTTATTCCTCCTAATATTACGCCGGGTGTGGGTAACGCTTTTCATGAATTATCAGAAGAGTTTGTTAAAATACTTAAATCTAACTCTCAGTTTCAAGCATTATTTGAATCCGCTACATTAGCAGAAGATAAAATAGCAGAACAAATGCAAGCGTTGTTCTATAAATTAGGATTTTTTCCTTATATCAATCAACATCCAGAAAAAGCACAAGCTTGTGTTCGTTTATGGGAAGGATTAAAAGGTTTAATTCAAAACTGGGCAAAACTGTTAGTTAAAAATCGACAATATTGTAGTGCAGAAGAAGTAATTAATAAAACCTTCGTCAATATCAATCCAAAGCTAACCTATAACTTTCAGTTACCGAATGGTAATCAACAATTTGTTTTAGGAAGTTATGATGGTTTAGTTTATGATTGTGAACAACAACGTTATTGTGTTGTAGAGTATAAAACTTATCAATCTCCCGACCAAACAGCGCAACTGATTCAAGTGGCACTGTATAGTTATATGTTGTATAAAAAATTAGGAGTTCCTGTTAACTCTGCCCTTTATGCGGTATTACCAGAGTGGAAAGAAATCACTTATTCTTGGGAAGAATTAGAACATACAGTGCATACATTAATTCCTCATAAATTACAACAAATGCAGGAATGGATAGCTTGGCAACCCCCTCAACAAAATCCACCGCCGCCAACCACTCAACTAGAACGTTGTCAGATGTGTCCGCAACAAGAAAAATGTCAAACTTATTTTGAGGCTTCTTCGACTTTTCTAGAGAAAAAACCAGTTAAACTGCAAAATAAAATAGTCAATAAAAAGTTAGAAGTAAATCCAAAATTAGTAGAAATTTTATCTAAAGATGAAACTCAAACCGAAGAAAAAAAATATCAAGCAGAAGCTGATAAACAGGGTCAACAATTGGTAGAAACTCTAGAATCATTTAAAATTAATGTAGACTATTTAGGGGCGGCTGTCGGGCCTGCTTTTATCCGAATTAAGCTTAAACCTCATCGGGGAGTAAAAGTTAGTTCAATTCTAAAATCATCTGAAGACTTACAAGTACAATTAGGAATTAAAAATCCTCCTTTAATTTCACCTCAAGCCGGATTTGTTAGTGTGGATGTTCCTCGCCCAGATAGACAAACTGCACATTTTGAAAGCTATATTAAACAGGAAACTAATACAGCCGATGCTGCGATGAAAATTGCCATTGGAGTCAATTTAAATAATCAATTAATTGAAGCCGATTTATCCGATCCTAATACCTGTCATTTCTTAGTCGGAGGAACCACCGGAAGTGGAAAAAGTGAATTTTTGCGATCGCTACTTTTAAGCTTACTTTATCGATATTCTCCCCAACAATTAAATATTGCGTTAGTTGACCCCAAACGGGTGACATTTCCTGAATTTGAGTCCATGCTGTGGCTGTATTCTCCAATTGTGAAAACAACAGAAGATGCTATCGAATTAATGAATAGTTTAACAATAGAAATGGAGAAACGATATCAACAGTTAGAACAAGCTGGTTGTTCAGATATTCTCAGTTATAATAAAACTCAAGAAATACCGTTACAACGAATTATTTGTATATTTGATGAATATGCTGACTTTATGGCAGAAAAAGAGGTTCGTCAAGAATTAGAATATAGTATTAAACGTTTAGGGGCGATGGCAAGGGCGGCTGGCATTCATTTAATCATCGCCACACAACGTCCTGAAGCTAAGATTGTTACCCCGATTATTCGTTCTAATTTACCCGGTAGAGTGGCTTTAAGAACCGCCAGCGAAGCGGACTCTAAAATTGTTTTAGGTGGCCAAACAACCGATGCTGCATATTTACTGGGAAAAGGAGATTTACTATATCAAGCTGGCAGTAATTTAGAAAGATTACAAAGTTTATTTGCTCAAACCATTCAGTTACCTTGATAAACAGAGTCGTTCATCTGAAGTGATTTGTCACTGGGGGCAAGAGTCAGTTAAAATCTCCCTAATCTTAAATCGATCATGATCGCAGTTGCTTGAATGCGGCATAAGTACTATAATCAATTTCCATAGCGCTATAGTATGGCTAAAACCTGCTTAGCGATATTTTTGCTATGTTTTATCTCATTGCGAGGTAAGAGCCAAGCCAGGTGTAAAATGTCTGAGTCTAACGGTCAAACTGAATCATTTCCTGCGGTTGAAGCCAACTCTTCTCAGCAACACTTAGAATCTCTAGCTGAGAGTAATGTGGTTGCATTTGAACTCAAATATTCTGATAAACAAAGAAAAAAGCAGAAGCTGTTTAAGTCTTTTGGATTAGTAATTTTAGCAAGTTTGGCTTTGTTTTTAATCACTTTTATTGTTGGAAAAGAAATACAAAAACGACGTTTAACGCCTAAACTTAATATTCAATCTAGCACAGAATTATCTCTAACAAAAGCTAAAAAAAATCTGTCGCCACGAGAGCAGCTTTTGCAAACAAAACAATGTCCGGAATGTGATTTACAACAAGCAAATTTAAAGCAGGTCAATTTGAGAGATGCTTATTTATGGAAAGCAAATTTAATGCAAGCCGACTTACGAGACTCTTATTTAGAACGGGCAGATTTACGAGGCGCAAATTTAACAGAGGCTGACTTAAGTTATGGGTTACTGCAAGGGAGTAATTTAGGATATGCTAAATTATTGAAAGCTAAATTGGCTCATGCTGATTTAACGCAAGCTAATCTTTGGCAAGCTAATCTTAAAGAAGCTGACTTAGTGAATTTGAATTTAGCAGCAGCTAACTTGATAGGAGCAAATTTAGAAAAAGTCAATTTAACTTCAGCTAATCTGACTCAGGCAGACTTAAATAATGCTATTTTAGAAGGAGCTAAGTTAGAAAAAGCTAATTTAACAAGCGCTAATTTAGAACGGGCTAATCTCAGAAATACACTACTTTTAAATACGAATTTAACAAAAGCCAACTTATATCAGGCAGATTTAGGAGATGCTCGGCTGATCGACGCTATTTTGCAAGGGGCTAATTTACAGGAAGCCCGGTTATGGGTGACTCAGTTACAAGGGGCAAATTTAGAGGGAATTAACTTAGAAAAAGCTAAACTGGGTTATGCTAAATTAATGGATGCTAATCTAACAAATGCTAATTTAACGGATGCTATTTTAGAAGGGGTTAATTTAGAAAATGCTGATTTAACCGGGGCGAATTTAGAAGGAGCAAGACTAGAAAGGGCGAATTTATTAGGGGCTTATTTAGCGGGGGCAAATTTAAAAGAAGCTAACTTAGCAGGGGCAGACCTGCGAGGGGCTTATTTAAAAGGTGCTAATCTTAGAAGTGCTTATTTAGCTGGGGCAAACCTGCGAGGGGCAAACCTGCGAGGGGCAAGTTTAAGAGGGACTAATTTGCGGGATGCTGACCTGAAAGGGGCAACGCTACCGAATGGTAAAATAGCACCCTAATTTACACTTTGTAATAAAATTGTGTTGAATTGTATCTAAGTCCCGTAAGCAGGCCAACAGGTGCAATAATTTATGGCTGTGTGGCAATATTCGCCACGGTTTAACAATCTTTCTATCAGTTGAAATCGGACTTAATATCACACTTTCGGCTATTATGACTAATAATTCTAACCTGCTTAACCTGATTCAACGTCCTCGTCGTGTGCGTCGGACTGATGCCTTGCGGCGGATGGTACAAGAAACCCAACTGACGGTTAATGATTTGATATATCCTTTGTTTGTAATGGAAGGAGAAAATCAAAAAGTTGAAGTGTCTTCAATGCCGGGAAGTTATCGCTACACTTTAGATTTATTACTCAAAGAAGTTGCAGAAGCGTATGAATTAGGCATACCTGCTATTGCTTTGTTTCCTCTGGTGGCAGAAGAGAAAAAAGATAATGCTGGCACCGAAAGTTACAACCCCGATGGTTTAGTGCAGCGCACTGTACGGGCAATTAAACAAGAAGTGCCGGATATTATGATTGTAACCGATGTTGCCCTCGATCCGTTTTCTAGTAAAGGTCATGACGGTATTGTTAGCGATGCGGGGGAAATTCTCAATGATGAAACGGTTGAAGTGTTGGTGAAACAGTCCATTTCTCATGCGGAAGCTGGGGCAGATATTGTGGCACCGTCTGATATGATGGATGGACGTATTGGTGCGATTCGACAAGGGTTGGATGAAGCCGGATATACCAGTGTTAGCATTCTGGCTTATTCCGCAAAATATGCCTCAGCTTATTATGGTCCGTTTCGCGATGCCTTAGAATCCGCGCCCAAATTTGGGGATAAAAAGACCTATCAAATGGACCCCGCTAACGCCCGAGAGGCCCTGACGGAAGTAGAATTGGATATTATAGAAGGGGCAGATATGGTGATGGTTAAACCGGCTTTAGCTTATCTCGATATCATTCAACTCATTCGTTCTGCAACTAATCTACCTGTGGCTGCCTATAATGTCAGTGGGGAATATGCCATGATTAAAGCCGCCGGTGAGAAAGGTTGGATAGACGAGAAAAAAGTCATGCTAGAAACCCTCACCAGTATGAAACGGGCTGGGGCTGATATCATTTTAACCTATTTTGCCAAAGAAGTTGCGTTAATTTTACGTTAGTTATTGTAGCCCTATTCTATTGGTGCGTCCAGCTATAGTCGTTATTGACTGAGAAAAAAGCAGTGCAACGTGACGCACCAAAGCCGTATTATCTGATATTAAAAATCTGATTCCTGAGTAGAGACGTTACATTTCCTGAGTAGAGACGTTACATGTAACGTCTCTACACGAGAATTAATTAACCGGAGACCATATCACAACTAATCTGCTAAAATCACTTTATTTTTGAAATTATGTCTTCGACTGCCACCCCTCTACCTCCTGCATTAGAACGAATTGTACAACGCTTTAAGCGAGCATCGTCTAATAAACTGCGTTATGAACAATTATTATCTTTAGCCCAGAAACTACCTGAGTTTCCCGCTGAGCAAAAAATAGCAGAAAATAAAGTTCCTGGTTGCGTATCTCAAGTGTATGTGATTGCGGAATTAGATGATGCCGGAAACGTCCAATTTCAAGGAGACTCCGATGCACAATTAACCAAAGGTTTAGTTGCCTTATTAATTCGCGGCTTAAACGGACTCCCACCCCAAGAAATAGTTAAACTCACCCCAGATTTTATCCCAGAAACAGGACTACAAGCCAGTTTAACCCCATCTCGCGCTAATGGATTTTTTAATATCTTTAAAACCTTACAGAAAAAAGCTTTAGAATGTCAGGGATAACTGAGTTTTTTGCTACTTAAAATTTCTCTAATACTGAAATAAACTATTAACCTCGACAATGAATCAAGACTATTTGTGGATTGAAACCCTAAAGTTTAATGAAAAAGGATTGATTCCCGCTATTGCCCAAGATGCTAAAGATGGCACGATTTTAATGATGGCTTGGATGAACAAAGATTCTATTCAAAAAACATTAGAAACAAGAGAAGTTCATTATTGGAGTCGTTCCCGTTCGGAGTTATGGCATAAAGGCGCAACGTCTGGGTATATCCAAAAAGTCAAACAGATTTATTATGATTGTGACGCAGATACGTTACTCATTAAAATTGAGCAAATTGGTGATATTGCCTGTCATACTGGGGTTAGAAGTTGCTTCTTTAATTCTGTTTATTTATCCTAAAATTTTATAGTATAGTTTAGCAATTTATAATTTGTCTATAAAAACTATAAAAAATATCATTAATGGCTGCGGGTGGGTTACGGTAAAATCTGGCAAATATTTATCCACTTTTATTCATGCCTAACCTACCCTACAATACTATTTCCTGTTTCCTCTCTTGCAAAGTTGCTCATGGGGGAAACCCCCAAGACCGCACTTTGCGCTATACCCTATTAAAATTATTCCAAATGGTATTAAAAGTTTATAACACTCAAACTCGTCAAAAAGAAGAATTTACTCCCTTAGAAACTGGCAAAGTAAAAATCTATTGCTGTGGAGTAACCGTGTATGATTATTGCCATTTAGGTCATGCCCGTTCTTACATTGTCTGGGATATGGTAAGACGTTATTTAGAATGGCAAGACTACAGCGTTCAATATGTGCAAAATTTCACAGATATTGATGATAAAATCCTTAACCGCGCCAAAAAAGAAGGCGTAACCATGCAGGATATTTCCGAGAAATATATTAATGCTTATTTTGAAGATATTCGTTGTTTAAATGTACAAGATGCAGATGCTTATCCCCGCGCCACGGATAATATTTCAGAAATTTATCAAATTATTCAACAGTTAGAAACCTCAGGGTTTGCCTATGCAGTTTCTGGAGATGTTTTTTATCAAGTTAATCAGTTTCCAGACTACGGTAAATTATCCGGACGTAAACTCGATGAACAGCAAGCTGGTGCCAGTGGTCGTGTTGATGCAGAAGCCACAAAAAAGAAAAATCCGGCTGATTTTGCCCTCTGGAAAGCTGCAAAACCAGATGAACCTTCCTGGGAGTCTCCTTGGGGAAAAGGTCGCCCAGGATGGCATATCGAATGTTCTGCTATGGTGAAACAAATACTGGGAAATACGATTGATATTCATTGTGGCGGCGGTGATTTAATTTTTCCTCATCATGAAAATGAAATTGCCCAGTCAGAAGCCGCCAATTGTCAACCTTTATCTCACTATTGGATGCATAACGGCATGGTGAGAATTAGTGGTGAAAAGATGTCAAAATCTTTAGGCAATTTTACAACAATTCGGGACTTACTAAAAACTGTAAATCCGATGGTAATTCGCTTATTTATTCTGCAAGCACACTATCGTAAACCGTTGGATTTTACGGATGAGGCGATCGCTTCGGCTGAAAACGGCTGGGCTACTTTAAACGAAGGATTATTGTTTGCTTCTCAATATCGTGAGAAACTGGGTTGGAAAACGGATAATGCTCCATTGGATAAAACGGCTATTGAACGGTTTAATACTGCGATGGATGATGATTTTAATACACCGGGTGGTTTGGCTATTTTGTTTGAATTAGCTAAAGAGTTACAAAAAGAAAAAAATATATTAGTGCATGGCGGAGAAATAACAACTTCTTCAGAAAAGCTACAGCAAACTTGGCAGACTTTAGTTCAACTTGCTAATGTTTTAGGTTTAGAAATGCAGGCGGAAGCGGAAGTCTCAATAGAAGGGAGTTTCAGTGATAGTGAAATTGAAGCGTTTATTCAGCAACGAAAAGAGGCAAAGCTAGCTAAGAATTATACAGAAAGTGACCGTATTCGAGATCAATTAAAAGCGGCAGGTATTAGTTTAATTGACCAACCCGGAGGAAAGACTATTTGGCATCGGGAAGGATGATTGATATTATCAGAAGGAGTACTGAGTAAGTACAGACGTTGCATGCAACGTCTCTACGGAAGTAATGAGTAATAAATTATCTTTTTTACTGACTCCTCTTTACTTATTACTAAATCGAATAACCAATAATTTAGTAAAAATACTAATATCTATGACAGAACAAGAACAACTCGCTGAAATTCAAGCACTTATTATCGGTTTGAATGAAAGAGTAGATCACTTGGAAGAAAAAAATGATCAAATTAGCCAACAAATCAGAGAATTTGATATCCCCATTGATGCTTTCTGATCAGCATCCCAAAAAATTGTTAATCTTGCGTTTGGCTTAATTGAAGTGGCGACAGCTTCGATTATTGTGCCAGCTATGATTAATCGATAAATTAAGGAGTTCGATAAAACCTGTGAATAGTTCAACCACTCCCGTCAGCGATAATAATCCCAAACTGTGTGAATTTCTGCTGGAGAAAATAACCAATAGTCCTGGACAGCAAATCACGTTTGCTGAATATATGGACTCGGTACTTTATCATCCTCAATACGGCTACTATGCGAGTCAACAGCCGCAAATTGGTGTCGCTGGAGACTTCTTTACTTCTCCCCATTTAGGGGCAGATTTTGGCGAAATGTTGGCAGAACAGTTGGTTGAGATGTGGGAACTATTAAAATATCCCAATACTTTTACATTGGTAGAAATGGGGGCTGGACAAGGTATCCTCGCGGCGGATATTCTTAACTACCTCGACCGCCACTATCCTGAGTTTTTAAAAACTATCAACTACATTATTATCGAAAAGTCTCCGACTCTCAAGGCTGAGCAACGCTCAGCACTACAGCGTCAACTTGACTCGCCTATTTCTATTCAATGGTGCGAACTATCGGATATATCTAATAACTCTATTACAGGCTGCTTCTTCTCCAATGAATTGATTGATGCCCTACCTGTTCATCAGATAATTATTCAGGATAATCAACTCCAGGAGATCTATGTAAGAGCTTATAGGGCACAGCCTTCCCCACTATATCCTATTGCTGTCAAGTTTACAGAATCTCTGGGTGAGTTGTCAACCCCCAAATTAAAAGAATATTTTCAACAGGCTGAAATTGACTTACTATCGCCTATTTATGGTGAGGGATACCGCACAGAAGTTAACCTAGCTGCATCTTTATGGATGAAAACCATTGCAGAAAAAATGCACCAAGGATTTATTATTACCATTGATTATGGCTATACAGCGCAACGATATTATAACCCAGCACGGCGATCTGGAACTTTACAGTGTTATTATCAACATCGCCATCATAATGATCCCTATATCAATATTGGGCGGCAAGATTTAACCGCTCATGTGGACTTTACCGCCTTAGAAAAACAAGGAAAATTATCCGGTTTAGAAATGGTTGGCTCGACTCAACAAGCCTTATTTTTAATGGCATTAGGACTGGGCGATCGCATTGCATCTATTGCTCAATCAACGAATACTTCTATCTCAGAAACTTTAAGACGACGTGAGGCATTACATTCTTTAATTAACCCAATGGGTTTAGGCAATTTCATTGTGCTGATCCAAAGTAAAAATTTAACGGCTAACGAGGGAGAATCAATTCAGTTAAAAGGACTGAAATCTTTCTAAGTATTTATCTGCTCGCAATTTTTAGACCATTCTTGAATTGCTTTTTGTAGAAACTGACTTAGCTCAGACAAATGAGAAATTTCATTTTTAATCAGCCAATTGGTTATTGCCACTGAATGCTCTGTTTTTCGATATTCCACAGGTTGCTGTGACAGCTCAGAAAATAAAGTTTTAAGAAGTTTAGCTCCATCTACCGTTTCTATCCAGCTTTTCTCAGAAGAAGTACTTAAATTAAAATCCTTTGGTAAGAATTTACCTTGCTCTTTAGCCTTTGTAATCCAATCCTGAATATCTACATCAGTTATTGATTCTTGATATAAATTGCTCTGATTTAGTACTGTAGCGATCGCCTGAGGATGAATTAAATAATTTTCATAGTTACAGCGTGGTAAAAACTTTACATTAGGGTGCCTTTTCTGCATTTCTACTTTTTGCTGCTTAGAGCGATTCTCTGAGTCAAAAATGAAGCCGAGAGCAGGAGACAGTAAGTAATTACTCTTGCTAAGTTTATCATAAATATCAAAAATAGTACGAGCGTGCTTTCTTCCTTCAAAATCCCCTGTATTGGTAACTGCTAATATCTTTATTTCTCGTAAGCTAAAATTGCCTAGCTTATGTAAAATTCGAGGAAAACATATTTCTTCAGTCAGCCCTTCAACCCATAGAATAAAATCTGCTTCAAGCAGATCAGATAAGCTGACTCCTAACTCTTTTAATAATGAGCGGAGTTGTACTGTTTGTGCGGGATCAATTGTCTGAGTTATGGTTTCACTTTTCTCCCGAGAGAGTTGTATAATATTTGCCGTGCCGACAGCAGAGATAATTTGAGGAGAATGAGTAGCAATAATATATTGATGTCTTGAAACTTCTTTGAAAATTTCAATTAACTTTCTCAGAGCTTTGGGATGTAGAAAAGACTGAGGTTCATCAATAATTATAATTGCAGGTTCTATAGTAGTTACTACAACATAAAGTATAGCGATTAATTGACTGACTCCTGTTCCACAGTTCTCCAATTCTAATGCTAAATCTTCTCGATCTTCCTCCTCAGCTTCTGGAGACCATACTAATACTTCTAATTTCGCTTTATCATTTCCTGAGAAGCGCTTTGACTTTTTTGTACGTGAAGAAACCATTTTAATATCTGGAAGAATACTATTAATGTAGTGATTAAATTTATTATAGATTTTTTGCTTACCCCGCAATTGAATTTGACTGATTACCTCTGCTAAGTTTGAGGCATCAGGTTTAAGATATAAGCTTGTTCCAGGATAACAAGTACCCGTATGAGAGCGTTGAGCGCTAAATCGATATATCTTACTTTTAAAGCTATCAAATAGAGTTTTTTCTAAGGTATATGTAAAATCATATTTAACTGAATTTTATTTGACCTCAATCTCATTGTTATTATTTACAAAGAAAGGGTTCATAGGATTTTTTCTAGAAGAACTATAAAAATCACCAGGTAGAGTGTATGATTTAATCTCTTTAGGACATCCATCGATAGTAAACTTCTGATTATCATTAGAATTTTTACTATAATTTTCGACGAATAGCTCTTTGACTCCGGGCTGCTCAATCCATTGATTAAAATTACTGAGGACTGATTCATAATCAACGTTTATTGTTCCAATATTATGTTCATTGACGATCTTCAATATATCTTCTTTCTCAAAACTGAACTCAATATCAACAGTAGATAATTCATTCTCAATCGAATTAGAAGCAGCGCTATTTCTAATATCACGATGTGGATGATGATCAAATCTTAACTCCAAAGCTTCTAACAGCGCAGTCTTTCCAGAGTTATTTGGACCGATAATAATATTAATACCGGGTTTAAACTCTAATAAATCAGATTGTCTAAATGATTTGTAATTAGATATTTTAATTTTTGAAATATGCATATTTTTCTTTAATTTTGAATAATTTACGCTAGCTAACCTATTTGAGATTATTTAACTATATACTAAACAAGCCACCACGTATTCACCAATACTATGACCTAAGATCGCTTTCGGTTGAATGCTTCAGACTATCGAGAGAGCGACCAAAGCATATTCAACGGTAAATAATACAGCTTGGTTATTAGACCGCAATGGCACACAAAGGTTTCGGCAGTTGTTCATATAGACGTTAGTTTGTCGTAACGGATGGCGATCGCCCGATACTGTTTAAGGTGTATTATTCTAGCATTGATCTTTAGTAACATCTCGAACAACTTTAAGACTAGAAAAGATAACGATAATCATTTTAGTTACCATGATTAAATCAATAATATACTAAATTTTAAAAAATGCTATGATACAGGAAAAATAATTGAATCATTTGATTGTTAAAAATGAATAAAACTCAAACTCAACATTCAGGCTGCTGCGGTCACCATGAGCATGGACATTCTCATGAACACGGTAATGAATTAAATTTTAAAAAAGAACTCATCCCTATTGTTATAATTATTCTTCTTTTAAGTTTTGGTTTATTTTTTGAAGAAATACTTGAGACTATTCCCTATTCTATTGGTAAATATTTAGTCTTTATTCCAGCTTACTTAATTGCGGGTTGGAGTGTTTTAATAACTGCGGTCAAGAATATTCTACGAGGCAAAATATTTGATGAAAACTTTCTGATGACGATTGCTACTTTAGGGGCTATTGCGATTAATCAACTGCCTGAAGCAGTAGCTGTTATGCTATTTTATCGAATTGGAGAATTGGTGCAAGGCTTGGCAGTGGGTCGGTCTCGACGTTCGATTAAATCTCTATTAGAAATTCGTCCTGATTTTGCTAACCTCAAAGTTAACAATCAGCTTCAAAAAGTTGACCCTAAAACCGTTGCAGTGGGTAACCTGATTCTTGTTAAGCCGGGTGAAAAAGTGCCTTTGGATGGAGAAATTATAGAAGGCATTTCTCAAGTCGATACTTCAGCGTTAACCGGAGAATCGGTTCCTTGCTCTGTCAAAGTGGGAGATTTAGTTTTAGCCGGAAGTATCAATCAAACCGGAGTATTCACTTTAAAAGTAACGAAAAAGTTTGAAGAATCTTCGATAGCTAAAATTTTAGACTTAGTTGAAAACGCCAGTAGTAAAAAAGCAAATACTGAAAAATTTATTACTCGCTTTGCTCAATATTATACTCCAGTTATTGTCTTTATCTCTCTAGCAGTAGCTATCTTTCCGCCTTTATTGATTCCGAATGCAACAACAGAAGAATGGATTTATCGTGCTTTAGTTTTATTAGTGATTTCTTGTCCTTGCGGATTAGTGATTAGTATTCCTCTAGGTTATTTTGGGGGTGTTGGCGGCGCTGCTAAACGAGGCATTTTAGTGAAAGGATCTGCTTTTTTAGATGTATTAACGGCTGTGAAAACAATTGCTTTCGATAAGACCGGAACTTTAACCCAAGGTGTTTTTGAAGTCAGTGAAATAATGCCTAATAACGGTTGGCAAAAAAATGAAATTTTGAAAATAACCGCTCAAATTGAATCTCATTCAAACCATCCGATTGCTCAATCTATTAAAGCGTATTATGGACAATCAATCGACGATACACTTTTAACAAATTATCAAGAAATTGCAGGTCAGGGTATTGTAGCTCAACTGAATAATCAGCAAGTTTTAGCGGGGAATGACCGCCTTTTGCATCAACAACAAATTGCACATCATACCTGTAATGTTGAAGGGACTGTTGTTCATGTTGCTGTTAATCAAAACTACGCGGGTTATATTACTATTTCCGATCAAATTAAACCCGATGCAACGGAAGCAATTTATCAACTGAAAACAGTAGGGATTGAACAAACAGTGATGCTGACAGGAGATGATAAAGCCGTTGCTGAAAAAGTCGCTAATATATTGGGATTAGATCGATATTACGCTGAGTTATTACCGGAAGATAAAGTGGAAGTGATGGAACAATTGATTCACCAAACCCATCAACAGAAAAAGAGTAAAGTTGCGTTTGTGGGGGATGGAATTAATGATGCTCCTGTACTTGCTAGGGCAGATGTGGGGATTGCCATGGGCGGATTGGGGTCAGATGCGGCGATTGAAACCGCAGATGTGGTCTTAATGACAGATTCTCCATTAAAGATAGCAGAAGCGATTCAAATTGCCCGTAAAACTCGTCGAATTGTTTGGCAAAACATTATCTTTGCAATGGCAATTAAAGGGATTTTTATCCTACTGGGAAGTGTAGGACTAGCCACTTTATGGGAAGCCGTATTTGCAGATGTGGGTGTGGCACTTTTAGCGATTGTTAATGCCACCCGAATTTTACGATAGAAATTGCTTCTGCTTACCTGCTGTCTGATTTAAGCTCTTGTTTGACTGGCTTGCAACTGTTGCTGCATTTCATCAAGACTTTGGGCGGGTTTTTTACATTGCAAACCTTGACAAACTAATCCTATGATTTCAGCACTTAAGGTTTTATCCTGTTGGAAAACAGTGACGGGCAGATATTGAACCGTTAAATCTTTAATCTGTTCTGCATGAGTTCTTACTAAAGTATTATTACGATACCAATCTAAAGCAACAAACAAACTAGGACAGCTTTGAGGAGAGTTTTGCATAACGCTACTAAAGGCTTGTAAACCCGCTTCTGCCCGGTCTAAATAACGTAAATCTTCAGTTGAGAGAAATAAACGGACTAAATTGGCGATCGCAATGCCATTGGCTGCTGGAGTTGCATTATCCATATAACTCCGTTCTCGCAATAATAAATCCGAGCGGGTATCTGTTGCGGTATTATAATATCCTCCCACCTCTAAACTCCAGAGAAATTGATCAAATTCTGCTTGCACTTTGACCGCATTCTCAAACCATTGCTCAGCCGACTCAGAAGCAGATGAAATGGATAAACTGGCTTGGTATAAATCAATCAATGCTTTAATCAATAATGCATAATCTTCTGATTGAGCGAAAACAGCGGCTTCTCCGTCATAATTGACTCGATGTAAACGGCCATCAATCCATTGATGATTGAGAATAAATTCAGCCGCAACAGAAGCTAACTCTAAATATTCAGGTTGTTGAAAAACAACTGCTGCTCGGGCTAAACCAGAAATCATTAAACTATTCCAAGCCACAATCATTTTGGTATCCGTTACCGCCGGAATTCGACCCGGCCAATTTTTCGTTTTTGCTTCATCATTATTACAAGCCGGTGGAAATATAGCCAAGTCTTCGGGTTTATCGCCATAACGCACTGCAAATAGCTTCGCTAAAATCGCTTCAATATTGGATGTGAATGCTTCTGCATTACTTCGTTGTAAAACAATTTTGCCTTCAAAATTACCCGATTTTGTAATTCTAAATTGGGTTTGAAGTGCAACTAATTCTTCAGGTTTCAGTAACGCTTCCAGCTCAGAATAAGTCCACACATAAAATGCCCCTTCTTCTGGTTCTTTCTCTTCAGCTATAGTAAAACTATCCGCATCTTGAGCCGCGTAAAAATAGCCCTCGGGAGCGGTCATTTCCCGTTTCAGCCATGCAACCGTTCCAGCAATCGCCCGTTGAAATGCAGGCTGTTGAATGCCAGCACTCCAAAGATTTGCTAAATACTCAACAATTTGCCCATTATCATAGAGCATTTTTTCAAAATGAGGCACTGTCCAAGTGGGGTCAACCGTGTAGCGATGAAACCCCCCACCCACATGATCGTAAATCCCCCCCGTGGCTAAATCTAATCCCCGTTGAGTACAGGTTTGCTGAGAATCGTAGCGAGAGCCATGTAGAGCCGCGATTGCATAGGGAATCATCGGAAAACGAGGCCCCCCATAGTCACCTCGACCAATCACCCCTGTCGCCGTTTCTAGCCCCTGTTGCAGCAATGTTTCACTCAGTTGAGCATCAGGCAGAATGGTAGACTGAATCAAAGCCTGATTAATTTCCTGTTTGATATTTTGCAAGCGCGTTTTTTCAGCATCGTAGAAATTCCGCACCCGCTGTAATACTTCCAAAAAACCAGGACGACCATAACGGGGTTCAACAGGAAAATAAGTCCCCCCCACAAACGGAACCAAATCATCCGGTGAGAGAAAGATATTTAACGGCCAGCCCCCTTGACCTGTCATCATTTGTAGCGCTTGCATATAAATGCTATCAATCTCGGGGCGTTCTTCACGATCCACTTTAATTGGCAAAAAGTGAGCGTTCATGAATGATGCGATCGCAGAATCTGAAAACGCTTCACCTTCCATCACCGTACACCAATGACAGCTAGAATAGCCAATGGAAAGAAAAATAGGTCGGTCAGTTTGACGGGCCGTTTCAATGGCTTCATCGCACCAAGGCCACCAATCAATCGGATTATCTGCGTGCTTACGAAGGTAGAGACTTCTTGACTGGGCTAGACGGTTCGCCATAGTAAATGCTTCGCTTTGTTTTCATCTAGGATGTTAGTGTAACGTAATTTTTGATCCCTTCTGTTGCAACTCGTCACCGATCAATCCATTGCGAAGAAATCTTAAACTTTAAGGGTCTTTGGGGAAGACTTATTATTTCTTCCTTGAGGTCAATCTGAGAAGGCAGTCTGCACTGCCGGTCTTAACACAATCACGGATAGAAATCATCCCAGCAAACCTCAATTCCACCCGCTTTTTTCGTCTCTAATACCGGACTACCGTAGCGATGGCACGATGGTTTCTATTGATAGTTTTTTTACTATGCCTTTTCCACAAGAACTGGCTAACAGAGGTGCGATCGGATGATGATGAGCTTATGCTATAATAACATCGGTTGAGACTGGATATCGGTTGCAGTTTTTGTTCTCAGTGTTGACAGGTTTTTTTTCTGTTTCATTCTGCTAAGCTCGCCTCCGAGATCTCTATCTCTACAGAAAATGACCTGATTTTGGAGATATCGCATGTCAATTTATATTGGTAACCTGGCTTATGAGGTTAAACAAGAGGATTTAACGGAAGTCTTCGCTGAATATGGTACAGTGAAGCGGGTAAATATTCCGACTGACCGTGAAACAGGTCGCCCTCGGGGTTTTGCTTTCGTTGAAATGGAATCAGAAACTGAAGAAGAGAAAGCGATCAATGATCTAGATGGTGCAGAATGGATGGGACGGGATCTGCGAGTGAATAAAGCCAAGCCTCGGGAAAAGAAAGGTTCCTTTGGTGGTGGCGGTCGTAATAGATACTAAGTTTTCATCCCACAACCGGAGAAGATAAAGTCAAAGCCCAGGTTCTGAGTTGGATTTAGGACAGGGTTTTACTCTGTCCTCTTGGCATTAAGAACCTGGTCTAATTGTGTCAGAATGTTAGGTATTATGAAAATTAGGAGGATATTGAATGGCCCAGGTACTTGTTGGTGAAAATGAACAGTTAGAATCGGCTTTACGTCGATTTAAGCGCAAAGTATCCCAAGCAGATATTTTTGCCGATATGAAAAAAAATCGTTACTATGAAACGGTTGCCCAGAAGCAAAAGCGCAAAGAAATTGCCAGACATCGAGAACGCAGAAGAATGCGTAACCGTAGTAGACGCTTTTAGAGATTAACTGAGTTTCAGTCAAGATACAGTGTTCTGTTGAACGCTATATAAATTGGGTTAACCGATATTTTTGAATAATATTCACTCCTTTGTGAGAAGATAGCAAGTCGTCCGTATCTTGCTTCTACACATTCATCATGGATTCCCATTCTAAAACGACAGTAATCCGAAATCCAATGCGATCGCGCGCGATCGCTAAGAAGTTGATAGCTTGGGTGCGTCGAGGGGCGCACCTTTAAAGCTAGGGATGAGTCAGTTTAGACTAACTCTAAATCTGTATCAAAAATTAAGTTCCCTTCAGGTGTAAACCCTCCAAAAGAAAGGGGTCCAGACAGTTCCGGAGTACCAGAAGAAGGCGCGGGATATAAATCAAAAACTAGATCATTTTCTGGAACAAAGTCAAGATTTGTGGGTAATTGAGCAAAATTTGTGCCTTGATAGGAAAGAAATCCATTTCCCGAATTATATTGGAATTGATCTGTTAATAGGGCATCAGATGCAGAAATAATCAGTTGATCCCCTTGTTGAGGGTTATAATCTTCTACAATATCTACTCCAGATTCAGGAGTCGGTTCACTTGCGCCGTAAAAGTCAAACTCGCTTGTATTGCTTCTGAAACTAAAGCGGAAAGAATCCGCGCCTGACCCCCCAATTAAAGTATCGCTTCCTTCTCCCCCTTTAAGCCGATCATCCCCTGCTTCACCGACTAAGCGATCGCCTGCATCATCTCCCAATAGATTATCATTTCCAGAGCCACCGATCAAGGTGTTACTACCGCCTGCTCCTACAAGATAATCATTACCGGCTCCACCATCAAGGTAGTCATTTCCCGAATTACTGTAACAGGAAAACCCTGCACAAACTGTATTGAATACATCCAAGCCGCCAAACAATATATCATTTCCCGCGCCCCCAGTTAAAGTATCATCGCCACCGCTGCCATCGAGGAAATCATCTCCATCCCCGCCGTTAAGGAAATCTTTACCCCTTCCTTTTCCACTGCTTCCCCAAGACGAAATTTCATTATTTTTAATCAATACTGAAGATGTTCCAGAGTCTCCCGTGATGGTATCATTACCGGAACCACCATCAAGCATATCATCATCTTCCCCACCAACAAGATAATCAGCTTCACCTAAGCCATTGAGGGTGTCATTCCCATCAAAACCTTGAATTAGATCTGTGCCTTCTCCCCCCTCTAAGAAATCGTTATCCTCTCCCCCAGAAAGGGTTTTATCCCATTCAATATCAAATGGAAATTTCTTAAAATCTTGAGGAAAATTTAGATCAAACGTTTCTTCCATGATGCAACTCCTATTTTATTTTTTAATAACTCCTGAATTAATTGTTGAAGTTTTTTTGAACGGGATGTTGCCAATCTGCCAAAATAGTGCTATGTGCTATAACCAATAAATTATCAAGACTTCAGGCTTTTCTCAGGGGAATTTAAGGTTATTCGATTTGAATAGAATCAGAAGAGAACAGTAGAGATTTCAGTAGACGGAAAATGTTTGGCGATAGCCAAACCGTCAAATTATTAATATATCCGATAACGCCTAGTGTACTAATCATTTCAAGGCATTAACCCTATCATTTTTATACTAAAGGATGAAATCGGATTAGTTTTATTGCTACAATTTCTCTGTTTGTTGTACTGGGGATAAAGTAGAGAAGATGATACAGATGGCTATCACACCTTTTGAAACTAAGCTGGGTTCAGCTTTAAAAAAACAACCCATTAGCGTTTTACAAATTAATCTGGGAAAACGATGTAACCTCGCTTGTACTCACTGTCATGTAGAAGCGGGGCCGAACCGAACAGAAGAACTGTCTGATGAAGTTTGCCAACAGTTAATTCAACTGATTGATCGCTTTGATCAAATTCAAACTATTGATTTAACGGGGGGCGCACCGGAGATGAATTATGGGTTTAAACCATTAGTAGAAGCAGCGCGATCGCAGAATAAAGAAGTGATTGTTCGTTCTAATTTAACAATTTATTTTGTAGAAGGTTTTGAGGATATTCCGGAATATTGTGCTAAAAATAAGGCTAGAGTTGTGGCTTCTTTGCCTTGTTATCTTGAGGATAATGTCGATAAAATGCGGGGAAAAGGTGTTTATCATGATTCTATTAAAGCGATTAAAATTTTGAATCAACTGGGATATGGTCGCGATCCTCAATTAATATTAGATTTTGTTTATAATCCTCCGATTCCTAATTCAGAAAAATTTTCATTACCCCCGCAACAGCAAGGATTAGAACAAGCTTATAAAACTTATCTTAAAGAACAGTTTAATTTAGAGTTTAATCAATTACTCACTATTACCAACTTACCGATTGGAAGAACAAAAATTCAGCTTAATCATTGTCAATTATATCAGCCTTATCTACAGTTTTTAGAAGAGAGCTATAATCCGACAACAGTTGAACATTTAATGTGTCGAAATGAACTGTCTATTGATTACTTAGGAAATGTTTATGATTGTGATTTTAATCAAATGGAGAATTTACCTGCTAGACTACCCAATGGGGAAGCTTTAACCGTTAAGAGACTGCTAGAGATAAATAACTTAGATGCGATCCAAAATATTAAAACGGCTGCATATTGTTATGGTTGTACGGCGGGATCGGGTTCAAGTTGCGGTGGTTCTTTAGTTTAGTTTTTATTGTTATCATCATGAGCGAACAATCTACTTTATCTCAAAAAAAATCAATGTCTAAAACAATTAAACTGATTTTGTTAGCGGTCGGGGTAGCAGCCTTAATTATTGGAGGAAAAGTCTTGGGTGTACAACAACTCTTAATTAATACATTAGACTGGATTAAAGGTTTAGGAGCAATAGGCATTGCTGCATTTGTTGTTATTTATATTTTAGCGACTGTTTTATTTATTCCCGGTTCTTTGCTCACCCTGGGGGCGGGTGTTTTATATGGCGTAATTGGTGGATCGATTTGTGTTTCAGCAGCTTCAACATTGGGGGCAGCTTGTGCTTTTTTAATTGGCCGCTATTTAGCAAGAGGTTGGGTATCGCAAAAAATTGAAGAAAATGAAAAGTTTAAGGCAATTGATCAAGCAGTTGCCAATGAAGGTTGGAAAATTGTAGGGTTAACTCGACTGTCTCCTATTTTTCCCTTTAATTTCTTAAACTATGCTTTTGGCTTAACGAAGGTTAGCTTTCAAGACTATATTTTAGCGTCTTGGATTGGGATGATGCCGGGAACTATTATGTATGTTTATCTGGGATCTTTAGCGGGGGAATTAGCCACATTGGGGGCAGACGGTAGAAGCCGTACCACAGCCGAATGGGTTCTTTATGGGGTAGGTTTAATTGCAACCGTTGCCGTAACAGTTTATGTGACTAAAATTGCTAAACAAGCCTTAAATCAAAAAATTGAAGAAGAGTAAATGACTGGATTCATGTTGATTAAATCTTTGACTCACCTCAAACTTCGCCATCTCGGATTCATCTTATTTTTAATGATGAGTCTGGGGTTGATTTATGGAGTGTTGAATCAGTTAGACATGAATACGACCACAATTGTGGCTCAGATGAAACAGTGGGGTCATTGGGCAATTCTTGGGTTTTTAGGATTATATTTAGGGTTAACCCTTGTTGGAATTCCTGCTATTCCAATTACTGTAGCAGGGGGTGTCTGTTTTGGAATTGTCTGGGGCACTTTGTTATCTGTTTTTGGTGCAACAGTCGGGGCAATAGCTGCTTTTGGATTAACTCGATCTTATCTCAGAAATTGGGTACAAAAAAAACTGGCTCATCATCATGCCTTAATCCGATTTAATCGCGCCGCAATCAATAATCCATTGAAATTTGTACTCTTTGTTCGTTTAGCTCCCGTTTTCCCCTTTAACTTATCGAATTTTTTATTTGGACTTACACCCATCGGTTATAAACCCTATATTATTGGAACATTCTTTGGTATTATTCCGGGTACACTGGCTTATACTTGGCTGGGAGTAACGGGAAAACAAGCAATTGAAAAAGGCGATCGCGTTTCTATCTTTCTCAGTTTAATTGTTGGAATCATGTTATGTTTGTTGCCTTTTTTTAAGGGAATAGGTAATAGGGAATAGGCACTCTTGGTAGAAATTGAGTCTGGGGGTGGAATTTATGATGATCGTCAAAGATTTTTACTCCTAACTCCTAACTCCTGAATTCTGACTTCTTCTGCTGCCGCCGTTGGGCAAACCAGGTTTGTAATTGCTGACAACAAGCAGACTCTAAAATACCTCCCAATACAGCCAAACGATGAAAAGAATAATGACTGTCGGGAATATTAGCAACGGTACGAATAACACCTGTTTTCGGATCGTCAGCCCCATAAACCAGTAAACCCAAACGGGCTTGAACAATTGCTCCAGCACACATCGGACAGGGTTCGAGGGTAACATATAGGGTACAATCATTTAAATGCCAATTTTGTTGCCGTTGACCGGCCCCGCGCAGGGCCAAGATTTCAGCATGGGCGGTGGGATCGCAATCTCTTTCCCGGCGATTTTCAGCCTCAGCCAACACCTCCCCCTGGGCATTAATAATAATCGCCCCCACTGGTACCTCACCCGCAACAGCCGCAGACTGTGCCAACATGATCGCTCGCTGCATCCAATAGCGATGAGTTGTATAGTGATGGGTAGGGGTCTCCATTGTTGGGAATTTTGTGATGAACCTGTTGAAAACCGTTGCCTTACTCGGCTTATTAAGCGGCTTACTGGTAGGAATTTGCTATTGGATGATTGGTGGGGTAACAGGTGTGTTAATTGGCATCGTTTTAGCCGAGGCGATGAATCTAGTTTCCTGGTTTTATTCCGATAAAATTGCCCTCAATACCTATCGCGCTCAACCCCTCAGTTCAGAAGCTGCCCCAGAATTACATAGCATGGTACAACATTTGTGCGATCGCGCGGGTTTACCGATGCCGCAGTTGTATATTGTACCCACAAGCGCCCCTAATGCTTTTGCCACCGGACGAGATCCTCAACACGCCGCTGTTGCCGTCACAGAAGGGATTTTACAACTGTTACCCGAAGATGAACTCCAAGGTGTGCTGGCCCACGAACTCAGCCATATCAAAAATCGGGATACTTTAACCCAGGCCGTGGCTGCCACTGTAGCCGGTGCCATTTCTTCATTGACGCAGATTGCTCAATTTTATCTGATTTTTGGCGGATCTCGTCGTCAGCAACGCAGTAACCCATTCATGACATTATTAACCGTTATCATCGCCCCGGTGGCTGCAACGGTGATTCAAATGGCAATTTCTCGGACTCGGGAATTTGCCGCTGATGCGGGGGCCGCGAAATTAACCGGAAATCCTCGCGGCTTAGCGAGGGCATTACAACGTTTAGATAGTGCCGCCAGAAACCTGCCGCTACAAGCAAACTCCGCCTTTGAACCTTTATTAATTATGAACGGATTTTCCGGCCAAAGGATGGCAATATTATTTTCAACTCATCCCTCAACAGAAGCAAGAATTCAAGCCTTATTAAAGCTAGAACAAGACATAGCTAATTTCTCCTCAGATTCTTTACTCAAACCCTAAATCTTCTAGACAATGTCACCCTTTGCTTTTCAATTAAAATGATACCCCAGAGAAAAATGGAAGCTGTTTAACGTTAAATCTTAGACTGTGATCGCGTCAAAGCAAGAGTCAAACTTCAAATGATCGGAGTACCTTAGATCATTTGTTGTGCGAAATTATGCGATCGCGCCCCGTTACCTTCCAGCACTTGACGATCATGCGATCGCGCTTACCGAACGGACAGCACTTGACGATCAACAGCAATCGTCAAGCTAAACGGACAGCACTTTAAATTGATGACGGGTTAGTGGCGAGAACGAACAATACTTGGGAAATAGTTATGCGATCGCCACATTTATTGTTCCAGCACTTGGGAAAATATGCGATCGCCACATTTATTGTTCCAGCACTTGGGAAATAGTTATGCGATCGTCACATTTATTGTTCCAGCACTTGGGAAAATATGCGATCGTCACATTTATTGTTCCAGCACTTGGGAAAATATGCGATCGCCATAGCTAAAGTTCACAGCAACTCTACAGCAGCCTTTTTACTCTTGTCATTGACATCGATATAACGTTGCAGGCACCGGGGCGATTTATGCCCGGTAATCGAGCGAATTGTCTGCAACGACACACCCTCCTCACTCAATCGGGTTGCTAGCGTCCTACGGGGAGAATGTAAGCTAAGAGAAATTATCAATGCAGTCTTCTATGTACAGCGTAGCGGTTGTCAGTGGGAGATGTTACCGAAATCGAGCGGAAAGCCCCGTCTTCTTAAGGCGGGGATGGATAGCGAGCCAAAAAGATTGTTATCCAGGTTGGTTTGTGGTAAGATACCTTGATGATAGTACGAGAAGCTAAGTTATTAAAGGGTTCAAAGTC
>CAYNXM010000066.1:0-2512 GCA_964401105.1 uncultured Lyngbya sp. | reverse complement strand
AGCTTGCCCTTTTTCTAACTGACTATTTAACCGATTCATTTCTGATGCTAATTGATTTGAACCTTGCTGAATATCCCGATAATTTTGCCGAGATTCAATTAACTCTTGAGAACGGGATTTTACCGTATCCCCCGCTTGAATTATTGTTTGAGCGCATCGATCTAAAATTCGATCAATTTCTGATAAACGATTTTTCAATGCATTAACCTTATCCGCTTCAAAACTATTATCTTCTGTGCCAAAATGAAACGTTGAACGCCGACTCTGACTACCACCCGTCATTGCGCCACTCGCTTCTAATAATTCCCCTTCTAACGTCACCATGCGAAATTGACCGACATGACGACGAGCATTTGCTAAACTATTAAACACCATTGTATTGCCAAAAATATAAGCAAAAATATCTTGATAACGGGGTTCACAATCAATTAAATTTACGGCATAATCAATTAATCCATCGGTTGAACGCATTAATGCCCGGTTTATTCCCGAACGGTTTCCTCTTATTTTATTTAACGGTAAAAAGGTCGCCCGCCCCGCCTGTTTCCGCTTCAACAGTTCAATTCCAGCAGCAGCCACCCCATCATCTTCCACTACCAAATGCCCTAAGCGCCCGCCTGCGGCTATTTCTAGGGCTAATTGATAGTCTGGTTCAACCCGCCCTAACTGACAGACTAAACCACACACCCCTGGTAACCCCGACTGCATCACCATTTTTGTGGCATAAGTTCCCGCTGCCTCTTGCTGGGCTTGCTGTTGGGCTTCTAACTTATCCAGTTGCCGCTGACGTTCTCTTTGTTCATTAAATAACCGCGTTTGGGTTTCCTGTTGTAGCTTTAATTCCGCTTCTGCCGCCGTTACAATTTGGGCTAAAGATTGAACTTGTTCTTGGGCAATTTGTTGTTGAGTTTGTTGTTGATTGAGTAACTCCTGTTTTTCCTGATATTCTGTTTGTAACTGAGTTAAACTTTGCTGAATTTCTGCTGTTTTTTTTTGTAATTGATTGACTTTTTCTCGTAATCTTGCCTGTTCAGTTCGTTGCGGATTTAACGTTTTTTGCCACGTTTCAATATTATGATGCAATTCCGTTTGTTCCTGCATCCAGGCTTCCGCTTGTTCCGCTACACTGCTGGTTTCATCCCGAGTTTGATTCAGAATTGCTAACGTTTGATCCCGTTCAGCTTGACGAGTTTTTAGACTATTCTCCGCAGTCGTTAATTCTATTGCCAGACGATTTAAATTCGTTTGATATTGTTGTAATTCAGCCGTCGTTTTCTCAAGTTCCCGCACTGTTCCATCGTAGGATAATTGTAAATCCTGTTGACGTTGTTTAAACTGCCGTTGTTGGGCTTCTTGGGTGGCTAAAGTAGACTGTAATTGAATTAACTCTTCTTCCCCCATTGCCTTCACCCGAACATTTAACTGTTCTAATTCCGTAGTAGTTGTAGCAATAGCTTGACTTTGTTGTTGCAGTTGTTGATTTAAATCCGTTAAACTGCGATCGCCTGCTTCAATTTGCTGTTGTAAACGCTGAGATTGTTGTTGTAAAGTCTGATAATTTAAAACCGCTTCCCATTGGGTTTTCTGCTGAAATTCTTGTCGTAACTTCTGATATTTCTCAGCTTTTAGTCTATCCTTATCCAAGCGATCGCGCTGAGTAATTAACTCTTGTTCGACAATACGACTGCGTTCTTCCCGTTCTTTAACCGTATCTAACTTCTCTTTTGCCAGTGATATTTTCCGATCAAATTGCGCTACCCCTGCCAACTCATCAATAATTTCCCGACGTTCACGGGGTTTCATTGTGATAATACTGGTAACATCCCCCTGCAAGACAACGTTGTACCCTTCTGGATAAATCCGTAAATGCTGCAGTTGTTCATGCAACTCCGTTTGAGTACAGGGTTCACCGTTAATATAATAAGTCGAGGTATATGTTCCCTGCTTCGTTACCCGCAACTTCCGAGTTACACTCCATTCTGATTCTAAGCTTTGTTGAACCGACTCAATATCCGTCTCAGAATTAATCGCCTCAAGTTCCTCTAACTCCGCATCCGTTGCCGTCAGTTTACCATTACGACGGACTACAGTAGACTGATCCTGTAAATCCGATAAATCCAGCGTCACCGTCACCCGCGCTTCAACGGTTGTGCGACGACTCTGGGCATTATTCACCAAGTCCGGTAAACGATCTGCCCGCATTCCCTTTGAAGAGGATAACCCCAAAGCAAACAGCAACGCATCTAATATATTAGACTTTCCCGATCCATTCGGCCCAGAAACCACTGTAAAGCCTGTGAGTAACGGCACTCCTGTAGTGCCGCCAAACGACTTAAAGTTAGTAAGTTCCACGCGCTTGACATGAACCATGGACGGTGGTGTTGTTGTACTATTCAAAGGGGAAAGTTTTTATTATACAAGATCCACGAACGTGACTCTGTAGAGAGATGACCTAACCCCCCAGCCCTATCCCTTTCAGGGAAGGGGGAGTCATTGATCGTTTGAGAGATTT
>CAYNXM010000065.1:0-4422 GCA_964401105.1 uncultured Lyngbya sp. | reverse complement strand
GGTACGTTCGGTAACAGAAACTAGCATAATATTCATAATCCCTATTCCCCCGACAAATAGAGAAATAGCTGCTGTGGCGGCGAGTAGAATTGTTAACGCACCCGTAACTTTACCCAATACATCCATAATATCTTTTTGATTACGTACCGTAAAGTCATCTTCATCGGTGATTTGATGGCGCAACCGTAATAGATTCTCAATTGGAAATTGAGCCGCTTTCATCTGATCTTGAGTTTCAATAGAAACCGAAATAAAAGTGACTTGAATGCCATAAGGAGAAGTCCGCCCAACCACTCGATTCGCCATAGTAGTAATCGGAATAAAAGCATTTAAATCTTCATTACCACTCAACCCTGAACC
The DNA here is from genome assembly GCA_964401105.1 of uncultured Lyngbya sp. Lineage (GTDB taxonomy): Bacteria > Cyanobacteriota > Cyanobacteriia > Cyanobacteriales > Microcoleaceae > JAAURB01. Next base: position 4,062 of record CAYNXM010000065.1, on the reverse strand, counting down.
TTTCGGTTTCATCACTCCAATTACCCGCAAACTAATATCCTTTAATCGCACTTGTTGACCAATGGGATTCTCATTACCAAATAACTGTTCAGCCAATTCGGAACCGAGGCTAACCACTTGTTCATTGCGCTGAATATCTAAATCCGAAATAAACCGTCCTTTCGCCACATCAAAACTGCGAACAGACAAATATTCTGGCGTGGTTCCCACCAAAGAAGCCGAGGCATTCTTATTCCGATAAGACATCAATTGACTCCCTGTTAAAGAAGGGGCAACTTCATCCACACTGGGAACCTGTGTTTCTATTGCTTCCGCATCAGCCAATACTAAAGTTTGCGGCGGATAAACCGGGCGACTTTGGGCTTCCGGACTCCCCGGTAAAACAAACAAAACATTCGGCCCCAAAGAGTTAACCTGTTCACTCACATAGCGTTGAACCCCATCTCCAATCCCCACCATACCAATCACAGAAGCATTACCAATAATAATCCCAAGCATCGTTAAACTACTTCGCATTTTATTAGCAACTAAGGTAGTCGATGCCATTTTTAACTGTTCTAATAGATTCATTTCACCACATCCTCAAACTTCTTCCCTTCCGGCAACTCTAAAAATACTTGTTCCCCCGCATTCACCCCTTCTAACACTTGAATTTCATTACCAATTTGTAAACCAATTGTCACCGGTTGAAACATCGGTTGATTATTTTCATCCGGAACTAAAACCCCAGTTTGTCCCTTATTTGTCACAATAGAAACCGTCGGCACAACTAACGCATCTTCTAATCTATCCCCAACAAATTGTAAATCAACATTCATCCCCGATTGTAATTTTTCCTTACCATCATCAATGATGTCAATTCTTGCTTGGAATAACGTTACATCTCGTTCTTTTACCGCTTCTGGTGCCACTAAATGGACTCGTCCTTGAAACACTTGGTCCGGGAAAGCATCGGCGACAATTTCAACTCGTTGATTGGGTTTAATTTGCCCAATATCCGCTTCGGGAATTTTCGCTAATACTTCTAAATCTTTTGCCAATGCCACAATAGAAGTCGAAGTTGCCGAAGAGGCATCCGAAGCCGAAGTAGCCGGCGTGACAAACGCCCCTTCCACCGCATACCGCTGACTAATTACCCCCGCAAACGGCGCACGAATTACGGTATCCTCTAACTGAGTTTGATAGTAACGCACCTGCCCCTCAGCCTCTGCTACCTCCGCTTCAGCCGCCGCAATATCTTCAACTCGCGTCCCATTAATTAATTCATTTAGCTGACTTTTTACCTCTGCCACCTCTGCTTCTGCCCGGTCAATTTCTTGAGGACGCGCCCCATTTTCTAACCGTCGCAGGGCCTGACGTTCTTGTTCAACAGTTTCCCGTAACCGTTGAATTTGGGAGACTTGAGACTGCTGCAACTGTTCTAAACGTCTTTGCGCTTCATCTCCTAAAGCCGTTAACCGCCGTTGATCTCGATAAAACTCTTCTAGTCTATCTTGGGAAACTGCCCCTTCTGCCTGTAAATTCTGATAACGATTCACCCGTTGCAGAGCCAAATCTAACTCCGCTTGGTTGGCAACAATTCTAGCTTCCGCTTGGGCAATTTCATCTTCTAAACTCCCCGACTCCGCATCCGCTAAACGGGCTTGGGCTTCTCGCAGACGGGCTTGGGCTTGGGCCACTTCTTCTGAACGAGTTCCCGCTTCCAACTCCGCTAAGCGAGCGAGGGATTGGTCAAATCTAGCTTGAGCGGCGGCTATTTCCTCAGGGCGGGTTCCTGTTTGTAATTTTTGCAAATTTGCCTTAGAACGAGCTAAACGCGCTTCAGCTTGCAGTAATTGCGCCTCAAGTTCTTTACTTTCCATCCGGGCAATCACTTGTCCGGCTGTGACGCGATCGCCTTGTTCAACATATAATTCTGCTAAACGGCCCTGAGTTTTCGGACTGAGGTTTACCCGTCGTACAGGCTGCACCACCCCACTAGCGGTTATCCGCGCAGTTAAATCTTTAGCAGCGACCGGGACAGTTAAAGACTCAATCGTATCAAGCCGAGTTTGACCGCGATTATACAGATAATAGAATGGTAACGACAAGCTCAACAATCCGATTGCGATTAAACCGATTACCCAGCGAGGTAACTTTTTACGACTGGGTTTTTCTACCCAGGTTTGTGCTGGGGCAGCGACTGCACCGTTATTGGGGTTAATATCTTCAGAGGGACCAGTGACCATCTCAATTTCAGCTCAACTCAGTGTCAGATTGGATCGGCAGTAGACTACTCAGTCCAGTCCTTATATTTGTATTCTAACGACTTTTATAGGGGGAATGGGGAAGGAGAGGGTACGGAATTCCGTTTGGTCTATGATCGAGAATCATTCGTTCACCATCTTTTCAAATTCCTGTATCCTATCTCTGAATGAATCGAGGACAGACTGATAATTGTCAATTCAGTCGGTTGAGCCAGGGTTCAGCACAGTTGTGAAACTTTATTTTCTCAGTTGAGCGAAGTAGGACAAATATGATACCAATTCTGATAATGCTCTGAACCGCTTAACTAATAATCTTTAGAATGATCGCTCAACTCGGTAAAATGTCGGTAAACTCTGAGTATAAATTGAGTTAACCATAGTAAAAACTAGACAAATGAATGATTACTTTACCCATTGGCGAAAATCTTTATTGTTACTCCTGAGTCCACTGATACTTCAGGCTTGTGGGGGACAGGCTCCCGGAGAAGGGCCTCCACCAGTTGCAGTGGAGATGGATCGAGTTGAAACCACTCAAGTTAAAAAAAGTACTGAATATGTGGCCCGAGTTGAAGGGGTGGATAATTCCGTGATTCAACCCCGTGTCAGTGGCTGGGTGAAACAAGTTTATGTCAAACTCGGCGATGGCGTTGCCGCAGGGGATCCGTTAATCTTAATTGATCCGGCTCAGCAACAAGCCAATTATGAAAGCCAACTGGCAGTGGTAGAATCTAGGCGAGCGGATCTACAACGGGCTGAAGCCGAATTGAAGGCTCAAGAAGCGGAATTGCGACGGATACAAGCAGAATTAGAATTTCAATCTCAGTCTGCTGCTAGACAGCAAGCCGAACAGGACTACGAAGCTGAAATTCAAGAAAAAGAACGACTGGCATTTGAGTTAGAAAATGCCAAAGAAAACTTAGAAGCAGCCAATGAGGAACTGAAGCGACGACAGGCAGTGTCAAAAGAACGAGAAGCCACATTTGAACGTTACCAAAGTTTGAAGGAAGAAGGGGTGATCTCGGCAGAGGTTTTTGATCAAAGACTGCGGGATAAAGAAACCAGTGAAGCCGAAGTTGCCAACCAAGAAAAAGAAGTACGGGCCGCGACAGCTCGCATTCAAAGTGCTCAGAAAGAGTTAGATCGTCAAGATCGAACCATTCAATCGGCTCAAGCCAATATTAGTAGTGCCGATCAAGATTTAGCCCGACAAATTTCTACCTTAGAGGCTCAAATTGAAACCCAAAAAAGCAGTATTGAAGCGCAAAAAGCTCAAATTTCTCTGATTCAACGGGATATTGAAAGCGCCCAAGCTCAAGCCGTGGCTCAACAAGTTGAACTGGATTATTACAATATTAATGCCCCCATTGCGGGAATTGTTGGGGATGTACCCGTTAAAGTTGGAGATTTGGTGAATAGTCAAACCACAGTCACTGCTATTCGTCAAAACGATCAGTTAGAAGTGAATATCAATGTTCCTGTCGATCGCTTATCAGAACTTCGAGTCGGTACCCCAGTTGAATTACTGAGTCAGGATACGGGAGAATTAATTGGAACCAGTCGAGTTTCTTTTATCTCCCCGGCTGCTGGGACTGGAACTCAAACGATTTTAGTTAAGGCAATTTACAGTAACGGTAATAATCAACTGAGAACCGATCAAATTGTCCGTGCTAGAGTGATTTGGGATCAAATTGCGGGTGTAACGGTTCCAACAACTGCGATTAGCCGCATCGGCGATCAAAGCTTTGTGTTTGTCGTACAAGAAGACACCAGTAGTGGCGAGTCGATGTTAGTGGCAAAGCAACAGCCGGTGCAATTG
>CAYNXM010000064.1:0-2571 GCA_964401105.1 uncultured Lyngbya sp. | reverse complement strand
GTCATTGTGGTTTCCGCCAAACAGACTATCTTTGCCAATACCGCCGTAGAGGATATCTTTACCTCCCTCCCCATATAAGGCATCCATTCCGGCTTCCCCTTTGAGAGTATCATCACCGCGATCGCCATAGATGGTGTCGTTGTCTTTGTCTGCATAGTCCAAGCCGCGCGAGACAGTTTAGCCGAAGCCGAAAAACAAGCAGAGATTTTACGCGATACGGCTTACGCCACACTTCCTGAACCCGCCCAACAATTAAAATCAGACCCTTAAAGTGATAAGGATCTGTTCATGTAAATTATGAGGCTGGGTGAGAGTGTTAATAGACTATTTTTCTTATAATCGTTATTTCTTTCACCCAACCCACAGAAATTTTACCTACTACTAAAAGTTAATGAAGTCTCTGGGATTTTGACGTACTCCATTTTGCCATACTTCAAAATGTAAGTGAGGCCCTGTCGAAAGTCCTGTATTACCAACTTCACCAATTTTTGTATCATCATTAACCTGAGTCCCTTGGCTAACTGAAAAAGTTGATAAGTGTAAGTAGCGAGTTTTAAGACCACCACCATGATCAATATCAATGTACTTGCCACCATACTGATCTATAGCAACAAGTACTACTGTTCCACTTCTTGCTGCTTCTATCGGAGTTCCTATATCCGCTGCTAAATCAATAGCATTATGACCTGAATGAAATCCTTGGCTGACTGTATAAGACCCTGAAGCCAAAGGGTTCTCCCAAGAAGATGAAGGTGGTGGAGTCACAGTAGTTTCAGTCGTTTCGGATAAAGAAACAAAAACATCACTCGAACCAAAGCCAATTAAATCATCTTTACCATCACCATTAACATCACCAACAACACGAGGGTAAGTATTATTATCTGTCCATCCCCCTACGTTTACTGTTAAGCCAGGTTGAGAGGCAATAGGTGAGTCAAAAGTTCCATCTTCCTTAGCCAAAGAGGTATAAACTTTAGTCGAACCAAAACCGACAATATCATCAAACCCGTCACCGTTGATATCAGCTAACATACGAGGGTAAGTATTGTTATCACTCCATCCGCCTACATTGACTGTAAAGCCGGGTTGAGAAGCAATAGGTGAGTCAAAAGTACCGTCTCCTCGGCTTAATGAAACAAAAACGTTAGTCGAACCAAAACCGACAATATCATCAAACCCATCACCGTTGACATCAGCTAACATACGAGGGTAAGTATTGTTATCACTCCAACCCCCTACATTAACTGTAAAGCCATTGGTTGAACTTGGAGTTGAACCAATTGACTCGCTAAAAGTTCCATCTTCGTTAGCCAAAGAGGTATAAATTTTGGTTGAACCAAAACCAACAATATCATCAAACCCATCACCATTGACATCACCAACAACACGAGGGTAAGTATTGTTATCAGTCCATCCGCCTACATTAACTGTCAAGCCAGGTTGAGAAGCAATAGGTGAGTTAAAAGTTCCATCTTCATTGGCAAAAGAGGTATAAACATTGGTTGAACCAAAACCAATTAAATCATCAAACCCATCACCATTGACATCACCTGAGAGGCGAGGGTAAGTATTATTATCTGTCCAGCCACCCATATTCACGGTTAAGCCAGGAGAAGAGTTGACTAAAGTATTATAGGGTGGTTCAACTGAAGATTTTTGAACCCGGAGAATATCATTTTGTTCCTCATTTACTGCTGTATCTGAGAAAGCTTTCAAATCGGAGATATCCTCAAAATGACTAACTCCACCATTTGGTAATAAAAAATCAGTAGGATCTGTAACCGCACTATCAAATATTTGATCTAGATTTTCTACGGGATTCTGTGAAGCAGAAAACTGCTGAAATGGAGGTTCAACTGGAGACAAACCTAAATTAAGTTCATTGGAGTTTCCCAGTAGTAAACCTTCAGATAACTGATCGTTGCTAGGGGAATAGTTAGATGCAAACATAGATAATAACCTCAACTTTAAAGTTTGATAAACCCTTTAACTTATTAAGGTTTATCTGGTTGTTGATATCGTTAATGATGTCTTAGTTAAAATACACAAGTCAAGTGTTTTTTTGTGAATCTTTTTGTGTAGTTAAGATGGTTTTGTGTAGGATTTTGTGTATAATTCTGTGTAGAGTCGATTGAGTAGAGAGAGGAATGACTCCAAAGCAATTTGAAAATAAGTTCAATAAATTAACACCAACACAGAAGCCGGTATTAGAAAAACTATTAGCAGGAGAGAGTGATAAAACAATCGCTAAATCACTGAATATAGCAGAAACTACTGTTAGAAAACATATTGAAAAAATATGCAATATTTTTTTAGGAAAAGCATATATTCGAGGTCAGTACAGGCGCGATCAATTAGTTAATATCTTTAAAAGACATAAGCCTGAATGGGTGAAGTTGGATGATGATATTGAGGATCAACTAGAGATTAATTCAGATCAAAGTTTTGATATTTCAGATAATAATGCTTCGGTTTTAATTAGTGATGATTCTGTTAATTCGCAAGGGAATCAAGAAAATAATAATGTTGAAGAGAATAGAGAAAGTAATCAAATTGAAAAAACGTTAAGGG
>CAYNXM010000063.1:0-11198 GCA_964401105.1 uncultured Lyngbya sp. | reverse complement strand
AACAAACGATAGGAACTACTTTAGAGGCTTGGAATATTATATTGGAAACGGAGTAGATTGGATTTAATTTGACTCTACTTTAGAGGCCCGTAGTTGCCCACAAGCCGCATCTGCTTCTAACCCTCTGGAATATCGTACACTAACAGCAATGCGCTGTTGTTTCAAGGCTTTTACAAAGGCTTGTATTCGTTCAGGACTGGGACGTTGATAATCGACTTCTTGAATAGGATTATAGGGAATTAAGTTAACATGACTTTGAAAACCACCCACAAGATTAGCCAATTCTATGGCGTGTTGAGGTAAGTCATTCAGTTCTCCTAAAAGAATATATTCAAAACTTAATCGTCTGCCAGTCATTTTAACATAGTCTCGGCATTCTGCGATTAACTTTTCTATGGGATAATGACGGGCGCTAGGAATAAGTGTTTCTCGCAATTGTTGATTCGGTGCATGTAGACTCACGGCTAAAGTCACTTGCAATTTATATTCAGCAAAGTCGCGAATTTTCCCTGGAATTCCTACTGTTGAAACAGTCATCATTCGTTGTCCAATACCGATATCTTGATTTAAACATTGAATAGCTGCAACCACATTATTTGTATTTAATAATGGTTCTCCCATTCCCATAAAGACGATATGACTGACTCGTCGTTCAAAATCCGTTTGAACTGTTAGGATTTGATCGATAATTTCATGAATTTCTAAGTTGCGAATAAATCCGCCTTTTCCGGTGGCACAAAAATCACAATCCATCGGACAACCCACTTGAGAAGAAACACAAACAGTGAGACGTTTTTCTGTGGGAATACCAACCGTTTCAATTAAATGACCATCTGCTAATTTCAGCAGATATTTAACAGTTTTATCGGGGGCAACTGAACGATAATGCAAGGCAGAACGACCAATACTTATATCTGCCATTTCAGTTCGCCACTGCTTAGGAAATACAGTAATTTCAGATAAGGATTTTGCCCCTTTTTGATAAATCCATTGATATAACTGTTTACCTCGATAACTCGGTTGACCTTGTTGTTGTACCCATTGGGTTAATTCTTCTAAAGATAATCCCAGTAAAGCCTGAGAAGTTGCTTGATTTGTTAAAATCGCCATGATTAAAAATCTATCAGTAAAATAGGATCAAATTTGCTCTGTTATTTAATATCTTAAGAACGAGATGAAGCTTGCTCAACCCGACGTAATAACCATAACGTTATCGCGATCCCAATTAATTCAGCCGCAATAGTATTAATCATGGCTTGCATCGCAATAATATCAAAGGGAACAATCAAAGAGCGAGGATTATAAATAGCCGAAGTTGGGGATAAAAATAGCATTTTAAATATCAATGTTCCCACTTGCCCCATGCCTACAGTAACAGCAAACGCCATCCCAATTACATTAGCCACTAATCCAATCCAAAGACAGCGAACCACATCTGCTTTTGCCGGAGGTTTTTCCGTGCGATTTAGTTTTTTTGAAAGTTGAGTATATCGAAAACACCAAAATAGGGTAAATAGTAAGGTTAATAAACAGATAGAGGATAAAATAATAAAGAGCATTGAATTTCCCGAGGCTTCACTATTGGGTAAATTCCGGAAAAGCAATGCAAAACCCAATATCATAATCGGAATTAATCCGAGAATGATTTGCATCCAAAAACCTATCCATCCCCAGCGCCGAAAAGCACTTGCTAGTTTAGGCAAACTGGATGAGTTTGTGGGTAATGCTGATGGATTAGACATAATGGAAAAGACTCATAGAGCTACAAAATAATAAATAAAATGAAACAAATTGTATTAATTCAATTTTGCTGCATAGTAAATAGAATCAATAGGCTAATTGTACAGCAATCAATCGGGGAGTCAAGCAAATGAACATTCAGAATAGAGGCAAGATTGCAGCCGTTGCTATATTCTTATCCGTTGGGAGGATTTCTCTGTCTACTCAAGCCCAGCTTCCCCCAACTCGTCCGACTTTTTTTGAGGAGGGATATCGGCAGATGCAACAAGAAATTCAACAACTTGAAAACCGTCCGACGAAGCCGGAAGCCGGGTTATTAACCATTGAAACCGATAAGCTAAGCTGGCAACAATTTCTTTCTCGTCAGGGTCGTTTTAGTGTGTGGATACCGACCGGAATTTCAACCACAGAAACAAAAACTGTAGAGACAACTGTAGGCACTTTAACTTTTGAGGTATTGAGTACCAATCAACCCCATTCTCGCTTTATTGTGGCTCATGGTATGGTTAAGGCTAATACGGTTGCTAACAAAACAGAATCTCTATTCGATCAAATTCGAGACTACATTGTTGCTGATACAGGATTTACTGTAGCAAATGAACACTCTATCAAGTTTGAACAATTTCCGGGTCGAAAACTAATCCTTGAGGCAAGCGTTGAAAAGATTATCCTGCATCTTTATTGGATAAACCAGCAGATTTACATTTTAGGCATAAGTCAGCCTCAGGATATGGACTTCTCTGAAGCAGCCAATCAGTTTTTCGATTCTTTTCGAGTGTTGCCTTAAATCCCCTCAGCGTCCATCATCATCTCCAGTTTTAAGCATAGAATGAATATGCTATTGTTTTGGCAGACTCTAATAATTGCTCAGATCAAAATAGTGTAGTGATGAAACATCACGTTTGTATTACCATAGGCATCAATCAATATCAGTTTCTCCAACCTTTGAGTTATGCTCAACGGGATGCAGAAATGATCCAAGATTGTTTAATCACAAAAGCCGGATTTTCTGGCGATAAGTCCCTCTTAATGAGTGACACTTCACCCCATCTCTGGGGCATTCCCACAATCCCGGAACGAGAGAATATCCTTGACTGGGTGGAGGGTATTTGTCAAGAACAACTCACCCCTGAAGATACATTATGGTTCTTTTTTAGTGGCTATGGCATCAGCTACGACGGCAAGGACTATCTTCTTCCGATTGATGGTAACCCCTCTAATATCGAAGCCACAGGAATTCCGGTTCAGCTGATTTATGAACGTTTAAATCAAGCACCCGCCGAAACTGTCATTGTGCTGCTTGATATTAACCGTAGCCAAGGGGCAAGAACCGGGAAAATCTTAGGTGCAGATCTAATCGCAATTGCTAAGGAATTGGAAATTCCCACAATTTTATCTTGTCGTTGCCCCGATCAAATGTCTCGTGAAACCTCAGCATTACGGCAAGGCTTTTTCACATCATCCCTGCTAGAATCCCTCCGCACCGGGGAACACAAAACCATTGCAGCACTGAATCAGTTTCTCTCGACTCGTCTACCCGCATTAACAGAACAACATCTGCGTCCGCCCCAAAATCCGGTGTTGGTGGTGCATCCTCCCGAAAAAGCGGATACCGTCATCTTACCTGAATATCCAACACCCTTGGCGGCCGTTTCTCAGCAAAATGGCAATACTGCCATCAATTCAGCTATGGAAGCTAACTCTAACGGATCAGAGCCCGATGCTTCCCCCCCCTCTATTTCCCCGATTCCTAGCCGTCCAAACCGTTCTCAACCGGCTCAATCGGCAACGACATCCCAGAACGCTGTTCCCCCTTCTCAACCCCCTTCTCAACCCCCTTATCAAACCCCTAGCGATCGTCCTTCTATGTCTTCTACAAATACCCCTACAGAAGAAACTATGTCTGATGGCTCATTTGTAAAACAACTGGTTTTATGGAGCGGCGCAACAGCTCTATTGCTTTTGCTGGGTGTTTTTTATACCAATAAACCCACATTACTCGGTCAAAACACGCCTGAATCGACATTAGTTGCACCCACAGAAGTGGTAGCCGATCCCGCAGAGGCTCCCCCTCAACCTGCAAAAACCGCTGTAACGGATGCAGAAGTGCCAACCAAGGCAGCAGAAACTACGCCAGTCCCCGATCCAAAGAATCAAGCAGTATTGAATCAGGCCAAAGCGCAATTAAAAGGCGTTTCTGCTTCTAGTTTTAGTAATGCGATCGCAAATATCCGGCAAATTCCGAAAAGCGACCCGGCTTATCCCCAAGCCCAGCAAGAAATTGAACGCTGGAGTCAGACGATTTTAGATATTGCCAAAGGACGTTCTCAAACCGATGATTTTCAAGGTGCGATCGCAGCGGCGATGTTGGTACCCGATGCCAATCAGCAAATCTATCAACAGACTCAACTCCAGATTCAGCAATGGGACGGGCAACAGCAACAACTTAAGATTAATCAAGCCTTGTTAAAAGTAGCCCAGGGCCGAATTAAGAAAGGACAAGCTTCTTCTTATAATGAGGCGATCGATCAGGCGCGGAAGATTGAAGCTGGCCAACCGGGTTATGAAACGGCTCAAACTCAGATTAATCAGTGGAGTCAAGAAATCCTGACTATTGCTCAGGATCGTGCTAAGAAAAAGCAATTTAAAAATGCAATTGAGGCGGCTTCCCTAATTCCAAAAGATAGCACAGCCTACAATGCCGCAACTGAAGCGATGCAAGAGTGGAAAACGAAGTTAGAGAGTCAAAACAAATCCTGAAGTAATCTTCAATCTTTAAGAACACTGTTTAGGGTGGGCGATGTCCACCCTATTTTTACTGCGTTGATTTTTTTTCAGGAATCTTCACCAATCGTAGTGTAGCCCGCCTCAATTCTTCCAGAAATTTTGAACTGAATCAGAGTCAGTCACAGTCTAATCAACAATTCAGATGAAAATCTAACGGCGTTGGGCTTCAATCCCAAGCCCAGAGGGAATTTATCTTTCTCTCACAAGATTTTCAGAAAAATATTACATCATGTAAACAGTTGCTGGCTGTGTAACTTGTTCTTTACACTGCTTCAAATCATTCAGCACTACCCATTCAGGAGTTTTGAGTATGACATCAGGGTTCACTCATCAACGGTTGAAACGTTTGATCTTCAACGGAATTAAGCGTCCCCCCGCTGCAATATCCGTGGTATGGGCGATCGCAATTATAATGATTACAATTACCATCGGATGGTTTTCAGCAGAACCCACATTAACCCAAATATTCCATCAGTTACACATTCAGCAACAAAACCCGCCTTTTTGGTTAGAGGTGTCCGAAATTGCCCAACATCATTTACTCATACCGATGATTGGACTGGGGATAATTGTGGGGTTGGTGATGAAAATTTCTCCTCAACCCGATTTGTGGTCACGAATCATAATTGTTTCTGTGTTGTTGGCGGTTACAATACGTTATTTTCTGTGGCGATCGCTATCTACCCTTAATTTAGCCGATCCCCTGAATGGATTACTCAGTATTGCTATTCTATTAATGGAAATTGTTGTAATTTTCAGCAATAGTTTACAGGTTTATCACAGTCTAAAAATTCAAAAGCGACACGATCAAGCGGATCAAATGTCCGTTGCTGTAATTAACGGTAATTATCAGCCCTCCGTTGATATTTTAATTCCGACTTATAATGAACCCGTTCCAATTTTACGACGAACGATTATCGGCTGCCAAGCCTTAGATTATCCAGATAAAACGATTTATTTACTCGATGATACCCAACGACCCGAAATGCGACAACTCGCGAATGAATTAGGCTGCGAGTATATCATTCGACCCGATAATCGTTATGCCAAAGCGGGGAATTTAAACCATGCCATGAGTCTTACTAATGGAGAATTAATTGTTGTTTTTGATGCAGATTTTGTTCCCACGACTAACTTTTTAACACGAACTGTTGGCTTTTTTCAAGATACTAAAATTGCCTTAGTTCAGACTCACCAAAGCTTTTATAATGCCGATCCGGTTGCCCGTAACTTAGGATTAGAAGATCACTTACCCCAAGAAGTTGAGATCTTTTCCCGTCATTATCAACTCCTGAGAGATGGATTAGAAACAGCGTTATGTTATGGCAGTTCTTTTGTTGCTCGTCGTTCGGCTTTACTCGAAACAGGCGGATTTGTAATAGAATCTTTGAGTGAAGATTATTACACCGGAATTCGTTTATCGGCTAAAGGTTATCGAGTGATTTATTTAGGGGAAAGCTTAAGTGCGGGTTTATCGGCTGAAAATATGGCAGGTCATGTGATTCAGCGAATGCGTTGGGCGAGAGGAACCTTACAAGCCTTTTTTATTAAAGCCAGTCCATTTGTAATTCCGGGCTTAGGATGGAAACAAAGACTTGCTCATTTAGAAGGAATTATCCAATGGTTTACCAGTATTTTTCGCCTATTTTTCCTATTATTACCAATAATTTGTTATGGACTTAAATTATCTCCAATTGAAGCAAATGCATCAGAACTCATTTACTTCTTTTTGCCCTATTATTTCATTCAATTATTTACTTTTTCTTGGTTAAACTACCGGTCTCGTTCTGCTTTAGTTTCAGATATTTATGCGATCGCTCAATGCTTCCCGGTTTCTATCGCTATTTTTTCAACACTCATTCGTCCGTTTTCTAAACAATTTGATGTGACTCCAAAAGGAACTGCAAATAATCGGTTTTACTTCAATATTGCCTTAGCATGGCCGTTGATTATCATTTTAATCGGTACAATTATTTGTCTGTGGAAAAGCTGGGAACAACCCAGTTGGGTTTTATTTTGGAGTCTCTACAATATTTTCATGATTAGTGTTAGCTTACTGATCTTACTTGATGTTCCCAAATCCAGCATTTCTGACTGGTTTCAACTGCGACGAGTGGTGCAGGTGAAAATAGCAGATGAAATCGGTTGGGGAGTGACAACAAAACTATCAGAAATGGGTGCAGAAATTGCCCTGACTCAACCGCCGAGTCTTTTCAATTGTGCATCTAATACTTCTCAAAATATTGAGTTAGAAATTATTGAAGAGAACTTGAAACTGACGGGAAAAGTAATCCACTCCCAACAAAACGGAGAATTTCCTATTCTTAGAGTTGAATTTACAAATATCACTTTATCACAACATCGAGCATTAGTGAAGATGCTACTTTGTCGTCCAGGTCAATGGAAACCTCACCAAACACCCGGAGAATTAAAATCAATTCAGTTACTATTCAAAGCATTGTTAAAACCTCGATTTATCTTTGAACGTCATCGAGAAGATCATCCCATGTTTGTGTCTCAAAACTAGTGAGTCTGCGAGAGTCTAAATCTCAATTAAAAACCAGATTACCTGCGTAGAGACGTTATATATAACGTCTCTAGGGGATATATAACGTCTCTACGGGAGTAAAAACCTTTGACAACAATCAGAAATTCTACTCAATGACTAGATGACGAGATAGGGCTATATTATTCTGAGTAACCCATTTCTTGAAGAAACTGTCGCAATTCATTAAAAAAATTAGCCGCGTCATTACCTTGATAAATTTGTTGGACACGCTGCCACCCTTCCTCAGCCTCTCCTAATGCAGATTTATTCGCAAGATAAGCGGCAATAATGCCTTGTAATTCTTGTTCAGATTGAGTAGACTGGCTTAACTCTAACCATAGAATAGCAGTTTGTTTTTGTACTAATTCAGCATAATCTGAGGTTTTATCCTGCATTTCTCCTGACTGATACTGCCAAACTTGTACAGGTAAATGTTCAGCCGTTTGACTTTGATAATTCTCACTAAATCGACGATCAAAACTGATAAAAATCGGTGTATTATTAATAGCTGAATTGTCTTGTTGATAAGGTAATAGACCCCAAGTTTGTTTTAAAGATTTATATTCTCGGGCAAAAGAACTATATCGATAAATTAAAGAATAATATAAAGGACGATTAGATGAATCCCGCCCCACAAAATCAATCATCACTTCGGGTTCTTTATCCCTATCTAAATCCACAATATTAATATCAATCACTCGATCAGTATCTTCGACCTCTTGCAGGGATGATAATGTTAATAGTTTTCTCAGCCGTTGTTCTCCTTTACGAATAATAGTGATCTGCAAAACTTCAGGAGTTTCATAGAATAACTCAACTTTAACTGTTTCTAATTCTCCAATTTCTATTTTTTGTTCAGAATTTTCTATTAAAGACTCAGTTTGATTACTCTCAATAGCAGATGAATTGGCTGCTACCTCAGTTTCTTCTGTTTCTGCTGCTATCGGTTCAGACTCAGTGTCTTCTGCTTCAGAATTTTCTATTAAAAACTCAGTTTGATTACTTTCTATAGTCGATGAATTCGTTATTACATTAGTGACTTCTGTTTCCGTAGCTATAGATTCAGACTCAGTTTCTTCCGCTTCTATTTTTAGTTCTGATGCCGTATTTTCTGAAATGACAGAGATGGCTTCAGAAGTAGATAAAGGAACTTGGTTAATAGAAGTTCTCGCAATATATTGGGAAGGAACCAATGCAGTTTGCGGGGATACTTCCAAGGCTTGACAAATCATTGCCGCCACTTCTGCCCGAGTTGCCGTTTGATTAGGATTAAGTTGTTTCACATTAGGATAATTAACCACCAACCAATTTTCTGTAGCAGCCGCGATCGCTTTCTGGGCTGTTTCCGGAATTTCATTTGCATCTTCAAAAATCGCTGTTAATTCTACCATTGAAACAGCTTGAGGTTGATAGTTTAATCCTTGGGTTAACGCTTCTAATACTTGTACTCGTGTCACTTCCAGAGTCGGGTTAAAAACACCTGCAATATAACTAGAAAGAAACCCACGACGGTTGGCTTCTTGAATAGCAGAATAAGCCCAATAATCACTTGGAATATCGACAAAGTCTATCGGTTCTTGTACAGGTTTTACCTCTGGAAAAGCTTGTGTTAAAATCACTGCCAATTCTACTCTGGTGATGGCATCATTAGGACGAAATTGTTGTTGTTCTCTGTCTCCTCCAATAATAGTTTGTTTTGCTAAGGTTTCAATACAAGCTTGCGCCCAGTGGGACTCAATATCAACAAATCTTGTGGTTTGTCCGAGGGCAACTAGACTCAGTTGAGAAAAAATAGACTGAGAAAAAATTAATCCTATTGCTAATTTAGAATACTTTTTATTTAAATTCATGATCTTGATATTTAAGATGATTCTTTTTCTAAGACAGCTAAATGAGGATAGAAGTTTCCGGTTTCAATTAAACGAAACTCTAAAAGTTTAAATTCAGGAAACTGATGTAGAACCCGTTTAAACTCTCCCAACTTTTTACCGACTAAAATCACTAATCGTCCTCGCGGTAATAAAACGTGAGACACTCCGGCTAAAAATCGACGATAAAAATGATAGAAATTCATCTGTTTTCCCATGCGAATTCCATAAGGAGGGTTGGTGACTATACCATTAAAAAAATTAGCTGGATAAGCTTGAGATAAATCTCGGGCATCTGCTACTTTAACAGAAATATAATCACTCATGTTTTCCGCAATAATATTTTGTTGAACTCCCTCAACTGTTTCTAGATTATAATCACTGCCATAGATTTCCCCATCAGGTAAAGTCTTCCCAGCTTCTAGTAAAATTGTACCTGAACCACAGAATGGATCGAGTAAACGACTCGGAGTTTTATCAAGTTGTAAAAACTGCAACATCCCGTAAGCAACCGTTGGATTTAATGTGACTCGGGGCTGATACACTTTATTAAAGCGATGATCTAATTTAGATAAATGCAGTGGGATACCAATCAGACATTGTAAGTTATATAAATCGACTTGTAAATTCAGTTGAGGCGAGTCTAAAGAAACGGATGTTTGATATTTTTCAACTAATGCCGTTCCCGCAGCTTGTTGAATATTAATATGATTAAAATTATGTGTTCCGTGGCGATCGCTAGTGACTCGGAAACTACTGGCTGATTTCATTGGTAAAATATCGATATTCAGCAGTTGACTTTGTAGAGATTGTAGGGGATCCTCAGGATGAAGAATTAAATGATGTAAATGATGAACGACTCGATAAACTGAACCCAGATGATTTATAATCGGAATAATGCGATCGATAGAGTTTTCCAACTGAATCAAAATTTGTCCGCCTAATGCCCAAGGCTTAACTTCTAAGGCTTGAATCTTTAGCCCAAATTGTTTAGACTTCTGATTAAATTCACAAACGGCAATATCTTCTAAGCCTTTATTTGTAATTAGACGAATTTTTGTCATATTTGTATTTTTAAAATTTATCAACGTAAAAATTAGTTGAGTTCAGATTATCCAATTAATCATGAATATTTTACCAGTTCGACTCAAGCCCAATCAAGATCTGAAACAGAGTTTAAAAGAGATTGCAATTGCCCATCAAATTCAAGCTGGATTTATTTTAACAACAGTGGGTAGTCTGCAACAAGCCACTCTCCGATTTGCCGGACAATCTGAGAATCAATGTTTTCTGCAACGGTTTGAAATAGTATCTTTAGTCGGTACCCTTTCCCTAGCTGGTATTCATCTTCATATTAGTTTGGCAGATTCTCAGGGGGTTGTAATAGGCGGACACCTTCAACTCGGTTGTTTAATTTATACAACGGCAGAAATCATTATTGGTACAAGTTTAGATTATCAGTTTAATCGTTGTATTGATAGCGAAACAGGATATCTAGAATTAGAGATTAATCGAAATAGTTAATGATCATGCATAAGCTTGATTTTTCAATAAATTTTCTGTCATTTTTGCCAATTGATCTAACTTTGATTCTAATTCCTCAGCCCGTTTCTGATAAAAACGTTTTCGTTGTAATGCCGCCCGCGCTAAATCTTCTCGATCTTTTTTTAATGCAGCAATAGCCACCTTTTGCCAACTTTTCTTTTCAGCTAATGCGGCTTTATATTGAGGATGAACATCATCCCACGCCACTCGAATATCAGCTAATGCTTGATCTATCAGTTGAGGCACCCGGTCTTTATTCCCATCATTAATCGCTTCATGCAGGGGTTGATCCCATTGGTCCACATTCAAACGACTGAGTAACGGAATAAAGTCTCGAATTTGCCGACTATCACTCACCCCCGTCACACACCAAGTGGCAAAATGTTCGCAGTTATTGAACAGTAGGTTGTATTTATGCTCTCCGAGGCGGCTTTCTGCCCGCTGAATGGTGGTATCGGGGATATAACGTACGGGGTACTGTCGAACATAAATCGGGTTGTTTCGGGAGAATGTGGCGGTTGTGGTGCGTTCAATGGTTTCGCTGGGTTTACGATAATGGATGACCCTACGTGCGATTCGTTCCTAGTGAAATAGACTAAAAAGCCTTATAAACTAGGGGATACGGCTTTGGGAGCTGTATCCAACTTTCTACCAGATGAGGGTGAAAGTCCCTCCCGTCTGGGGTGACGTGACTCCCAATCTGTCCACAC
>CAYNXM010000062.1:0-28516 GCA_964401105.1 uncultured Lyngbya sp. | reverse complement strand
ATAAGCTGAGTACCTTTGACTGGGTAAGAAATGCCGTCCAATTTTTTCTACTTTATATAAATTTAAAATATTCCGCAACATTCCTAAACGTTCAACCGCAGAATACTGGCGTATCCGAGAAACATAATTTTGAGTTTGTTTAAATTCTTTTTGCCAAATTAAATTCAATTCTGCTGATGCAGTTTGAACAGGTACGACTTTGTCAACTAGCGTAACAGGTGTATTGTTAACAGGCTTGGGTGTACTTTCAACAGGTTTAGGTTTACTTTCAATGGGTTCATTTTTGTTCTCAACAGGTTTAGGTTTACTTTTAATAGGTACGACTTCGCCTTCGTCAACTAGCGTAACAGGTGTATTGTTAACAGGTTCAGATGATTTAGGCTTTCCTAGTTTATATTCTAAAAAGAGTTCTTTTCCGAGTTGTAGTGCATCCCGAACATTAACTTTCCCCCCTGGATAATTACTTTCTAAAACATTTGCATCTAAAGGATAAATAGGTGAAGAAGGTTTAGGTTTTGCTTGACGATGTAATGGATAAAGCCGACTTGCCCATAATTCTTTTGCTTGTTCTAATGTAATACTTTTCAAGGATACTTTTTGTTCAATTCTATCTGTATCAGAGTGTGGTATTTTTTTTTCGACTTCACGCCAGTTATTCAATACAATACTAATAATAATGACAAAATTTTTAAATCGTTCATTATGAAAGGTTGTATTCAAACTCATTAATGGGTGTAAGTCAGCATATCCATTTTCATTTCGCGGATAACCATTTTCAACTTGATCAAAACAGAGAACGATGGGTTGATTTGAGTGAATAATTCTGCCAAAATTTTCTAAGATATGACGGGCATATTCCTCAGTATCGATTGATTGTCTAACGCCTAAAAGTTTTAACTCTTCCTCATCTAAATCTTCTCCTCGAAACCAACTGCAAGCTGTATGATATTTTTCAGTATCTGTTAAATCATATAAAACCCCAAAAAAGCTTCTGGCTTGATAAATTCCGGCGGGGTAAGCACTTCTTAAGTTATTAATAAATAATTTTCTATCGCCGAGTAACTTATTCATTAATTTTTGATTTTGAAACGTAGATAGCCCTTCTAACCACAGGAGTAATTGAGACTTTGTTTTCCCTTTGGGTGTACACATGAGGCTATCAATGGTATATCGCAGGGTATGCCGCCAAATATGTTCACTATCCATCCAAGGGGCAATATAAGCAAAGAAAACATTGTGATTATGAGTATCTTTTAATCGACCTAAAAAGTAGCTTTTTCCAGCCCCTTTATCACCTGTTAATAGAATAGATCGGGTAAAATGATCTTGTTTGGTACGTTTAATCATTTTATCGATCTGATTCAGTTCTTGCTGATGAATTGATTCAATAATTTGAGATTTCTCCGGAGATTTTTCTTGCCAAAAATGTCCGGTTTTGAAAGTAACGGGATCAAAGGGATTGAATTCTCGTTGAATGATTTCGTCGATAGTAGCCATATTGAAAAAAAGGGTAGAAAATGAAGAGAAAGACGAAGAAATACTAGTTAACGATAATAAAAAACAGGCGGCTACCGCCGGGTACTAATATCCCGGTATCAAATTGTTCTGAAGTATAACGCCCCCCTTCTAACAGTGCGCTTAACTCAATTCTGTTTTGTTTTTGCAGCCGATAAATTGCTTGATCTAATTCATCTCTGGTTAACGGCGGTTGCAGTCGTTCTCGCAGATGAAAGATGGGTAAATAATTATCCGTTCCCCACTTTTTATCTAAATCAATAATAATCTGTAAAATCTCTTCATCGCTGGGTTTTTGGTCAGAAAATAAAGTAGGTGTGGCGGTTGAAGGTTCAATTTTCAGGGGAGAATGAGATAAATAGTCCCGTAAAAAACGGATATAATTTCCCATTTGAGTTTGAGTTATATTGCTATTGCCTTCAGGAGTATATTCTGTCGCTAAATAGTCTTTGCCTTGTTGGGTTAACCAAACCTCCTTAATATTAACCTTTACCGCTTTAATAAAACCCCGTTCAACTAAACTAGAAATTACCTGCTGTCGAGAGGCTGCTGGTATACCTGTTTTTGCTGGTGTAATTGTTTCTTTCTCACAAGCCTTTAACACTTTTAGCTCTTGCTCATTAATCGGTAAAGTGGTAGAATCTAACTGGAGTAAAGATTGACCAGGCGGTGCAATTCTTAGATTCACGATGTCTTCTGCTCGTTCGATGAGTAGGCGATCGCATAAATCTCGACAAATCTTATCTCTTTCTGAAGCTTTTGTTCCCGAAGTCGGACTCAGTTCAGTAATTTTGGCACGATAGTCTGGCTGACCTAACAGTTTCAGCAAAAACTTTAGTTCTTTAGTATCCATTTAGTTATTCAAACTCCATTACATCACAAAACACTATTCTACTACTTTTACTAGAATGGCTCTAAATTCTTGTTAAAAGCTCGACCCGACTTGCAAATATTAATATTATATTCACCACACCCACCCTAAGAGTGAAATTACACCCTCACCTCAAAATCTAAGAGAGTGTTTGTAAAGCAAAGATTAAGACAGCTAGAGTTTTTAAGATTGGTGGGTTACGGCCGACAGTTAAGATTTTGCTGACCCAGGATAAGTATTGTCGCCTAACCCACCCTACACCTGGATTTAATATTCCTTTTACAAACAGTCTCTAAGGCTTGATTAATACATATTGATTCTCAACTGCCATAGAAAACTCAAATATTATATAAAGTATATCATTAATTCAAGCCTGGGGGAAGTAGGATTAATGATCCATCAGTAAAGTTCGATCCAAATAATCAATCCGCGCCAAGGGACTGAGGGCAGCCAACACCTGTTTGCCATAACTGCGATATAATACCCGATTATCAAATAAAGCCACAATGCCTTGAGCGCTACGAACCGGGGCTACAGCCCGTTGTAACTCATTTAAAGCGGTTGGCAATAAATATAAGCGAAACCAGTCTTGACGGTTGCGTTTGTGATAAGCCACTCGTCCCGCTACTAAGGGATGTTCTAATGAGGGTAACGGTAGGGTAGCGATCGCTAATAAATGAGGCGGTGAAACTTGACTTTGATGTTGTCGCCAAAACTCCCAACCCGTCACCAGAATACCATTGGCTTCTAAAGCTGTGGTTTCCACCTGCACCCGTGAACCAAACTCCGAGGCTAATTGAGTGCTAATCTGAGCTTTTAACGGTACATCATCAATTAATAATACCTTTAATCCCGCTACCGATAAACTCATCGATAGAATAGTTCGCAGTTGCGCTATTAAACTGGCTTGAAACTTGGGTGTATTCGGCATCGGTAAACCCGAAGGTAAGTATAATTGAATCATCTGATGAGCGCGATCGCGAGAAAACTTCACACAGGTGATTTCTTCTAACCCCAACAATTGACGATAGGTAGAGGCTTGTTTATCGAGATCTAAGGCTTCTCCAATCAACACCACCGGCTGTTGTGACCAAATCGGATGTAAATTGGCAGCGACATCAACCGGGGCGCAATAGAGGGCAAAACTGCCCCGATCTCGATTGACTTTTGCCCAATGCAGTCGATCAGGCGATCGCCACTCGCACCCAAACTTTAACCATTGCGGCGGCAAATCCTCGTATTCGGTTGCAATTTGAGCAAAACTGTGGTAAAGTTTCTCTATAATAGCCTGTTCTGGTGCTTCCAATAGATAGCAATCGTAAGGATTCACCGGATGTTGAAAAATGGCTTTTGTTAATTGTACTCGGGCATCTCGTATACTTTCGCTCAAACTCGGTTGAGCTTGTATCAAATTTTCCCAATCTTGAGGATGGATAGAAACACTGAGCTGTTCACGAGTCCAGGCTTCTAGGTCATCTACCCCATCAATTATAGTTGGAATGTTAGTAGGAAAATCCTGGGTGTTGTGTAGGGAAGCATTTAACCAGGTCTCCGGAGTCGTCAGTAAAACCCCTTGATAATCCCGACTCGGCCAGAAATTTCCCACTTTAACTGGTTTAGTCAGAGATAAATCCGTTTCACCCTGTTGAATCCGATGACGTAAGTTAGGAATATTATGATTAACAATTTCAGTCAATACAGACTGGGATACCACCACCACAACCGGTTCAGACCAAACCAATACTGATAATAGATAGCTTAAACGATAAGGTGGATTCATGCTCCAGGCTGGAATCCCTGTTTGAATTAAAGCACTGCGACCCAATCGGAGGGCTCGGGCAACCAGTCGCGCCATCGTCAGATGATGGGGCCATTGTACCTCAGCTTCCGAGCGGAGATAGTTGCGAAGTAAAGAATGGACTGTTGCCTCAATCAACTCAGTTCAAGAACGGGTGAGGTGGACATCCTCAAGGGTCTGTGCTTGTTTTCAGCATGATTATTATAGTCTATTGTGCAACATTCAACGAGGGCGGTTAATTTAAATAATCAAAGCTATCTATAAAATTAATGCTCTGAGTCAAACTGGGTTGAGTAGTATTGGTCAATTGACGATGGGAGAAGTCCTCAGATTGGAGATGATATGAACCTTTCAACCGTCTTCCAAAGCTCTGATGACGATAAATTACGAGTTCCTGTTGACTGGAATTTCGTAGTACAATTTGGGTAGGAGTCTCAAAAAACTTTTGGGTGGATGGAGTAAGAGTCGTTCGCACAATCTGTTTGAGATCGTTAGCTTTAGCCACAACTTCTGCCATCGTACCTAACACTAGATTTCGTGCTTTTTGGGTTGAGGTTCGTTCTTGAACTTGCCGCATTAAGTTAATTAAATTTTTCTGAGTTGGGTTGGCATCCTCAAACGGAAAAATACTCAGAAATCCAATACTAAATAAATAGGTTTCGCGATTGACTTTAAAAGTAAGGGTGGTTCGGCGCGAATCAATTTCAATACTGGGGGGATGACTTAGAATAGAATGAACTTGAGTCATTTTATGATAAATCGTTGCCAAGGCAAGATTGGCATCAAGATTTAAAGGCGCATCAATGATTAATCGTACAGTCGGTAAAGCTTGATTAAAAAACTTATTGAGGGTATCTGAATTAAATTTATAAATTTGGCTATGGTCGCCATTGGCACTTAAATCAACCCATTCACAGGTAATTTCTTCTGCTCTAAGATTAAATCGGGGAACATTATAGAGCTTTGCTCCAGTTAAAGTCGCACCGGAAATATCTGCCCCCATCCAATCGGCTTTAATCAGGTTTGTTTGGGTTAAATCGGCATGGACTAAACTGGCTTTGAGTAGATTAGCACGGCTTAAATTGGCTCCACTCAAATTGGCTCCGCTGAGATTGGCCTCACTTAAATCCGCCCCGCTGAGGTTAGCTCCCCGTAAATCTGCCCATCTGAGGTTTGCCGAGCTTAAATCCGCCCCACTGAGGTTAGCATAGGTAAGATTAGCTTGTCTTAATTCAGCGTGATTCAAATCAGCTTTGGGTAAATCGGCTTTAACCAGACTGGCTTGACGTAAATCAGCTCGCTCCAGGATAACGTTAACTCCAAAAACCCCACGCAGATTCGCTCCGGTTAAGTTGGCCCCACTGAAATTAGCTTGTCCGAGGCGAGATTCTCTTAAATCAGCTCCGTTAAGATTGGCTCGGCTAAAGTTGGCTTTTGTCAGCTTCGCGCGAATCAATTCAGAACGGATAATTAATGCCTCGACCAGAGATGCAGAGGTTAAATCGGCTCGGACTAAATTGGCGACATTGAGAGTGGCTCGGTTGAGAATCGCTTGATTCAGATTGGTGCTACTGAGTCGGGCAACATTGAGATTGGCTCGGCTCAAATTCGCCTCACTTAAATCAGCCGAACTCAGATTGGCAACACTAAGAGACGCATCGCTGAGATTGGCTCCACTCAACTTAACTCGGCTGAGATTGGCTTCATTAAGATTAATACCTGTAAAGTTTCGTTCTCCATCCTGGTATTTTTTAACGATGTTGTAAACTTTTAATAAATCCTGTTCTGCCATTTGAGCTACCTAGTCTTTTTAAATTCAATTAAAAGAGCAAACTTCGTATGGTGAATTCTGTTTCAATTCACAACACATTTGATGGAGTTGACTGGTAACATTATTCCTCTCAAACTCTCAAGAAAGATCTTTCATAAATTCAATCAATTGATTCTGGATAGAATGGTTTTGATTGTCTTTTGAAGCCGGACTCATTCTTGAAATTTCTGCTAGTTCAGGCACATCCATGTATCTTCTGCCGAAGAGAGGATGACGATATAAGGTTAAACTTTGATCCTCAGCATTTTTGAGAATGACGCGAGTTGGAGACTGAAAAAAGCCTTTCTCAACTTCAAGCTCAGCCTCAAGTAATGGGGGAAGGGCGATGTTACCAAACTGGCGAATTTGCTGGGTCATCCGCACCCCAAGATTGACAATTTGATGGGAGAGCTGAACATTGAGCTGATGACAATTATCCGGAGTTAACATCCCCAGTAATTGATCGACGGCACTTCGGACAGAGGCCGCGTCTTTGAAAGGAAGAATACCAACATAAGCGGAGATAAACAAGTTTTCATCTCTCTCTATCCTAAACGATAACAGAGTTCTACGATGACTCACTCGGATGCTCGGACAATCCTTTATGATGGGGAAGTGACGCATGATATGGCGGATTGCATTGGCTAAGGCACAATTAGCATTGGCATCAAGGGGTGCATCAATCTCAATTTCTAAGGTGGGAGCAGTGGCGTTAAAAAATCGATAGGCTTGCTTACCCCCCAAGTGAGATATCTTAGTGCCATCGCCATTTGGGCTTAAGTCTACCCAGTCACAGGTAATTTCTTCAGCTTTAAGATCAAAGCGGGAGACATTATGAAGTTTTGCCCCCGTTAATAGCGCACCTGTTAAATCGGCTCCTGTCCAGTCAGCATTAATCAAACTAGCAAGAGTTAAATCCGCATGAATCAGAATCGCATTCTGTAGATTGCTATGACCTAATTTAGCACCGTGGAGGTTAGCACCACTGAGTTTAGCTTGTTCTAAATCGGCTCCGGTTAAGTTGGCTCCATTAAGGTCCACCCATCGCAGATTTGCACCTCTCAGGTTAGCACCACTGAGGTTAGCTTGAGATAGATTGACTTGTCTTAATTCAGCGTTGGCTAAATTAGCCCCTCTCAAGTCTGCTCGGCTTAAATCAGCTCCGTGTAGGTTCGCTTGCTCTAAATTACACTGGGTTAAGATTGCACCCCGTAGATTTGCCGCGTTGAGATTTCCTTGAAACAGGTTGGCTCGTCGCAGGGTGGCTTCGCGCAAATCGGCCTCGCTGAGATTAGCCCCTGTCATGATAGCATCATCTAAGTCAGCTCGTACTAATTCTGCTCGAATCAGGGAAGCATCAGCCAGGTTTGCGTCATTGAGATGGGCACGAATCAGGTTAGCCACATTCAAAATGGCTCCGTTGAGCTTCGCTTTGCTGAGGTTAGCACCACTCAGCTTGGAAACGTTAAGTTTCGCGTAACTCAAATCAACACCGCTGAGATTTGCACCACTCAAGTTGGTGATACTCAAAATCGCTTGGCTCAAGTTTGCTTGACTTAAGTTGACTCGACTGAGATTAGCCTCACACAAAAGAATAGCACTGAAGTCTCTCACCCCTGATCGATAGTTGGAAAGGAGTTCTTCAGCCTGCATGCTTTTTAACTCTCCTGTTAAATATGTATGATTTCTGTTTAATTATATCTCACCTATCCGGAATGGCTAACCTTTAACCCTTCAGATGATCGGGGAAAAACGACTATAAAAAGTATAAGCCTTAGTGGGTCGAAAAATACTTTTTTACAAAAAATTTTCAATCATTTAGATTAGATAAAGATTCTGTAAAACTTACTATTTTTATATCACTATGTTGACAAATTATATTGACTCTAGTCAATATAATTGCTTGAGAGTATGATATGAATTAGGATCAAAACATGGATCAAGAATTTGATAGTTTAACCGTTGGTATTATTGGTTTAGGATTAATCGGTGGATCTCTCGGACTAGATTTACACTCAGCTCATTCCACAAAAAATACTCAATCGGATCCTAGTCATCAATCGTTATCAATTAAAAAAGTATTGGGTGTAAGCCGCAGTCAATCTACTTGTGAAAGAGCCATAGAACGAGGGGCTGTCGATGTTGCCAGTATGGATTTATCCTTGATGGCAGCAGCCGATATTATTTTTATTTGTACACCAATTGCTCTGATTGCTCCCACGATTGAACAATTAGTTCCCTATTTAAAGCCTACCACAATTTTAACAGATGTTGGTTCAGTTAAACAACCGATTGTAGAAACTGCCTCAAATTTATGGCCAAACTTTGTTGGGGGTCATCCGATGGCAGGTACTGAAAAAACAGGTATTGAAGCCGCCCAATATAACTTATTTGTAGATCGTCCTTACGTGATTACCCCAACCGCTCAAACACCGAAAAATTCAATTAAAATTGTTTCAACACTGGCTCATTTTTTGCGTTCAAAAGTTTATTTATGTCAACCTCAAGAACACGATCAAGCCGTTGCTTGGATTTCTCATGCACCTGTTATGATTAGTGCCAGTTCTTTAGCCTGTTTGAAGCAAGAAACGTCTGCAAATATATTGCAATTGGCTTATCAACTCGCAAGTTCTGGCTTTCGAGATACAAGCCGTGTTGGGGGTGGAAATCCCGAATTAGGAGTGATGATGGCTCAATATAACACAAAAGCGATGTTGCGATCGCTCTGCGCCTATCGAAATAGTTTAGATGAACTCATTGATCTGATTGAACAGGAAAACTGGACAGCATTAAATGAAGCATTAACTCAAACCCAACACAGTCGAAAACAATTTGAATTCTAAGTTTAAACGGATAACTATTCGGTGTTTGTTGAATTAAGAGCGACCAAATGTCGGGTTACGCCATTCGTAATGATTGGGGAAAATGAAATTGGTAAAGGAGACAGAAATACTGAGATCGAGGGATTTCACATGATGCCACCAACCCACCGGAATAAAGATGACTTCTCCGGGTTCTAAAATCAGTTCAATCGGTTTAGCTTGTTTAAATAAAGGATATTTTTCCAGATTAGGATTTTCGGGATCAACTTTACTAAATACCCCCACTTTATTATATAAAAATGGCGTTTGTTGTGGGGGAAATAACTTAATCTTTTTTCGTCCAACCACTTGAGCTAACATTAAATTAACCGGATCGTGATGCAATGGGGTAATGGTTCCGGCTGGCCCAAACCAAAAGAAAATTCGACCTTTTTTTTCATCCGGATTCAGATAGTCAGGAAAAATATCCAGATCATTGAGTAAGCCTTGCATCTCTTCTCGGTCTAAATTGCCATTATTAGCAACCATATAATAATTATTGCTAGAATCGACTTGTTTTATCCAGTCTATATAATCTTTAAATAAAATCGTTTTTCGGTGTTTTTCAATATTAATTTCATACTCCGGATCGGCTTGACGTTCGGCTTGGACTTCGACTTCAGCATTGCCATAATGGTTTTGAAGATAGTCTGGGTTCCATAAATGTAAAGCCGCCCATTTTTGCATGACTCCGGTTAAAATGACTGGAGTATTTTTAGTATAATAATATTCTAGAAATTCTTGACGAGATAAGCTATAAATTCGGGGAATGGTATTAGCCTGGACACTCAAAGCTGCAAGCTGATTTTGAATCTTTAAAATGGATTCTAATTTTTGTAATTGTTGGATAAACTGTTCCCCAGCTTTTAAATAAGGATGATTAGTCGATTGGCTAATTTCTTCTAACGCTATTTTTACATCAATTCCATTATCAACCATTCGTTGCAGAATTGAATGATCGGGTTGTTTAAGTAATTGATTGATGGCAATCCAAGTTTTCCAACTGTCAGAGAGTGAAGCGGGGGATGGCGGATTTTGAAAAGCCTGATTTTGATTAATAGACTGTTGAGGTAACCATTGCAAACTCACTTGTTGTTCATCTTGCAGTGTAATTTGTAAAGGGGGTAAGGTTATTTTTACAGGTTTGGACTCACTCATGAATAAACTCCTATAATTATTGAAATTATAACTATTTTAATCCGCTTGAAAAAGGGTAATCCAGTAAAGCCGGCTACTCCATAAACAGGAGAACCCAATTCCTAAGTTCACTAAGCCCCGTAACGCTGAACTAATTCCCCATAATATCATGACTAATTCTAAAAGAATAATTCCTAATATGCCAAATAGTAATTGAATTAAAAGCTGATTGAATTCTAAAGTAAGCTGTTTCTCACTCTCTGATAGAATCAGAGGACTCAATTGTAAATAGCTGACTCGATCTAAAACAATTTGGCTGAAAAATAATCCACAAGTTAGGGCTACGGTTGCCCAAAGAAAATGCCACTCATCTAAGAAGAATAAATAGGGAAAATGAAACCAACGGACTGATCCTAAACTGATACCAATAATGCTAATTATATCTAAGATTGCAATAACAATAATTATATGTTTTTGAAGAGTAGTATTTAATATTTTTTCCATAACTTATAAATTATTTTTATGTTAAAATAAAAGATTTGAATTATTTTTTGTGTGGATTATTTTTTTTTACAAAAATATCTCAATCAATTGACAAACGAGTCCCAAACTGTTGACAGGATTGAGAAGCCATCTCTGCTGAAAATTTTAAGGCTTCTATCCAGTCATTTTGTAAGATTGCATAACAAAAAGCACCGTGAAAAATATCTCCAGCCCCCAAAGTATCCACCGCATCAATAGCAGGAACTTCTATCATTCCTGCATGATTTGCACTCCGATATAAAATTGGGTTTTCTCCTTGTGTAATCGCAATATGAGGAATATTAAACATAGCCAGAAAATCAAAAACTGTCTCAGGAGTCTGACAACCGGGTGGATAAAAGTTAGCCGAACAAATGGCATAATCTACAAAAGGTAAAAGTCCCTCCGTTTCAGCTTTCCAACTGCCGCAATCCATGACAACGGGGATGCCTTTTTGTTGTGCCTGTTTTGCAATTTCTGTCCCGACTAACATTTGATGTCCATCAATTAAAACAATATCAATGTCAGCTAAAATATGATCGGGAATTGCATCAGCTAACATCTGAGAGCGAGTCCCATTAATCGAAACAACAGACCGATCTCCGGTTGCCTCTGTCACAATAATAGAAGAAACAGGCGGAGATTCTATTCTGGTGGGATCTAAATCGATTAAATCTACACCTTTTTGCTCTAAATCAGTCCGAATTAATTGTGCCATCGGATGATTGCCTAATACTGTGAGTAATATTGTTTGAATATTAGAATCAATGGCTTGAAATGTAACAGCAGCATTGGTGGCAGGGCCGCCAGCGGTGATAAGATAATCAGTAGCAACCGTTTTCTGATTTTGATGGGGATATCGTAGTACTTGATAAATCAAATCAAGGGTAGTCAGTCCTACAAAAAGTCCTTTTTTTAACATGAATTGAAGTCAGTTGAAGTAGACTAAAATGGGAGATGCTTGAGAAAATGGAACAACAGCAAATAACAGATTCTATAGAACCGGGTAAATTATATGTGGTCGGCACTCCCATTGGCAACTTAGAAGATATGACGTTTCGGGCTGTAAAAACCCTACAAACTGTTGATTTAATTGCCGCCGAGGATACCCGCCATACCGGTAAATTATTACAACATTTTCAAATTAAAACTCCCCAAATTAGTTATCATCAACATAATCAAAAACGCCGGATTCCAGAATTGTTAGACTCTCTTCAACAAGGTAAGTCTATTGCCATTGTCACAGATGCCGGAATGCCAGGAATATCTGACCCCGGATATGAATTAGTCAAAGCTTGTGTGGATGCCAAGATTTCCGTCGTTCCTATTCCCGGAGTAAGCGCTTGTTTAACCGCATTAAGTGTTTCAGGATTAGAAACAGATCGATTTGTGTTTGAAGGCTTTTTACCCCCGAAAGGAAAAGACAGAAAACAGCGTTTAGAGGCTTTAAAAAATGAAAACCGTACCCTAATTTTATATGAATCTCCCCATCGATTACGCCAAACTTTGCAAGATTTAGTCAAAACTTTAGAACCCATCAGACCGATTGTAATCGGCCGGGAATTAACCAAACGTTATGAAACCCTTTGGCGTGGCAGTTTACAAGAGGCAGAAATCTTTTACAACGAAACTGACCCTAAAGGTGAGTTTACCTTAGTCATTGCCCCAACAGTATGGGAATTACCAAATTTATCAGAAGCCCAAATGAAGGCGGAATTACAACAGTTGATGCAGCAGGGCCAATCGCGATCGCAAGCCAGTCGCCACATGGCCCACATCACCGCTTGGTCTCGTCGTCAAATTTATGAATTAGTCCTCACCCTTCCGGATATCAAACCCTCTTTAGAGTCAACAGAAACCAATAAATGAATGAACGCTTCTGGGGAAGTCAGGGTCAATAAAACTAGATCAATATTTCGAGAAAAAGGAGATTAAAATCTATGTTTAATTCTAAGCTATCTGGTGCTAGCGCTTCAGTTTTGTTAGCAATGAGTCTGACAACTTCTTTGGCTATTGCGTTTATCCCAACTTCCCCCGCAATGGCGCAACGGTTTCCAGGGTCGCTGCAACGCGATCGAATCATCGCCGGAACCGTTATTCCTGTACGCTATGATCAAGCTGAGAAAATTGTCCTCACCCCTGATGAACGGATGAAACTCACCCTGCAAACAGCCCAAGATATTAGAACGGTTAATGGCCGAGTTTGGATACCCGCCGGATCGGATATTCTAGGGGAATTACGCCCTATCAGAGGCGGATCTCAATTTGTGGCGGATGAGGTGATTTTTGATACTGGGAAGCGATTTCGACTCGATGCCAACTCTAATATTATTACGCGAACCGAAACCGTTAGAGGTGGTGCATCTGCGACTGATATCCTGAAAGGAACCGCAGTAGGGGCGGCTGCCGCAACCGCTTTAGCTGGTATCTTAGGAGACAAAGCGATCGCCACAGAAGAAGTCTTGGGCGGGGCTGGACTCGGGGCGATCGCCGGAGTGTTTTTAGGACGGGAAAAAGTGGATGTCATTGTCATTCGTCCTGAAGAAGATCTGTATTTATCGTTACAGTCTGATATTGTTTTTCGTTAAACTTTTAGGCATTTAGGAGTGGGTCAAGTAGGGTGTTGTTAGTCAGACATCCTACTCTTTAATGATTTGTAAATAAACCTGTTTTAATCTTAACGTCACAGAATATCCTAACTGAGTAGAGTAATGATTGACATCGACAGTTGAGAGTAGTATGATTCAATATCAGCATCGCCAATATGGGAAAACCCTATTTTTTATTCTCGGCATTGGCATTGTGGTTTGCCTAGCTTTAGCCATTTACCAACCGACTCAATATCTGATAGGTTTGTGTATTGCTTTAGTTTTACTATTATGTATTCTTTTGTTTTTCTCCTTATCGATTGAGGTAACCGAGCAAGATTTACGCTGGAATTTTGGCTCCGGTATTATTAAGAAATCAGTTAAGCTGGCAGAAATAGAGCAAGTAGAAGTGACAAAAACCCACTGGCTTGAAGGCTGGGGAATTCACCTCACTTCTCGCGGCTGGCTATACAATATATCGGGTTTTAAAGCAGTCGCAGTTCAATTAAAAAATAATCAGCAATTTTTACTGGGAACGGATGAACCGGAACAGCTTGTATCTGCAATTCTGGAACAATTAAACCTAGCCCAACAATAATTGATACGACATCCTTCAGTGTTGACAATAGATGATTAATCAAGTGAGGGAGAAATCAGGAAAAGTATCAACGATTCTCCCCCTTTATTCTATCATCAGTCGCGCCACACTTTGTAGTTCAATTCAAAAAAACTACACTATCATCAACCTCTCCATCTGGATTGTACAGGCATCTAATACCAAATCCGATGATGATCGGGTGATTACCTGGCATCACCCAGTGCTCTTTAGGCAAAGACTTTGATTTTTTTGAATATAGCCTTGTTAAAGCGGATTTCGTATAATCACGCCGCCCGTGTCAAACATCATGATCCGCTCTACACTCTATTTTTAAGCGATAATATTCAATCAAAAGTTCTGCAAGCTGTAGCAATTTTGATCTGTTGATCAATTCAAATAATCTGGAATATAAAGCTTCTGTAAAGTTTGAGTGACAAAATTCAGTTTAAGGTGTACAAGGTTTACAATCAACCTATAATCATCTGTAAAAACTCGTAACTCTGGTTTTTAACGTTCATTTATTGCCTCAAAATACGTAAATTCACTATAAATAATAGAATCACTTGAAGTTTTTTATACTGATCCCCTCAAATCACTTTACACAATCTTCATAAAAAAAAGATTATGCAACTGTTTTTGACTTACATAAATATTTTTGTTAGCTTGATAGTATGACTGTAGATTGAATAATATTTCGTTCAATTCATAAGGGGGATTATGTTGAAGGATCGGATTCGCACATTAATCATAACAAGTGTTGTTTGTACTGCTGTTGCTTGGGGACTCCCGAGCAAAACTCAAGAATTGTCACTTGAAGGAACATCAACTGCAGAAGTGACAACGGAGTCCAACTCTACAACTTCAGCAGTAGCATTAACGACAGCAGATCCGGAAATTCCAGAGGATGAACTCAAACTATTAGTCAAGCCATTAACATTGCCACAACTTGAAACTGAAGCAGCAGCATGGCAAGTTTTACTACAACAAAAAGTTCAAGAAATTAGCGATACTGAAATTGCTGTTAAGCGCGAAATTCGTATTATTAAAAAGCAAGAAGAAGCAGCTGAAGCATTAACAGAAGCGACCCAGGCTCTAGAAGCCGCCCAAGAAAGCCAATCAACTGCTACAGCAGGTTCACGTGAATATGAAGCAGCTACGAGAAAATTAGAAGAAGCGCAAGAAAACCTCAAAATAGCTCAAGAAGCGGTTGAAGAAGCCCAAGAAACAAAAGCAGAATTAAAACAGGACGAGGTCTTACAAACTGCGATAGAAGCAGCCAAAGAAACGGGTGAATTAGAACAAGCAAAAGAAATACTGGAACTAGCCAGACTTGAGCGAGAACAGGTTGATTATTGGTCTTATGATTATGAAGATATCACTCTACAAATGGATCGCCTAGAATTTGCGATTGAAACCTTTGAAGAGACTCAGGAGATTCAAGCTAATACGCCTCCTGATACCTGGGAATATGAGCAAGCCACTCAACAATTTGAAGCGGCACGAAATGATCTTCAACAAGCCGTTGAAGCCCTTGAATGGGTTGATCCGAACTCGACTGATTCAACAGAGCAATCTTCCCAAAATATCAATGAAACAGCAGATATTATTGCCAATACTGAGATTAACAGAAACATAGAAACGAAAGTCGCTAGCTCCATTGAGGGGACTAATAGCTTAGAAAATATTGAGCAAAAACAAGATCAACTGGAAGAAGCAGCAGAACAATTAGAAGAAAATGCAGAAGCTAATTCAGAATTAAAGAATCAATTAGTCAGCAATGTAACGGAACTGGAAGCCGAGCGTACAGCAATTATTGATCGGTTTGAGATTGTATTAGATGAACTGCAAAGAAAAGGCGGTGAAATCAACTCTTATCAAGATTATATTAAAGCCGTGAGCACCCTCGAACTTGACCTGGAAGATACTGAAGGGTTAGGGGTACGGTTGATGGGTTGGGTCACCTCTGAAGAAGGGGGTATCCGTTGGGCGACTAAGCTGGCTATATTTACGACCATCGTTATTATTTCAGTCATCATCTCTTACATTCTGAGTCTAATTATCAGCAAAAGTCTGTCCAAGTTTGGCAATACCTCCGAACTGTTTCGGGAATTTGTCGTTGTCTTAGTCCGGCGAGGGGGAGTGATTGTGGGCTGTCTGATTGGTTTAACCGCCTTAGAAGTCAGCCTGGGACCGATTTTAGCCTTGGTTGGGGGAGCCAGTTTCATCCTGGCATTCGCTTTGCAAAGCAATCTGGCTAATCTCGCCAGTGGATTAATGCTAATGGTTTACAAGCCTTTTGACACCGGTGATGAAGTCATGGTAGGAGATATCTGGGGTTGGGTGGACTCCATCACTCTGGCGAGTACAAAAATTAAGGGCTTCAAAAATGAAATGATTAGTATCCCGAATGATACAGTTTGGAGCAGCACCATTAAAAATCTGACGGCTGATGAGACTCGTAAAGGCAGCATCACAATCCGAAGTCCTTTTAACCAGAATATTGCTGAGGTGGAACGAATTCTTGTAGAGACTGCCAAATCACACCCGTTAGTTTTAAAAGCTGGCACCTTTGTCTGGGAATATGCTGAATATCACGTGACAATTATGTTTGGATTCTTCACCAAAACCTCTGATTTTTGGACAGTCTGGGCAGATTTACACCGCACGATTCAAGAGCGGTTTGAGCAAGAAGGGATGGAAATCGCATTACCCACACAGGTTCGGATTGAACCTAAATCCAACAGCAAAATACCTCAAGTGGCTTTAGAGTCCCCAGTCAAATCGTTGCAGAAATCTTGAGTATTGACTCGTCATACTGTCGATAAAAAAACGTTTGCACAGTAAAGCAGGAGTTTTACCTTCGATTAGAACAGTTGATTATGTCTTGTGTTGTGGATTAACTGATTGATTTTATTTAGCAGGATTAGTATCCTGCTTTTTTTTGTTGGGTCACCACAGCATTAACTAAACGAGCAATTTTTATTCAACAGAAGAAGTATACTTGAGCAATGTAAAATCATTATCAACTGCTCAACATGGATCTTTTTGAAGCCGTCCAACAACGCCGTTCAGTTAAACATTACGATCCATCCCATCGGATGTCTGAGGCTGAAATTAACACGTTATTAGAACAGACAATTCTCTCGCCCACTTCGTTTAATATTCAAAATTGGCGATTTGTTGTTGTCCAAGATCCAGACATCCAAAAACAACTGCGAGCAGCAGCTTGGGATCAGGCTCAAGTCACAGATGCATCCATTGTGATTATTTTATGTGCTGACCTGAAATCTTGGCAAAAAGATCCCGAACGCTATTGGCAAAATGCCCCTAAAGAAACTCGCCAAATGATTGTACCGATGATTCAGTCTTTCTATGATGGCAAAGAACAACTGCAACGGGATGAAGCCATGCGATCTTGTGGAATTGCCGGTCAAACCATTATGTTAACGGCAAAAGCCATGGGTTATGATAGCTGTCCGATGATTGGATTTGATCCCGAAAAAGTGGCTGAAATTATTCGTTTACCTAACGATCATGTGATTGGCTTTATGATTGCGGTCGGTAAAGCGCTGCAACCGGCTAGACCCCGAGGCGGACAACTGGATCTGTCTGAAGTGGTGATTAATAATCAATTTTAGCGGTTCTATTGCGAAGCGATTCCCTAAGTTTACCTGATGGCTCGAAAGTGGGCTGGAAAATGAGATTATCTCGATTAATAAAAAATCAGGGTTTTGTCATCGCAATGATTAGCCCCGATCGATTAAATTTAGGTGAAGCATTATGCCGTCTAATCAATCTTCTATAGTAGAACTGCGATCGCTCAACCAAGAGGATTTTCTACCCCCCATCAGTCGCTGGAGTAGTTGGGGAAGCTGGTTATTGCTCTCGACTTTTGCTGGGGTTGTTGCTCTAGCCGGTTTCATTGAATATAGCCCCAAAATTAGAGCGGTTGCCCTCGCTCAACCGGGGGGTCGAATTCAATTGGTGCAAGCCGATACCGAAGGCATTGTCCAACAAGTCGCGGTACTGGAAAATCAACCCGTTGAAGCTGGGACTGCGATCGCTTATGTTGACCCGGCTCCCTTAGAAACTCAGAAAACCAGTATAGAAGCTCAACAAAAAGAAGTCCAGCAAGAACTGGATCGAGTTAATGAGTATATGTTGACAGTTAATCAACAAATTCTCAGTAGCTTACAAGCCAAACTCTCGAAAACAGCCTGGAAGAAGCTGCACCCCTTGTCTGTGGATCGGGCAATTATTGAGTTAACTAAATCTTCCCCCACTGTTGCTCAACCTCTGGCTCAAGAGCGTCGAACATTGCTGAAACAGGAGTGGGAACTACAAAAACAACAAAACCAAGTTCAGCAGCAACTCGAACAAATAAAAGCCCAGATGGACAGTGCTGTGATCCGCGCTCCTATTGATGGGATTATCACTCAGTTAGAGGTTCCTAGTCCAGGAGAAACCATCAAACCCGAACAAATTGCGGCTCATATTGTCCCTGGAGAAGCGCCTTTAATCTTCAAGGCTTGGGTCAAAGCTGAGGATATTTCCCAAGTTAACGTAGATGCTGAAGTTCATATCAGGATTTCCGCTTATCCATTCACCGATTATGGTGTTTTAAAAGGAAAAGTCAGTCAGGTTTCATTTGGTCGGGCAACTCCGAATGCGGAGCAAAATCAATCGGATGGAGCCTATTATGAAGTCATTATCGAACCCAATGAACCTTATTTAACGAAGCAAGGAAAACAGTACATGATCTATTCTGGGATGGAAGGCAGAGCCGATATTCTGCTTGCTCCTGAACCGGTTTTAAGCCTTATTCTCAGAAAAGCTAGATTAATGACTGATTTTTAACTCACCTATAAAGAAGTGGAGTTATGGGTTATTCCTTGCATACCTACCTGCAACCGATGCGCCTGTTGCTCGTTATAGCAGTGTTCGCTGCCGGTGTCGTCAGACGTAGCGCTAATGTGGTTTACAGGCTAAGGTACGTGGTGCGTCATTGACGCACCCTACTACTCCTGCTCCCTATTCCCCATACCTATTCCCCGTCCCTAAAGATAATAAATAATAACGGATACCTTGTCAGTCCAGATTTCATCAGATAAGCTTTAAAGAAAGACATTTCCCCAAAAAGTTGCAATCATGCTGCAAGCGGCAACCCATCATCCCCACAATCAAGGTGCGAATGGAACTGGATCTCAACTCGATGTAGAACTTCGTAAAGTCTACAAAGTATTTAATGGTGAAACAGCGGTTCGGGGCGTTGACCTGGAGATTAAGCCTGGTGAGTTTTTTAGCATCTTAGGGCCTTCTGGTTGCGGAAAAACTACAACGTTGCGATTAATTGGAGGATTTGAAAGCCCCTCAGCAGGTGAGGTCTTAATTCAAGGTCACTCCATGAATCAAGTCCCCCCTTATCGCCGTCCCGTTAATACCGTTTTCCAAAGTTACGCTTTATTTGGTCATTTAAACGTTCGTGAAAATATTGCCTTTGGTTTAAAGATTAAACGACAGGGTAAAGCCGAAATTGAAGATCGGGTTCAGGAAGTCTTAAGCCTGGTTAAAATGGAAAAGTTTGCCACCCGTTATCCGAATCAGATGTCAGGGGGTCAACAGCAACGGGTTGCTTTAGCTCGTGCTTTAGTCAATCGTCCTGCGGTATTGTTATTAGATGAACCTTTAGGGGCGCTCGATCTGAAGTTACGAAAGCAGATGCAGATGGAGTTATCCAATTTACATCGTAACCTGGGGTTGACGTTTGTGATGGTGACCCATGATCAAGAGGAGGCCATGAGTTTATCAGACCGGATTGCGGTGATGCAGGATGGTCGGATTGAACAAATTGGTACACCCCATGAAATTTATGAGTATCCTCAAACCGCTTTTATTGCCGATTTTATTGGGGATACAAACTTATTTAAGGGTGAAGTTGAATCGGTTGATGCCTCGAGTCAACTGATTGTGACAGCCACTGGGTTAAAATTTCAAGTGGAATCGCCCGATAGTATTAGCAGTCATCCCTCTCCAGTTGAACTCCGCTCAGGAATGGCAGTGGTGGTTAGTGTACGACCTGAAAAGATGTCTTTGAGTTTATATCCAATGGGCGGTAAGCTCAACTGTTTAGAAGGAAAACTCAGTAACGTTATGTATCTGGGAACCCATATGCAGTTTATTGTACAGTTACTGTCTGGAGAACAGATTATGGTGCAACAGCAGAGTACTGGAGAGTCGTTACCGGATTTTGACACACCTATTTATGTTTGTTGGGAACCGTCTGATAGTCGTGTCCTGGCTCATCCTAAATCATAGGTGGGTATGTGCTTCTCCTTCAAAATAGGTTGAGCAAGAAGCAGCTAAAAACAGCAAGCATCTCGGCTTTCGCTGAAGCTGCTTCAGAGACTATAAAAAATATAAAATTAATGATTGGGTTTAGACTTTTGTGTTTTCCAACCTTTTAGACTCTTCCAAAAAACTACAATTCCTGTAGCAATCATAAACAGCAATCCTAAACCTTCTAAAAGAACATAAACAGGCATCAATTGTTCACCGAAATATTTACCTTGATGAATATCCATTAAAAAATGAATGTTTTCCTTTGGAATATTCAACCAGTTTCGTCCAAGCCGATAACCCATGCCGCTAAAGGCAGCAATGAGTAAAGGCAGAAAGATAATCGGAGCCAGTTGACGGTGAAGTTGACGAAAAGTTATTTTTTTTGAACTCATATTACCCTGTGAATTATCGCAGTTAAAAATCTAGTGGTAAACCACAAGTATCGAGTATGGCTTGATCTCGTAATAAATCTTCTGTTGGCATATCCACCTTAATTTTACCATCCTGCAAGACCATCGCCCGTTCCGCGACTCGACTCACCCAATGCAAGTCATGAGAGGCAATTAATAAGACTTGAACCGGAAGTTGAGGTAATAACTGAGCCAGATGTCGTCGCCACCAAGGGTCTAATCCGTTTGTGGGTTCATCTAATATTAATATAGCTGGTTCTAAGGCTAAAACGGAGGCTAATGCAGCCAGTCTTTTTTGTCCGCCTGAGAGTTCATGAACGGAACGATTAACCACATCTGCTAGTCCGAAATCTGCTAATAATTGATAGGCTTGTTCTGTGGCTTGTTCTGATGAAATACCATAATTTCGGGGGCCGAAACTAACATCTTCTAAAATAGTTGGCATGAATAACTGATCGTTTGGATCTTGAAAACAAAACCCAACAGCCCGTCTAATTTTATCTAATGTATCGGCAGCTAAACGGGTTCCTAAAATCTGAATTTCTCCTGAATTCGGTTTTTTAAGCCCGACTAAGTTTTCCATCAGGGTACTTTTTCCAGTACCCGTGCGGCCGAGTAAAGCAATACGTTCTCCCGGTTTTAAAGTAAAAGAAATATTCTCCAATACAGGGGGTTGATTAGCATAACGATAGATTAAATTCTGCACAATCACACCCGTTTGCCCTAATACTGAATCAGGGGTTAAATAGGGAAAAGAATTAATGGAGTGAACGGGTAAATAACTCAAGCTTCAATATCCTTTAAACGAAGAGTTCCAAGCTAATAAAACTGATAGCAATACCTAATGAAACCGTCAGGGCAATGATACTATAGCGATCTAAAGAAAACTGTTCTTTTTCCTGAACAGATGTGCCATATCCCCGCAACTGCATTGCTTTATAAACTTCTTCCGCTTGCTGATAACTCCGCACTAATAAGCTACCGGCTAAAGCGGCATAAATTTGTAAATTTCTGCGGGTGACTTTTCTCGGTTTAAAGCCTCGTAATTGAGTAGCCCGCTGCATCATTTTGAGTTGATGTCCTAACTCAAACAGATAACGATAGGATAATAATATCATATCTGCTAAAATTGGAGATAAACCCAGCGATCGCATGGCTTTAATTGTCGTCAGAAAAGGGTGCGTTCCGAATAATACTAAACCTGTTGTAAACATCGCCAGAAAGCGACTCGCAATTAGAATTACCGCTAAACAGCCTTCCTGTCGCACAGAAAACGGCCCCCATTGTCCGAGGATTGTTTCACCGGAAGTTAGGGGCAATAAAGCAACAATTCCTAGTAAAAATAACCCCGGATAAGTTAATCGAGTTAATAAGAAAGAGAGGGGAAGTTTAGAAAGAAGATAAAGGGTAATAGTGGTGATGAGCATTGCTGGAATTAAACGCAAATCTTCTACCCAAGCATAAGCAAAAATGACTGCAAGTAATCCAATTAATTTTCCTTTGACATCCCAGCGATGAATCGGAGAACTTAGGTAAGCATACTCATCTAATGCAATTTTCATGGTTTCATCTGTGAGGAGGCGGTAGGGACTAGCAAACTTTAAACCCAAAGGCACTGTATCATATTAATTATGTTTTGATGTCAATTCTGTAACATTTTATGACAAATAATCAAGAATTTAATCTTGGTTTAACTTTAACAGTTCGGGTTTAACTCGTTGTAAAAAATTGACTACCATCACTGTAAAAATTCCTTCAATTACCATCAGAGGGATATGAGCAATCATCAAGCCATAAATTGCTTTTGTTTCTGTGGCTTGTTCAAATCCAGAAGGCAGATTGAGAATCGTTAAGGTAAAAAACAGAGTCGCTGCTAAACCTAAGCCAATAGCACCCGCTAAAAAGGCAAATAAATTACGTGAAATGGTTAAATTCCCTTTTTTGCCAATCGGGTAATGAAGCCTAAAAATTTGAGCGGCGATTAGGGCAGGAATCCCCATAATGACACCATTAATTCCCAGGGTTGAAAGTCCACCATGTCCAAACATTACTGCCTGAAACAATAACCCCACTAAAATAGCAGGAAAAGCATAGCAACCTAACACAGCGCCTAACAGTCCATTTAAGACTAAATGAACGCTGGCGGGGGGAATGGGAATATTAATACTAGAAGCGACAAAAAAGGCAGCGGTAAGTAAAGAAGCTTTCGGAATTCCTTCTGTTGGGTTAGATTGATGATGAATTTGACGTAAAGAATACCAGGTTGCTAACCCTGTAATCCCATAGCCGATTAAACAAATTTTAGCTGGGAGAATTCCCTCAGAAATATGCATAAAATTAAGGTTGAGACTGACTAGAAGCTTCTACTGTTGGTGGATGAGATTTCATAAAAAATAAAGCTGTACCCAGACAACCCCAAATCACAGATCCAATCATCAATCCTCGTTGCCAAGGATTAAGAGAAGCTGAATTTTGTTGATATTGAATATCCGTCGTTGTGGTTGAAGTTTCAATCGGAATACTCACCAATCCTCCATGACCGGCTTGTCTAACTTTTACTTCCCAATATCCTGTTATTTCGGAATCCGGGATAAACATAAAATTACCTTTTTCATCTGTTTTTCCGGTTTGCCAAGGATCATTTGGATTATTGGGTGCATAAATTATCACATCAGCATTTGCTAACGGTTTCCCCGTATCGTAACGACTTTGAATTTCAATCCCTTTGGTTATTTTGTAATTAACCATTGCACCGTGAGCATTTGCCGAGTCTATTCCAATTAGACTTGAGCCTAAAAATAGCGGAAGGATCAATATCCACTTCATTGGAATTCCCTCCTATCAATTCTACTGTTGCTGATCATGGCACTAATTGAGAGGTTCTTTGATTTTTTAACACAAACTCCACAATTTTGGCCTCAACCTCAATTTTAATTTTGCCCTGACCCCAATTGAGATTCTTGACAGTGCCCCTCTCCGACATGACCTAAACTGGGTAAAATATCTTTTAATTTTTCCACTTCTTCCCCTGAAAGTTGGGTGGTCAAGGTTTGCCAATCTGCCTCTACTGTGCCGTTTTCCGCCAAAGCTGCAATCGGTTCAAACCCCAGGGCTCCGGTATTGATCTCATCGGTAGCCTC
The DNA here is from genome assembly GCA_964401105.1 of uncultured Lyngbya sp. GTDB lineage: Bacteria > Cyanobacteriota > Cyanobacteriia > Cyanobacteriales > Microcoleaceae > JAAURB01. The sequence goes on along the minus strand of CAYNXM010000062.1, from coordinate 4,927 downwards.
GGCTGTCCCATCGCCAAACAAATGATCGAAATGGAATGTGGCTTCAATATCCGTTGTTTCATCCGCTTGCAAAATCCCTTTACGACTCTCCCCAACGAAGTCACCACAGGTAAATTCTAGGGGTTGATCGATTTTGAGGGTAAAGGGAATGGTTGTATTATCTTGGGTGGCAGTCCCCTGCATCATCATCACCTGTCCCGCTGCCGGCCCTGAATTAGCGGGGATCATTTTCCAGGAGAGGGCATTGTATCGACCCGCTGGAGTTGCCACTTCACTAACTAAAATTGTTTCAGCATTCTCATCCCCTGCGGCTAAATCTACAGTTTTTGCATCCACTAATTCAACAGTTTGAGTGGCTTGTAGAGTCTCATCTGTCTCTGCATTATAAGGGGGATTTGTTTGATAGGCTTTCGCCTCCGCAATATTAACATAAACCTGATCAAACTCTATTTGCCAACCCTCTTTAGAAACAAATCCCTGACGGACAAAATCTTCTCCATTTGCCCGTAACTGTAGGGTTCCAGTGCCATTATTAATATTTTCAGCTTCTTGATTTTGAGGTTCAGAAGTTTGTTGATTTGAAGTTTGACAACCTAGCAACGCGATCGAAAGCAACAGTGCTAAACGCCTTAACTTAACCTGCTTTTTTTTCATGAGTGAAGAAATTAAAATAATGGGTTTCCTACTGTTGAGTAATATCGGTTTTTCCTACTTTTGACAATCCCCTCTAGGGGTATATTTTGGAAAACTGTAGTAAATCGAAAGATTTTGTTGACAATTTGTAAAATGAATTAACTTTTGTAATAATAAGCTGAATGTATTTATGTGATTCAACTCAATGAAAGACTTAGATCAAGAAAAGACTATCGATTTACTCAACGCGATTCTAGAGTTTGAATTAGCGGGTGTGGTGCGATATACTCATTACTCCCTGATGGTGACCGGGCCAAACCGAATTCCAATTGTTGACTTTTTCAAGGGTCAAGCCACAGAATCTCTCACCCATGCTCAACAGGCTGGTGAAATTATCACGGGTTTAGAAGGACATCCCAGTCAAAAAATTGCCCCAATTATCGAAACCAATCAACACAACATTCAAGATTTATTAAAAGAAAGTTCAAACCATGAAAAAAAATCTTTAACCCTTTATAAGGAATTATTAGACACGGTTGAAAATGCATCAATTTATTTAGAAGAATATGCCAGAACGATGATCGGACAGGAGGAATTACATAATATTGAGATTAAAAAAATGATGCGGGATTATAGCTAACATTTAGCTAATTTGATACAGGAGATTGATTAATATATTGATCTTCTGTTTGATTATACTTTAATATAAATTGCTGAATTTCAGAGGGCTAATAAAACTAGGCAATTAACTAAATATAAAAAAAATAATACTCGATTTTAACTTATAGATATACCCGTGCAAAGTACTATTTACCCTGAACAAATATATCAGTATTTTCCTGATTTTTATAGCGATCGCGTTATTGATATTAAACTGAAATCTAACAAACTTATCTTACTCTCGATCTGCGCTATTGCCCCATCATCTTATCATATCCGTTGCGATCGCTACTCCCCATACCCAATTCCTTGTAATCTATAACTGATAACCTCCTGGTGAGAGTGACCTATGAGCGAAGATCGGCAAGAAAAAATACATCATTTTGTGGTAACAGCAGAACAGATGCAAGCCATTGAAGAACGCATCTTTAAAGCGGGGATGCCTGTGGCTGCTTTGATGGAAAAAGTTGCCGGAAAAATTACAACACGCATTTTACAGATTTGGCAAGAACAACAAACCACTATTCAATCTATTGGCATATTAGTTGGTCCGGGTCATAATGGGGGGGATGCTCTGGTGATGGCGCGGGAGTTATGGTTCAGAGGATATAAAATAAAAATTTATTGTCCCTTTAGCAGACGCAAAGATTTAACTGGAACTCATGCCCAGTATGCCGCGAGTTTACGGATTCCAATTGTTGAAGATATTCGCTTATTAAAAGATTGTGATGTATTGATTGATGGCTTATTTGGGTTTGGTTTAGAACGAGAAATTACGGGTTCAGTAGCAGCAGCAATTAATGAACTCAATCAATGGAATCAACCCGTTTTGAGCATTGATTTACCCTCTGGATTGCATACCAATACCGGTAAAGTGCTTGGTATCGCGGTGAAGGCAACCCATACATTTTGTTTAGGACTCTGGAAACTGGCCTTTCTACAAGATCAAGCCCTTGAGTATCTCGGTACAACAGAGTTAATTGACTTTGATATTCCGCTGGTAGATATTAAGGCTGTACTGGGCCAGTCGGCAACGATTCGTCGGATTACTGACCGCTGTGCAATCACTCATCTGCCTTTGCCTCGTCATCCCCTTTCCCATAAATATAAAACCGGCCATTTGCTATTAATTGCAGGTTCTCGACGCTACACCGGAGCAGCGATTTTAGCAGGATTGGGGGCAAGGGCAAGTGGTGTCGGGATGTTATCTATTGCCGTACCCAAATCGATTAAACCCCTCCTGAGTATGCAGTTACCGGAGGCTTTAATTCTCAGTTGCCCAGAATATGATGATGGTATTATCAGAGAACTACCCAAAGGGTTAGACTTAAATCAATTTGATACCATTGCTTGTGGCCCCGGTTTAACTACAGAAGCAATTACTGTGGTTCAAAATGTTTTAAATAGCGATCGCCCTCTGATTTTAGATGCGGATGCTTTGAATATTTTAGCCCAGATGAAGCCAATTTCTACTTTATCTCAGCGTCATGCCCCGACCGTGATTACACCCCATCCCGGAGAATTTAAACGCCTATTTCCTCAGCTTGCTCCTGATTTAGATAACCGAATTCTCGCCACCCAAAAAGCAGCTCAACTCAGTGGGATTGTGGTAGTATTAAAAGGAGCCAGAGTCTGTGTTGGCACATCCAATTTTACGGCAATTAACCCCAATAGTACTCCGGCTTTAGCCAGAGGAGGAAGCGGAGATGTGTTGACTGGGTTGATGGGAGGATTACTCGCCCCAACCGTCCTAGAGAAAAAATCTATTGTGACGACTGTACAATCAGCTTTGTGGTGGCACGCCCAAGCGGCGATCAAGGCTGCTGAGGAACGGACTGAGTTAGGGGTAGATGCCTTTACTTTAACCCAGTATCTCAACTTAAAAGACTTAATGAGACAGGACTAAACGAGAAGAAACCTGTTGAACAAAATTTTCGAGGATTTTTAATCCTGTGGTTGAAGATTTTTCGGGATGAAATTGAACCGCCGCTACGTTATTATGAGCGATCGCAGCAGTAACCGTTTGGCTTCCGTGAGTAATTGTAGCAGCAGTTAACTGAGGATCGACGGGATCGACATAATAGGAATGAACAAAATAAACCCAAGGATTGGGTTCAAGTCGCTGCCACAACGGTAGTGATGGTTGAGTATAATCAAGTTGATTCCATCCCATGTGAGGAATCGTTAAATCCGGTTCTGAGTTGAAGCGTCGTACAGTCCCCGGAAAAATACCTAAACCTGTTTCTGTCCCTTCTTCGCTGCCTTCAAATAAGATCTGTAAGCCCAAACAAATTCCGAGAAATGGTACCTCAGAGGCAATTATATCTTCAATGGGTTTAACAAGGTGACGCGATCGCAAATGTTGCATAGCTGGATCGAAAGAACCTACACCCGGTAAAACCACCGCGTCTGCTGCATGAATGACTTCAGGAGAATCTGTAATTTGAGGAGTTGCCCCCGCCTTTTCAAGCCCTTTACACACGGAGTGCAGATTTCCCATATCATAGTCAATTACTGCAATTACAGACATGGACGGATTTCCCTTTACTGGTAATGACGGTTTTACCTATTCTAATACTTCAACCGGTCGATCCGAGATGCCGATCCAAATTAATCCTTGACGTAATTGATCTAACAGGTGGTCTAGGGCAGATTGACAAGCTTCTGTGAGGGAATCTTCTGATAAGATAGCAGATTTAAGTAATTGGTAATCGAGGGGAGTAATCTGACGAAACGCTAAAACTCGATCAATAATTGTTTCTAAAGGAATTTGAGGTAAAGAACTGTAGGGTAACATCGATTCAACCAAAGCTTGTAGAACAATATATCCATTCTCTCTCTATTCCCCTACTGAGCCCGTGATAAGCTTGTGCAAGCTTGAGTGAATCTCATCAGTCGTCACAAGTGATGAGACATTAAGTTAATTGTGATCGCAGTTACAATCAATTTTCAGTAAAACTTCAGAACCCTTATGATATCTACGAATCCTCTCTTCCGTACAAACACGGAGAAAGAACTCGATAGTTTAACAAGAAGATATTGCCATGGCTGAAATAGAAGTTGAACTGACATCAAATCTTTTGCCCCACCTCAAAAAGAGGCAGGGCGAGATCAATCTGAAGGTGTAATTGGATTTTTTACCTTCAACCGCGATTCATCGCGGGCAGGGTCTTGGTGGATAACGAGTCAATCCATTCTTCCACAATTGCAGTAATCGTTTTATCTCTATCTAGCGCATAAGCTCTAAGAATATTCAACCTGTTTTCGCTAATCCTCAAATTTAATCTTTTTTCTTTCATCTGGGTAGCCATTACCTACCTGTTTACGATAATATATAAATGGGTCGGCAGCAAGAAGGATTAAGAAAATGAGAATTTCATACCAATACAGATTAAAACCCAATAAACAGCAGGGCGAAATTATCGACAACACCTTGGATCTGTTGCGTTGTCAATACAATTATCAGCTAGCTCAAAGGTTTGATTGGTATGAGCAGTGCGATTCGTTCTTAGGAAAAACCGCCCAGCGGATAGCCTAAGCAGGGTACAAAGCAATCAAGCTTAACCACCCTGAACTCTTGCCTAGATGAGGGTTAAAGTCCCTTCCATCCGGGGTGATGTGACTCCTAACCTGC
>CAYNXM010000061.1:0-13722 GCA_964401105.1 uncultured Lyngbya sp. | reverse complement strand
TAAACTGGAAATTGATATTCCGGCACTGACTCGGATTGCCGATGCGCTAGAGGGGATTGATCAACAACTTAATGCCATTGGCATTACTCAAGATGCAGTGGAAACTCAACAGCTTGATATCTCCACCGAATTAGAAGAATTAAACCGAAATCGTTCAAAACCTTCTCAACCCAATCAAACAGAGATTAACATTCCTGACTAACCCCTAATCCCTTACGACCTCCAAGGCAATTTGGGGGCCGTTGGGGATGAGGAGTAGCTACCCAAGCCTCCGCTCTTTTGAGCGCTGAGAAACCCCTGTGGTTGAGAGCTTCCGTACAGAAGTAGGCTCCCCTTCGTGGTTGTGAGCCTTTGAAGTTTCACAAGCTCCCCAGGGGGTTTCTCTTCTCCCGCCTGAGATCTTTAAGAGGGAATTAAGCTCCCCGTAAATGGTTGAGAGCTTTAAACGGATTCGTAAGATCCGGCTTTGTGTGGAGAAAGCTGTATATCCGTTACTAATACTAAATCCGGTTGCCAAAACCAATTTATAATAAAAGGAAAGTAATCAGGAGAAATTGAATGCCCAAGAAAGCCTATTTAGCTAGCTACTATAGTTCTAATGAACTCAAACACTCATTACCTGAAAAGTCAAGATGCTGTAGAATCGCTTCGGTGGCACTTACTTTGGAAAGTCTCGCGATTGGTGGACTCTAAAAAATAGTGCGGTGGCTGTAGGAATCAATTATGATTATGCCAAAGAAGTACTCAATAAATATAATAAGTTGGGAGAAGCAGGGATAGAAAACCTCAAAAATAAGCATCTGAGACGGCGAGGGGGTAAAAAGTCATTATTGACTAACAAGCAATTAGAAAAATTAGCCAAAGAATTAGAATCAAGACCGCCAGATGGAGGAATTTGGACAGGCCCCAAAGCGGCTCGTTGGATTGAAAAAGAAAATTGTATTGAAAAAGTTTGGAATTCATCGGGGATGGGATTACTTAAAAAAGCTCAGATACTCCTGTCAAAGTCCAAGACCCAAACATAAGAAAGGAGATGCTGAGCAACAAAAAACTTTATAAAAACCTGACATTCAAAGGTTGATAGACTAGAAAAACAATATCCAGAGGCTGAAATCGATGTATGGTTTTTTGACGAATATATAGTCGGATTAAAACCGATTTTAAGAAAAGTCTGGAGTCCCATAGGAGACAGACCAACAGCAGTTGTTAGTCATCGCTATGAATGGCTATATGTCTATGGGTTTGTTAAACCTAAAACCGGAGAAACTTTATGGTATCTAATTCAAGCGAGTCAATACTTTATGGTTAAATCTTGTTTATAAAAGTTTTGCTACAGATGCTGGAATTTCTAAAAAAAAAGTTTTATTGATAGAAGATAATGCCGGATGGCATCGCAGTCAAAAAGTCAATATTCCTTCTGGAATGGTGGTGGAGTATTTGCCGGCTTATTCCCCTGAGTTACAACCGGCTGAAAGACTATGGACGTTAGTAGATGAACCATTGGTTAATCAATATTTTGAAACAATTGATGAAATTGAAGAATTGCTGGTCAAACGTTGTAATGAAATGAAGTGAAATGAAAGAAGAAATTAGAAACTTGACTTATTATCATTGGTTAAATTTTCTTTGATGGATTAAGGGGGTATGGCAACCGGACTTAGTATAATTGGGAATATGACCATTATTGGATTAGACGTGGGGCGAAACCACGCCGTAGCCGCTGCATTGGATCATTATCCGATGAACCTCAAGCGCTACTACAACGCCCACCGTCGCGATTTTGTACGTATTAATTTTGATTCTGAGGGTTTAATCAGCTTTTGGAAGGAAGCACCGAACGGAACGTTAGTACGGGTTATACCGTGTTATGTCAGTTTAAGGGTAGCAGATAGCGGGAATTTAAAGAAAAAGTTTCACGGGTCGAAGGTTTGCTGTTCTCACCTGTATATGTGGGCGAAAGTCCAGTTTGATATGAATCGTGGAAAATTGATGGAGTCCGGGCAGGGAAAAGCTTTGTGGGAGAAGCATCAGCAGCTCAGAAAGCTCTACAAAAACAATAAGGGGAAGTGGGAAAATGGGGATGATGCCATTGGGGGTGATGATGCCATTATTCGGACATTGTTTGCCACTACCACTCAGTTGTATAAAAATCTCAAGCAAGAACTGATAGACTAATGTCAGTCCTCCCCTAAAAAAAGGGAGGGAAAGTTATTGTAGAGGGAAACTTCAAGCAAACACGAAGACCTCAGGCTGACTGACTGAGATAGAATCAGATATTTTAGCAAAAAAGCGGGTGTATTATTGATTTTATCATCTATTGTTGTCTGATTTGGACTGCCGTCAGAGTCTGATTTATATTCTGCCGAGTAACCAATAAGTGGTCATTTTTCCCTTCCCTTTCACCTTCACGCTTCCCCGTTTTTCTAAATGATATTTGTCTTTCAGTTGTTCATAAGTTGCCTGAGTCACCTGAATTTTTCCGGCTTCTCCCGTGGACTCCATCCGATAGGCAACATTGACTGCATCTCCCCATAAATCATAGATAAATTTTTTCGTACCAATCACCCCCGCCACAGCGGTACCTGTGTTAATGCCAATCCGAACTTGTAGCGTTTCTCCTTGGTCAAATAGAAAATGATCGACTGCCACTTGCATTGAAAGCGCCATATCTGCAATCACTTCCGCATGATCTTCTCGTGAAGTCGGCAATCCGGCTGCCACTAGATAAGCATCACCAATGGTTTTAATTTTTTCTAAATCTAACACTTCAGCTAATTGATCGAAAGTCGAAAAAATATGATTGAGTAACTTGACTAATTCCATCGGTTGTAGCCGTTCAGAGAGGGGGGTAAAGCCAACAATATCAGCAAATAAAATGGTGACTTCATCAAATTTTTCAGCAATGACTTCTCCTTTGGTTTGCTTTAACTGCTCTGCTATTTTTTGAGGTAATATATTTAAGAGTAATCGTTCAGATTTTTCCTGTTCTACTCGCAGTGCTTCTTCAGCCAGGCGGCGTTCTGTGGTATCTGTAGCAACAGAAAGAATTTCAATTAGGCGACCATTTTGATCGTAAATGGGTTGATTCACCCAAGTCACCCAAACTCGCTTACCGTTACGGCAAATATTTTCATTTTCATAGATTGAATATTCTTCCGGATTTTGACAAATTTGCTGACTTAATTGACTTAAATCTCGGCCAGAGGTGTCTACTTTTGGAATCAAAGTCTCGCTGAGATTTTTACCGATTATTTCGGCTTCGGAGTAACCAAAGAATTCTAAACCGTAAGCATTAATAAATTGAATATATCCTAACGCATCCCAGCGCACAATGATAGAGTTGACATTTTGAATCAGATGACGATATTTTTCTTCATTTCTTTTTAATTCTTCCTCCATTTGTTTACGATGGCTAATATCCTGAGAGACCCAAACCACTGTTTTTTCAGATAAGGGGGAAATACTGGCAGAAAACCAAATATTCTGCTGTTGAATTTTTAGATTATATTCTACCGTAATGGTTTGTTGAGTCTGTAAAGCTAAATGAATTTTGTGTAATAATCGATCGGCTTCCGGCGAAGGAAATTGATCGTGTAATATTGTTCCAATTAGTTTTTGGGGAAATTGTGAAAAGCGAGATAAATTTGTCGGAGCAACTTGTAAACAGCGTCCGGTTTGATCAAAAACCATCACAATTTCTGTCATCGCCGCAAATAATGCTTTCATTCCGGCTTCCGTTTTTTTCTGTTGTAAAACAGTGCCAAGCTGAGTGGTTACGGTTGAAATGAGTTGAGTATATCGTTCATTTTCCGGCTGAGACTCTGTAATAAAAAAAACTAATACGGCTAAGACTGGAGAATGAATATTTTGACCTAATAAACAAGTAGATCCGGAAAGATTAAAGATAGCAGGAGAACCAAAAATAACTTGTTCTTGGGTGGTAGAAATTAAATCTTCTGGTTGATCAACCGGATTCCCTAAAATGGGAACCCCAAAGCGAGCGCGAAATCCATAATTTTTGGCGGGATGTTGAACTAAATGGGAATAGGTGACAGGGGGAATATTTTTACAATCTAAACTTTGATAAATATCCGGAATCCATTCCGTTTTTTTTGTTTGCCAAACTCGCCCAGCAATACCTTCTCCCGGTTGAAATGTAATCCCACTTAAATGATGACGAAATTGATAAATTGAAGCAATTTCTTCTGGATTTTTATCCCGATTATTACAGTACCAAATTGGACTACATTCTAGGACTTTTTCATCCACAGAAGGTAGCCAAACTTCACCATAAGTCCAGCTGGTTAGTTGACAAAGAGATTGCAGAGCAATTTCTATAGCGGTTTCAAAATCCGGTGCAGAACTAATCGCTTGACTTAAATTCAATAGAAATTGAAGTTCTTCTTCCATCCATTGAAGTTTCGTGATTTGTTGATGCAGTTGATGATTTGCTGCTAATAATTCTGCCGTTCGTTCTGTTACTTTTTTTTCTAAATCGGCGTTGAGTCGTTTTAAAGCTTGATTTTGTTGAGCCAGTTGTAAATCTTGATGATAACGTCGAATTGCTTCTTGAATCGTCAGCTGTAAATCTAATTCATCCCAAGGTTTAGTAATATAGCGATATAAATTAGTTTTCTGAACGATTTCCTCAAAATTTTCTGGATTTATATTTCCAGTTAGTAAAATTTTTAAAGTATGGGGGAGTTGATTCTGTAGCGTAACTAATAACTCACTGCCTGTCATCCCAGGCAGATAATAATCAACAATAACAACCGCAATTTCATATCCTTCTTCTTGCAATTCTTCGATGACTTCTAAGGCTTCTTCTGCTGTCTCTGCTGCCACAATTGTTTCTTGATCTTTCAAGCAGCGGCTAAGCTGTTCTGAAAGAACATCTAATACCATCCATTCATCATCAATACATAAAATTGCTATGGGATTCATGAATTACTTTAAGGCTGAGGAAATAATCTGTACGAGTTCTTCTTCATTCCAGGGCTTGTACAAACAACAGTATAAATTAGCTTTTTCCTTTGCCCGAATAATCGCCCTTTCATCCGCTTGTCCTGTCAACATCACAGTCAAAATATCTGGGAATTTCTGGTGAACTTGAATTAAGAAATCATCTCCTTTTACACCGGGCATGAGCCAATCTGAAATAATGGTTAATATTTCAATTCCCTCTGCTTGCAACTCTTCAATAATTTCCCAGGCCTCCTCCACACATTCAGCCGTTTCATACAAATATTGATTTCCAAACCGCCGTTTGAGTTGTTCTTTGAGGCTATCTAATACAATCACCTCATCATCGACACATAAAATGGCTTTACTTGACATAATTTACGTTATTTATGACTACCAAAAGATCATCAAATTACTTTTATTTCTGCTTCAACTTAGCAAATCCGTTTAAGATTAAGAAAGTTGAGCTTCTGTAATGGGCAGCCAAACTTGAAATAGGGTTTGTTGGGGTTGGCTATGTACTTTAATTTTACCTTGATGTTTATCAATAATTTTTTTCACAATATCTAAACCGAGTCCACTGCCTTCGCCTACAGCTTTTGTCGTAAAGAAGGGTTCAAATATTTTATCTTGAATCTCTGGCGGAATGCCATACCCTGTATCGCCGACCTCAACCACAACATGATGATCCTGTTGAAAGATTGAGAGATTGAGTGTGCCTTGGTTGTCCATGGCTTGAATGGCATTGTGAATTAAATTCGTCCAAACTTGATTCAGTTCGTCTGGATAACCCTCAATTGCAGGAACAGGTTGATGAGAACGAATGACTGTAATACCCTGCTTGAGTTGGTTATGATAGAGTTCTAATACTGTTTCTAAACCCTCACTCACTTGCACAAACTGTTTCTCTCCTGTTTGATCGTAGCGAGCATAGCGTTTTAATGCAAATACCACTTTTGAGGCTCGTTCAACGGCTTGAATAATGGTTTGATTATTGGTTTGTAAACGACTTAAATTATAGGCAATTTGCAAAAGCCACTCCACATCAGGATCTTTGAACAGTTCTAAAAATGGCTCAATATCATCATAAATATTAATGTCAACTAATGTATCCGCAATTCGTCTTGCTGCTTCAATGCCTTCTGATTTTAACAGAGTAGTCAGATTTCGTTTAAACTGCCGTTTGTCTCTGGGGGAAGCTGAATTTGACTTCTGAATGGCTCGTTGCAAAAACTCTAAAAACAGTTTTTGTTGCTCTGCTTGGCTAAATCGCTTTAATAGTTTCGGTAACACCGAGAAAAACTCATCTAAAGCGATAGTACTATTGCCACTAGAGGCTTGAATCGCCGCTAAGGGAGTATTAATTTCATGGGCGATACTGGCAACGAGCTGCCCTAAAGCCGCCATTTTTTCAGACTTGATAATATGTTCTTGAGCCGTTTTTAATTCTTCTAATGTTTGAGATAGCTCCCTGTTTTTAAGTTGTAAACGTTCTTGTAAGAATTTATTTTCTAGATGGGTTTCAACTCGGGCAATCACTTCTTGTGCGTTAAAGGGTTTCGTGACATAGTCTACGGCTCCAATCGAAAAAGCCTTGACTTTATCCAAAACTTCATGCAGGGCACTAATAAAAATCACAGGAACTTCCCGTGTTTTTTCATCTGATTTTAACTGCTTACAAACTTCATAACCATCCATATCTGGCATCATAATATCCAGTAAAATCAAATCAGGGATTGCGGCATGAATTCCTGCTAATGCGATTCTGCCACTGGGTAATGCCCGGACTTTATATCCTTTACGACTCAAGAGATTGACGAGTAACCTTAAATTAGCCGGAGTATCATCAATCACTAAAATATCTCCACGATAAGTATTAGATTGTTGCTGTTTTTCCATAAAGCTATTTTCTACCTTATCAGTAACACTTTTAATGAATTAGAGAAGTGAAGCCCTTGAGCGATCTATAATTAATACTGTTATAGCAAGAATATTAACAACAAATAACTCATAAACTGATTAAATCTTTAACGACACAATCACTTATTGCTATAACTAGCATCAATACAATCCCCCCAATAATTGAGCGCTTAATCTCAAAATAGTAAAAATATTATTTTTCATCCATCTCAGGCTCATTTAAATTTTTAACTCCTGCTTCAGTTGATGAATAACTGTATCTTTATCGACTTGATTGAGAATCTCTTGAATCACGGTATCAATGCCAAATTCTCCCCAGGTACAGCCTTGTTCGAGGTAAACTTGAGCTGCTTTACCTACAGTATACGTCCCGTAAGCCGCTATCGAAGCTTGAGTGATGGCAACCCCGGCATAGGTTGAAATATCTGTGGCTAACCCCGCCGCACTTTTACCAAAGCCTAACAGTAAACCACTCCCTAATTCTGCCAGTAACATCCCCCCTGAACTGAGTAAAATTTTCTGTAATAATTTTCCCGCTTCATAACTCGTCATCGGTAAGCCATATAATCGAGCGAGGGAACGAATCAGTAATAAATCCGCCATCGAGGTACCCAATACATCTAAAATAGCAATGGGGTTAAACGCCACCGCCAATGCTTTATACTTAGTAAATTGCCAAATTAAATCATCCGCTTCTTCTTGTTGCAATTGCACCGTTTCATAAGCGATGGTTTTTTCTGCTGATCGCGCTTGAACCAATGCATTGAGTGCCAATAGCGATCGCCCTTCTCGCCGCAGCGTACTGACAATCATTTGCCGTAATTCTTCAATATTGGCAGGTTGAGGTTCCCATTGAGAGGTGACTCGACCATCCGGCCATTGCACCCGTACAGGTATCGGAGCTGGTTCAGCCGCCACCTTAACCACCTCTAAGACGGCGTTATTCAACCTCGAAGGGGCTTGTAAAGCAATTTTCGATGTTTTTGCCTCTGACACAACTTGTCGCAGATTCTCGACAATTGCCGCTTGTTCTGCTTCGGTATATAAATCAATTTTGTTGAAGACCACAATTAAGGGTTTTTGCGCCAAACGCAGTTCACACAAGGCATCATGTTCGGTGCGAGTTAAATCCCCTGAAACCACAAACAGAATTAAATCGGCTTGGCGAGTCACCTCCCGTGCCATCTCTCCCCGAACTTCTCCCCCCACTTCATCCAATCCCGGTGTATCAATCAGTTCCACGGGGATGATATTATCTTGAGAACTGTTATCGATCGTTACATCCCAACGCACTGAACGGGGCCATTGAGTTACGCCATTCAGGGGGCCTGTTTGCAGTAAACTTTCTCCCAACAACGCATTTAAAACCGCCGACTTTCCCCGACTGACTAAGCCAAATACCGCAATCCGAATTAAACATTGATCCAGCTTTTTTAAGCTCGCATTTAATATCTCTAACTGAGTTTGTAGAGTGGCTTGCAATTCTGTATCTTTCCCTTTTTGTCGCCGCATTTGGGAAATCCGAGACAAAGACTGTCGTAGACTGTTGCGGGCGTGATGAATGTGGGTGTTTTGGGAGTGAGGAGAAACCATTGCAAATACTGCACTGTAATATGAAGGTGGATCAGATCTTTGAGAAGCGATTGGTCTATCTATTGTATATCATCACGTTCTCGCCCCAGTTGCACTGAATCGCCAGCTTCATTGCCCATAACTAACCCAGATCCCTCAATGCCCCCGTGTTTCCCCCAACCGTGGGGGACTTCAAGTTCTTGCTGCCCCATAGGTTGGGGGCTGGGGGGCTACATAAATTTGGGTTTCATCGCCCATATTTCTAAATATTAAATTAGCCAATGATATCAGAATTGGGGGTTAAGGATCGGCAAATCCGCACACCACGCGAATACCGTTGACATCGTTTTAAAAACTTTGGCGGTCGGGCTTTCCACTCCGCCAAGTTTTCGCTTCTTCAATTAGTTGCCGAATTTTTCTAGATTTATCAAAGACTTAAATAATTGCCCCCCTTCATTATCCTCCCAGCGTAAATATAATACCGGACGATACCATTGATTGTCTTCAATTCCGATTGCACTTTGTCCCTTTTTGAGTGCGATCGCCAACGCTTCTTTTTCTCCAAGAGAGCGGTAAAAATCCTCAGAAAAAGCACTAGCAGCATCCACTTGAATCGAATATTGCATCGCAACTACAGCCGGAATTCCTTGACTAATTAAGTTTTGTGCAACCCCGTTGAAAACACTTTCACTAATGACCCATCACAGTACTAACCTAAAATTTCTCTCAACGCAGGTTCAAGCTGGGGATATTTATATTCAAATCCGGTCTGTTGGGTTTTTTTGGGTAATACTTGCTGCCCTTCTAATACCAGTTTAGCCGCATCTCCTAATATTGCTTCTAAGGCAAAAGCAGGCACGGGTAACCAAGAGGGACGATTAATCACTTGACCTAAACTTTGGCAGAATTCCTTCATTCTGACTGGGTTGGGGGCAGTACCATTGAATACTCCTTCAATTTCTGGATGGGTCAAACTATGAATAATTAAATTGACTAAATCATCCCGATGCACCCAAGAAAACCACTGATTTCCGTCTCCCAGTGGCCCTCCGGCAAACAGTTTAAAGGGAGTCAGCATTTTTTCTAAAGCACCTCCCATTCCCATGACAATTCCAATCCGAATAATCACCAGTCGAGTCTCACTATCTTTCACCTTGTTGGCGGCGGCTTCCCAACGTTGACACACTTCAGCGAGAAAATCCTCTCCACTGGGGCTGGTTTCGTCAAACGTTGCTGTTTCACTGGTTCCGTAATAGCCAACCGCCGAGGCATTCACGAGTACAGTGGGTTTGGGATTAGCATTGACAATCGCACTGACGATATTTTCAGTTAATTTAACCCGACTATTAATAATTTCTTGTTTGCGTTCGGGTGTCCAACGTTCATCGGCTAAAGCCGCCCCCGCTAAGTTTACAACACCATCACATCCGGCGATGGCATCTTGCCATGAACCGGGTTGAGTGGGGGTATAACTGACAATTTCGAGTTGAGGATAAGCCGATTTGGGAAAGACACGTTGGGCTTTGTCTGAGTTACGACTAAAGACTAATACTTGATGTCCTGTTGCGCTCAACCGTTCAACTAAACGACTGCCAACAAAGCCTGTAGCACCTGTAATTGCAACTTTCATTAATTTTGATTTAAACGGGATAACTTGGAGATGTTCTTGAATTATACGGGACAAAGCCTCAATCCCTTGAGCAAAAATAGATAGAGATCGCAAACACTAGAGATAACTCCAGACAAAAAAAGAGACGTTGCTACTAAACGTCTCTAATACATCAGATAAATTCATTCATCTTAGAAGCGGAATTGAGTCCGCAGAGTTCCGACAACAATCGTATCGTTGTTATCGTTGTGCTCTGGGTTGGTGACAACAAACACACCAGGTGTAATGGCGATGTAGTCATTCATTTGGAAGCGATAGAAGGCTTCGATATGAATTGTGGTGTCGTTGTCTTCTAAAGCATTGATATCATGTTCGGTGACTTTTGGAGGCATACCGACAAAAATAGCACCGAGATCCCCTTCGCTAAAGGCATCAGGAAACGCCAGGAAGGCTCCCCAGTTGAGAATTGTGGCATTGTCGCTACCGCCATCTTTCTGATCGGCCCAAGTGGCACCAAACCAACCGCCCAGTTCAAGACCACTCAAAATACCCCAATTCATTTCAAAACCGAGGTTATCAGTTGTAGTGGCATTATCTCCAAAGGGACGAGTGGCAATGAAGCTACCGGTGTCTCCTGTGAGAAAGACATCGCCACCGGTATAGTAGCGACGGTCGTAAGAAATGGCAAACTGAAAACTATCTGTGGGTGAAACAACAAACTGAGCGGCTGCGGTATGACTTCCATTGAATAAACCAGCACCATTATTGGCATCAGCAGCGTTACCAGCTAAGTAACCCATGTTCAGTCGGAACGCATCACTAAAGTCATACTTAAACACTAACCCCGTTCCTTCAGGACCACGGTAGACGGTCGGGTTATATCGGCTAAAACGGGAAACTGCACCCGCCCCAGGAGCGTTATAGCCGCTAGGGGTCATGGGGTCATGCAAGTCGTCTAAGTCTAAGCTATTAGCCCCAATTAAAACCTGACCTTTCTCGTTAAATACGGGGAAACTGTAGACCAAATCATCTAGGGTAATATCTCCATCAGTACTTCCCTCCACAATTTGACGAGCCATCAGGGTGTTAAGCAAACTCGCGTTACTAAAGTTGGGAAGATCAACAACTTGTAAACGAGTCCGCAACCGATCTTTTCCGGTAAAGCTGGTATCGAAGTTGAGACGAACCCGATAACCAAAATAGGTTTGAGTGGGGTCATCATCTTCTCCCACTAAACCCGTACCATCGGGGCCTTGGTCACCGAGAACGTTATATGTTGCTCGCTCGCCAAAGCTGTCGCCGATTTGGAAAATCACTTCCCCACTCAGTTTTGTTGTAGTAGAGAATTGATTGGCTTCGAGTTCAGCAGTGCGCGCTTCGAGGGCCAGTACGCGACCTCGCAGGGCGGCTAATTCAGCAGCAAATTCTTCTTGCAGTCGTTGCAGGACGGCTAAATCTTCCCGAGTCACGAGGTTGGCGACGGAGGCGGCAATGAGTTCATTTACCCGCTCTAAACAGGCGTTTAAACCAGCGGCAAACTCGTAACGAGTCATTGCCCGGTTACCTTTGTAAGTTCCGTCTGGATAACCCGCAATACAACCGTAACGTTCAACCAAGGACTGTAGCGCTTGGAAAGCCCAGTCTGTGGGTTGTACGTCAGACAGTTGAGAGACGGAAGTCACCTGATCCATGCTGTCGGCTTCCTCAGCATAAATCGTAACTTGCTCGAGTTCAGATACTCCGACTTCTGAGGTCTCTACCTGAGCCATTTGATACTCAGCAGATTGAGACACAGAAAATCCCGGAACGCTGATTTGAGCTGGAGCCTCACCATTGACTGCAATAGGAGTTACGGTTTCGACTTCTGCTTGCTCCGATCCAGAGTCCAAGACAGATACCGATCCAGCAGATGAAGCTTCAGTTGCTAGAGCAGCACTCGATAGGGCGAGAGTCACCCCAAGAATCCCAGAACTCTGCTTCAGTACGTTCAATAAAATCTTGTTCATCATCTCTAATCTCACACCGACCTAAAAATAACACAAAGCAAGGGAGTCCCCAGCTCGATTGAACCAATATTACCATATCATCCATAGCAATTTTATGGAAGTCATGGATCGCTGAAAATCCTTTCAATTCTGGGCAGAGAAGCCGTTGAGCCCATACAAAAAATGACAGAAATTTTGGTTAAATAATTTGTTTAGAATTCGTACGACGAATGGCAACAACGGCGGGTAAGGGGGGATCGTTGGGTTGTAGACCGGGCCAGTTGGAACCGAGGGGAACTAGACGGGTTTGGATGAATTTCTCTCCGCTGGTGGTGGTAATGGCAAATTCTCGGGTTTCGGCCGCCATATTTTGACGAATGCCATAGGCTTCTCCAGGATGTTGGGCGGCAATAAACAAGGTTTGGCTATCGGGGGTGAAAAAGGGGCCGCATAACTCGCATTCCATCGGGCCTGTGGCGAATAAATGGGGGGTTGCGGTCGATCCGTTTGGGGTGGGGAAAAACCAGAGAGAATTGTTACCATAGATTCCGAGGATTTCCTTTGAATTCATGGGTTGACCCGATTGATTGATTCGTTCCATCCCGACAGGTTGATTGTGCATCCCGGTGGAAATATCAGTCACCATCCACAGGTTGCCTTGGGGATCAAATTCTAGGTTATCGGGGTTAGAAAATCCTAAACCTCCATCGGCGACTTCTCCCCCTGTGGCAACCATTTGCCAGTGGAATGTTTTGGCATCGGGTTGATTTTTCTGTTCAACTAGGCCCATTATCCAACCGGATTCATAAGGAGTTTCTCCATTGGGCCCGATAAAAATCCGTTGGTCGGGGCTACCGGTGCTGTCATTGGGAAAGCCGGAGGTGAAGGCGATAAATAAGGCCCCATCGGGGGCAACATCGGTGTCCTCGGGACGGGCGGCACAAGTGGCTCCAGCGGCACTAGCTGCCAGATGAGCATCAATTAAAATCGCCCCCTGAATTTCTTCGCCAGTCCCGGTGTAAAGATCGCCTAAGGTTTGATGTGAGGCGCGATAGGTCTCAATTTCTTCATCGTTGCCGATCGGGATCATACCGCCTTCGGGTCGTTTGGGTAAACCGATCATTCCTCCGGTATGAACACTGGGTAAGTTTGGATTAACGGGGGTTTTGGGGGTTAAGGCAATCCAGCGACCTGTGCCATCGGGGTTAAATTGAGCGGCATATAGTGTGCCATTTTCGAGTAAGCCTGAGTTGGCTTTATCTTGGGGATCTTTGACTTTGTCCCGGCTAACAAATTTATACAGATGGCCCCCTCGGCGATCGCATCCAGAATAAAAGGCTAAAGGTTTACCGGCTTCGACGCGAATACCCACTGCTTCATGGCGATAGCGGCCGAGCCAGGTATGTTTTGTGCCATAATCATTAGGGTTCGCTGGATCGACTTCAACAATCCAACCGTATTTATGACCCGCTAGTCCAAATACATTTCCCATTCCCCCTAATTTGGCGGAAAAGGGCTTTTCTGACGGAGCATAGGGTGTACCATCGGGGTAAACCGCTTCGGGGACATAGGCTTGAAAGTTTTCTTCGGCGCTTAATACGGTTCCCCAGGGGGTGGTTCCGCCGGCGCAATTGGCAAATGTTCCAATAATCCGATCGCCGAGTTGGTCTTTGT